>JBJEWA010000030.1:0-64807 GCA_051884805.1 Kiritimatiellia bacterium | reverse complement strand
CATTGTTTGCCGCACCACCTCTTTGCGATCTTTGCGTTCTTTGCGGCCAAACAAACAAACAAAAAAAAAAAACGGCTGGCACGTGGAAGCGTGTCCACGCCTCTTTGTGTTCTTTGCGGCCAAAAACACCCGGCTGGCACGTGGAAGCGCGTCCACACCTCTTTGCGTCCTTTGCGGCGTCCCTTTTCCCCTCTTTGAAACTGCGCCACGGGATATTGCGACTTTCCCATTGAGACAGATGTGGGCAGAGAATCTGGGCAACAAATGGATGAATGTATTCAAATTATGATACAATGTTCGCGCCTTACGAAAAGAGCGAATGACGACTACTTTGATTCTTACCGGTTGGGGTTGGAAGGAATACGTTGTTGCGGCGTCGGTCGTGCTGAAGGCGTTGGACGGGCAGGCCAAGGTCCGCGGGATGAGCAAGCGCCATTTGCCGGAGTTCCTGGCTGCGGAAGGTGGGAAGTGGAAGCGGATTTACCTGATCGGCATCAGTCTGGGTGGGGACGAGAAGCTACTTGCGGAGGCGGCGCGGAGGAGAAGTCCGGCCTCGACATCGGGATGAGTTTTCGTGATTGCGAGATTGCAAGATGGACACTTTCACTGGCAGACCAGCCGCCATTGTTTTCAGGTCAGTAATTCCGGTGCAATATTTTCAAACGCGATCCGCGTACCCAAATCTGAAGATTCTGAAAAGGTAGCGGAGTGAAAACGGTTGGATAATGTGTTGCGGAGAAATGTGAGCAGGGGCTTGGATGCTCCATCATGCGGACCGGTGTGCAAATCCAAGGGGTTCCGCGCGTTTCCGGTCTGCGTGGCGAACCGCCCGAACAAGCGCCGAACGGTGTTTTAGGACACTTTAGGACACTTGCCGGGTGGTCGGAGACAGGGGATCGGGGCTTGGTTGTCGTCGGCATCAGTTGCAAGCGCCGACGATTCCCCCGATGAGGCCGCCGATCAATGTGGCTCCGAGGGCAGTCCATCCCGCGCCCTCGTGATGACCGCCGTGATGGTGCGCGGGCGGCGGCGGTTCGCGGTGAGCCGGGGCGGGCGCACGGCGCGTGACGGGTGCGCCGTGAACGTCAGCCGGGCGAAGCCCACCGCGTAGGCGGCCGTTCTGGTTGTGCGCAGGAGCGGGATGCTGTCCGCGAGCGTTGCCGCCTTTGGGCGCCGGGGCCTGCTGATGCGTCGGCGCTTTCTGGGGCGCTTTGCTCCCGCCGTGCGACGCTGCGAGGGTTGCGCCGCAGCAAGCCACGCAGGCGAGTCCGGCGATCAGGGTTTTCGCGATGATGTTCTTCTGGTTCATGTCACACCTCTTTGCGTTTTCGCTTTGTCGTTGCGGGCAAGCCCATCTCGCCCTCACATCCAGTAAGGCGACGTTTGCGCCGAGTTCTGACAGAATTTTGCGGTCGTTCGCGGCGGTCAGCCCCAAGGGCGGATTTGGTATAATGCCGGGACCCGGCAGCGGGTTGGCAAACGCAGGAAAGAGAAAGCGAGGAGCGGCATATGGAATCGACGCGCATTTCGTTTGACTTTGCGAGGGGCAAGTGGGATCCGGCGGAGTGGATCGTGTTCAAGTCGATGCGCTTCGACTATGCGCACGCGTTCGTGCAGAAGGACGATCACATCGAGAACCCGTGTCCGGAAGGGGTTGGCGACGAGGAGCTTTACGCCAACCACGTCACCGAGGTCTACGCGAGTATCGTCCATCCGCGGCGGCTGTCGGGCAGCACAATCGAGGTTTCTTCGACGATGAGCTTCGACCATCTGATGGCGCCGCTCATCGTGCTGACGCCCGAGCTTGACCGGGACGACCGGGGACGGCACGCGTTCAAGCGGCACATCGAGGTCGTGCTCTACAACGAGGGCATCAACGTCTGGCACTACTACTGGAAGGACGGCAAGCCGAGCTGGTATCTTGCGGCTTATGCGCGCGCGCCGTTCAAGGCGAAATGCCGTTACGAACTCAAGGTCAAGGTGCAGGAGGGCCGCTTCTACCGGCGCATGACCGTCGAATGCGGCTCCGTCCGATTCGGCTACGAGAATCCGGAGATCCCCGCCACGTTCCATGCCGGCGTGACCGGCTGCGAGGGCCGCAACCGTTTCTACGACTTCAAGGCCGCGTGCAGCTGCGAAAAGGTCGATTTCGCGGCCGACGGCGAGCATTGACCGGCGCGAAGCGCGGCGGCTTGCCGGCCTTGTGCGCCTGCAGGCGGTTGACAGGCGTAACCCGATATGTTAACCTATGCGCAACCTAAAGGTTAACAGAGGCGATGAAGCGAACGATCAACAGGGCGAGTCAGGATTTCCTGAAGCAGATCGTCGGCCGGATGCAGGAGCGCGACATGACGCAGTCCGAGCTGGCGCGGCGGCTCAGGGTTTCGCGCCCGTACGTGACCAAGGTGCTTTCCGGGTGCGTCAACATCTCCTTCACGACTGCGGCGAAGTTCTCGAAGGCGCTGGACATGGCCTTTGCGCCGGAGCTGAGCGCGGAAGGGCAGCAGGTGCTGGTGAAGCGTTCGGGGCGCCGCCACGAGGTGGCGATCCTGATGGCGGCCGGGCTGGGCTCGCGGATGAGGCCGCTCACCGACCGGACGGCGAAGCCGCTGGTGCCGGTGCTCGGGCGTCCGCTCATCGAGACGGTGCTGGCGGCGCTCGCGCGGCGGGGGGTGGACGACGTCTACGTCGTCGTCGGGTACAGGAAGGAGCAGTTCAGGGAGTTGCCGAAGCGCTTTCCGCAGGTGCGGCTCATCGAAAACGGCGCGTACCGGACCAAGAACAACATCAGTTCGATTGCGGCCGCCGCGGCGCAGATGGCGTCGGCGGACTGCTTCGTCTGCGAGGCGGACCTGTTCGTGCCGTCGGAGACGCTGCTTTGCCGGCCGCTCGAGCATTCCGGCTATTTCGGCAAGTTCATTCCGGGCAAGTCCGACGACTGGGTCTTCGAGACGTCCGAAGGCCGCATCACGCGCGTCGGAAAGGGCGGGCGGGACTGTTTCAACATGGTCGGCATCAGCTACTTCAAGCAGCCGGACGCGGCGCGGGTCGCCCTTGCGGTGCTGGATGCGGCCAGCAAGCCGGAAAACGCCCAGCTCTTCTGGGACGATGTCGTCGACCGGCTCGTCCGGGACGGGCTTGACCTCACGATTCACGAGGTGCATCCGGGCGAGATCGTCGAATGCGACACGGTCGAGGACCTGAGGGCGCTGGAAAAGTCGCTCTCGCTGTAGGAGCAGGCATGATCGAGGTCGAGGAATTCGTTTCATCCCTGGAGTCGTCCGGCGTGGACTTCTTCTGCGGCGTACCCGATTCGCTGCTCAAGAACTTCTGCGCCTACGTCACCGACCATTGCGCGGCCAGGCACGTGATTGCGGCCAACGAGGGCGGGGCGGTCGGGCTGGCCGCCGGGCATTACCTGGCGACGGGCCGGTTGGCGTGCGTCTACATGCAGAATTCGGGACAGGGGAATGCGGTGAATCCGCTCGTTTCGCTGGCCGATCCGGAGGTGTATTCGATACCGATGCTGCTGCTGGTCGGCTGGCGCGGCAGGCCGGGAGAGCAGGACGAGCCGCAGCACGCGAAGCAGGGCAAGATCACGCTGCCGCTCTTCGAGACGCTGGGGATTCCGGCGGCAGTCCTGGCGGCCGAAGACGAGCCCGGGGCCGACGGCCGGGGGCGGCGGTGGGCCGAGCAGGTCGCTGCCGCCGCCGCGCAGGCCCGGCGCGAGCGGCGTCCCGTGGCGCTGGTGGCGAAGCGGGGCGCTTTCGGCGAGTACAGGCTTCGGTCGCCCAGGCCGGACATCGCGGACCTGCCGCGGGAGCTGGCGATCGAGCGGCTGCTTGACGCGCTGCCGCAGTCGTGCGCGGTGGTTGCGACGACTGGCATGATCTCGCGCGAATTGTACGAGACGCGCGTTCGCCGCGGGGAAGGACACGGACACGATTTCCTGACGGTCGGCTCGATGGGACACGCCGTGATGATCGCCCTGGGCATCGCCAGGGCGCGGCCGGACCGCCAGGTGGTCTGTCTCGACGGCGACGGTGCGGCGATCATGCAGATGGGGAGCCTGGCGATCGTCGGCCAGTCGGCCTGCCCGAACCTGACGCACGTCGTCCTGAACAACGCGGCGCATGATTCCGTCGGCGGCCAGCCGACGGTCGGCGGCGCAATCGACCTTTCCGCCGTCGCGGCGGCCTGCGGCTACGAGCTTGTCCGGTCGCCCGACTTGCCGTTCTCGCGTCCGTCCGGCCGCCCGGCGCCGCGATTCCTCGAGCTTCGCGTCGCCAAGGGGGCGCGCAAGGACCTCGGCCGCCCGAAAGAGCCGCCGCAGGCGAACAAGGAGCTGTTCATGGCGACGTTTTCCGCCCGCTGACGTTCCGTCCCGCCGACATCCGCACCGCTTTCAAACCATGCAACGCAACATACTCCTGAATCCGGGCCCGGCGACGACGACCGATTCGGTCAAGATGGCGCAGGTCGTGCCCGACATCTGTCCGCGCGAAAAGGAATTTGCCGGCCTCATGAAGACGCTTCGCCGCGATCTCGTGCGGGTCGTGCACGGCGACGAACGCCATACGGCGGTTCTCTTCTGCGGCTCGGGCACGGTCAACATCGACGTCTGCATCAACTCGCTGCTGCCGGCGGGGAAGAAGATCCTCATCGCCGACAACGGCGCGTACTCGTCGCGCGGCGCGGAGGTGTGCGCGGCCTACGGCCTGCCCTGCCTGGACCTGCGGCTGCCGATTGAGGTGCCGATCGATCCGGCGTCCGTCGAGGCCGCGCTGGCGGCCGATCCCGAGGTCGCCGTCGTCTACACGACGCACCATGAGACGGGATCCGGCGTCCTCAACCCGATCCGCGAGATCGGCGCGGTCGCCCACCGGCACGGCTGCACCTTCGTCGTCGACACGACCTCGACTTACGCGATGCGGCCGATCGACATCGTCCGGGACAACGTGGACTTCCTCTTTGCCTCGGCGCAGAAAGGGCTGCAGTCGATGACGGGGCTGTCGTTCGTCATCGGCCGCGAGGACCTCATCCGGGCGTCCGCCGCCTATCCGCTGCGGTCGTACTACTGCAACCTCTTCCTGCAGTACGATGGCTTCGAAAGGACGGGCGAGATGCGGTTCACGCCGCCGGTGCAGACGATCTACGCGACGATTCAGGCCCTGAAGGAGTACTGGGCCGAGGGCGAGGCGGCCAAGTGGGCGCGCCATACGCGCGTTTTCGAGGCCATCCACGCGGGGCTTCGGGAGCTTGGCTTCAGGAATCTCGTCAGGCGCGAGCATCAGGCGGGGCTGGTCGTGTCCGTCGTCTATCCGGACGACCCGAACTGGTCCTTCGAGCAGGTCCACGACTACTGCTATGCGCGCGGATTCACGATCTATCCCGGCAAGGTCGGCTCGGCCCGCACCTTCCGCCTGTGCGCCCTGGGCGCGATAGACGCCCCCGACGTCGTCGCCTTCTTCCGCGTCCTGAAGGCCGCCCTGCGGGAATACGGCATCGCAGTAACCTACAAGCCATGAACAAGACCGTTTATCTCGGCATGATCGGGGACATCATCCATCCCGGTCTCGTCAACATCATCCGGGAAGGCGCCAGGTACGGCGACCTGACCGTCGGGCTTTTCACCGACAGGGCCATCGCGAAGTACAAGCGCCTGCCCTACCTTACCTACGCCCAGCGCGAGGCCGTGCTTCTGAACCAGAAGGGCGTCGCCCGCGTCGTTCCCCAGGACGAGTGGAGCTACGTGCCCAACCTGCGCCGGCTTAGGCCGGACTACATCATTCACGGCGACGACTGGAAGACGGGTCCGGACAGCATCCTGCGCGCCGAGGTCATCGCGGCGCTGAAGGAATGGGGCGGCGAACTCATCGAGATTCCCTACACGAAGGGCATCGACTCGACGGCGCTGGTGGAAAACGCCCGCAGCATCGGCACGACCCCCGACGTGCGGCTCAAGACGCTCCGCCGGCTGATCGCGGCCAAGCCGATCGTCCGCATCATCGAGGCGCATTCCGGACTTTCCGGCCTTATCGCCGAAAACGTCGAGGTCGTCGGGGAGGACGGCGTCCGTGCGTTTGACGGCATGTGGTCCTCCTCGCTGACGGACTCCACCTCAAGGGGCAAGCCGGACATCGAGGCGGTGGACCTCACGACGCGGCTTCACTCCCTGACGGACATCCTCGAATGCACGACCAAGCCGATCATCTTCGACGGCGACACCGGCGGGATTCCCGAGCACTTCGTCTTCACGGTGCGGACGCTCGAGCGCAACGGCGTCTCGGCGGTGATCATCGAGGACAAGGTCGGGCTCAAGCGGAATTCGCTGTTCGGGACGGAGGTGAAGCAGGAGCTGGCGTCGGCGGAAGAGTTCTGCGCGAAGATCTCCGCCGGCAAGCGGGCGCAGGTCACGCCGGACTTCATGATCATCGCCCGCATCGAGGAGCTCATCGCCGGCTGTTCCGTCGGCGCGGCGCTTGAGCGGGCCTTTGCCGCGGTGCGCGCCGGGGCGGACGGCGTGATGATCCATTCGAAGCACCGGGACGGTGCGGACATCCGGGAGTTCTGCCGGCGCTTCCGCGCGGAATTCTCCGCCGTGCCGCTCGTGCTCGTACCGACGACCTACAACCAGTTCACGGAAGCCGAACTTGCGGACTGGGGCGCGAACGTCGTCATTTACGCGAATCACCTGCTGCGCGCCGCCTATCCCGCGATGTACGCGTGCGCGAAGCAGATTCTCGAGGCCGGGCGCTCGCTGGAGGCGAACGGCATGTGCATGCCGATCCGGCAGATCCTGGAGCTGATTCCGGGGGCGCGGTGAGGTCGGCGCGGCCCCGTTGTTATCACAACACAATTCCGGCGGCAAAGAAGGTACACTATGCGGTGTTCCGGGCGGGATCGGTCTCGCCGCGTGGCGAAGCCGCTATTCTCCCCGTCTCGGGCGATGCGAACGAAAGGGAGGTAAGCGATGATGAAGTTCTACAAGTGCTCGACGTGCGGCAAGATCATCGCCGTCGTCAGGGAAACTCCGGTCGAGACCGTCTGCTGTGGCGCGGCGATGACGGAAATCGTAGCGAACACGACGGACGGATCGCAGGAGCATCACGTCCCCGTCTGCACGTGCGACGGCAAGGGGAAGGTGACCGTGAAGATCGGGGCGAAGGATCATCCCATGCTGGCGGCGCATTCGATCGAGTGGATCGCCGTCGAAACCGACTGCGGCTGTCAGCGCCGCTGCCTGCGTCCCGGCGACCGGCCGCAGGCGACGTTCATGCTGCTGCCGGACGAGAAGGTCAGGCATGCCTTCGCGTACTGCAACCTGCACGGGCTCTGGAAGGGCTGCGGCGGGGAAAGGTGCGGAACGTGAGGCAACGCGTCCGGTCCTGACGACCGGACGGGTGCGGAAGGGGCGATCCCTTCCGTTTGCGCGTCCCGGGAGCGGTTCCGCTTCCGGGACGCGCCGTCTTCGGGCCGGAGCGCCGACCGTTCACGCTGCCGGGCTTGCGTCGGCTGCCCCGGCTGGCCGCCGTCGCGCCGTCAGGCCGAAGGCGCGCCCGAGCAGAGCGCAGGAGGCGAGGCCCGAGAGGACCATCGTCGCCCAGTAGGCGGGAACCGTCGGGTGGAAGGCGCGCACGAGGCAGTAGGCGGGAATCCAGACCAGGAACGAGGAAAGCGCCTGCACGCGGCAGACGGCGGCCGTCCGCCCGAGTCCGCGCAGCGCGCCCTGCAGCACCAGCGTCATCGTCTCGAAGAACGTCTTGGCGAGGACGATCAGCACGAGCAGGCGCGCCGTTTCGCGGAAGTCCGCAAGGTGGACGCTCCGGTCTTTCAGGAACGGGCCGAGCATTGCGTCGGTAAGGCAGAGGAGGAGCAGCGCGTAGATGAGTCCGATCGCGAGGGCGAGGAGCGTCGTGGCGCGAAAGAGGCCGCGCACTTCGGCGAGGGCCCGTCTGCCGCTGGCGCGTCCGATGAGGATTTCCAGCGCCGCGGCGAGTCCCTGGACGACGCTGTAGGGAATGTTGTTGACGGCGAAGACGGCGGTCGAGGCCGCGACGGCGGCAGTCGGGCATTCGGCGACGAACGCGGTGAAGCAGAAGAAGCCGCCGATTTCGAGGACGGTGCGCAGGCCGTTGGGAACGCCGAACCGGAGGACGGCCAGCAGGCTTGGCCGGTTCGGCGCGGCCAGTTCGGCCAGGCGCCTTTCCCGGAGGATGCAGGCGGCGAGGACGAGGCAGGTCACGCCGTGGGCGATGGTGGCGGACCAGCCGGCCCCGACGACGCCTTCGGTGGGGAGGTGGCAGCGTCCGTCGATGAAGAGCGGGGCGGTCGCCATGTTGAGGAGAAAGCCGAAGACGGTCGTCGCGCCGACGAGCCGCGTCCGTCCACGGCCGGTGAAGTAGCCGCCGAGGACGGCGGCGAGCGCGGTGAGGAAGCCGTTGGCGAGCAGGATCCTGAAGTAGGCGGTTTCGGCGGCGAGGACGGCGGGATTCGCGCCAAAGGCGCCGAGGATGGCGCCCCCGAGCGGTGCGGCCAGCGCGAAGAGCGGCGCCGAGAGCAGCGTGAGCAGGACGGAACTGGCGAACGTCGCGTCGGCGGCGCGTTCGTCGCCGGCGCCGTGTTCCCGGGCGACGAGCGTGCCGGCGTAGCCGAAGGTGTTGATGAAAAAGGCGCAGACGGTCACGGCCAGCATCGATCCCGGCAGCGACGCATGGAAGGCGGTCGTCGAATGGCGCGCGAGGAAGAACTGGGTGACGAAGGTGTTGGCGGCGAAGGCGAGCTGCGCCAGGACGAGCGGCAGGGCGGTGCGGAGGACGGGCGAGAGGGAGCCGCTCATGCGTGCGCCTTTCGCCAGTCTCGCATGGTCATGCCCATGCGCCGCTTGAAGAGGCGTTCGAGATAGATGGAAGAACCCCAGCCGCAGAGATTGGCGATGGCGGACTGGGCCTGCTTCGGATTCGACAGGAGTTCGAGGACGCGTTCGAAGCGGACGTCCGTGATCTCCTCGGTGATGCGTTTGCCGGTCGCCGCCTTGAAGCGCGTCTCGGCGAGGCGTTCGGAGACGGCGAGCGCCCTGACGACGTCGGCGGCCTTGAGTCCGTTGCAGGCTTCGCGCCGGATGAGGTCGATGGCCGCGCCGATGCTGTGGCGCGAAGAGGTGATCCGGCGGGTGGAAAGGCGCCGGGTGACGCCCAGCGGCGAGTAGGTTTCGTGCGTGGCCGGGCGGCTTCCCGGCGGATGCGGCGCGGACGCCGCGTCCACGAGCGCGGACAGCAGCCGGACCGCGCGGCGACCGGCCTGGGTGAAGTTGGGCCGGATGCTCGTGAGCGAGGGCGTCGTGTAGTCGCAGACGGCCGGATCGTCGTCCACGCCGACGAGATGGAAGTCGCCGGGTACGGCGATGCCGTCGACCTTGCAGAGGTCGAGGATGACGGACGCGAAGCTGTCGTTGACCGCGAAGATGCCGCAGGGGCGCGGGAGCGCGCCGAGAAACGGCCGCAGGCGCGTCGCGAAGTCGGTCTTGTTGCCGAGCGTCCACGGGTCGGCGAGGATGCGGCAGGTCTTGCCGAGCGCCCGGAGCCGGGCGGTGAAGCGGTCCTCGCGTTCGCGGCTCCAGCGGACGCGTCGCGACCAGCCGATGAAGGCGTAGGCGGCCGCGCCCGTGTCCGTCAGCGTTTCGACGGCGAGGTCGGCGATGGCGGCGTTGTCGTTGACGAGCGTGGTCGCGGCGGGGTTCTCGAGGATTTCCGTCGGCGGATCCAGCCAGACGACGGGCACGTCCCCGAACGTGGCGGGCGTGGGATGGTGCTGGCCGGAGCCTTCGACGATGCAGCCGATGGGCTTCCAGTAGGCGCAGACGGAGGCGAGCGGCTCCGTAAGGCGCGCCAGCTCGACTTCCTCCACATGCCAGCCGCGTTCGGACGCGGCCTCGCGGATGCCCGAGAGCTGGGGCAACCGCGAGCCGGCGACGAAGTCGGTGATGAAGAGGATGGTGGTCATGGCGGAGTTGGCGGCATTGTACACCATCCCCAGACTGGTCGTCAAGTGCAGGGTGCCGCCGGCGCGGCAAATTCCGGATGCCGGTGAACGGTTCGATTTCCGTTTGTCTCGTGATGCGGTTTTGGTTTGCGTTCGGTCGTTTATCTGTGATAGAATCGCGATAAAATCAAGGGCGGGGTGTCCCTGATTCCACGGAGGTTTGCGAATGAAGACGATGAAGACGCTGGGTATTCTCATGACCGGTCTGATGGCGTGTACGGCGCAGGCGACCGACTACTACGTCGCTACCGACGGCGACGACGCCAACGACGGCCTCACGGCGGCGACGGCCGTCCAGACGCTCGACAAGGCCTTTGAACTGGGCGGCGGCACGGCCGGCAACAACATCTACGTGCAGCCCGGCGAGTATTCGACGGATCAGCAGTACGGTTTCGATCTTAAGGCCAATCTGATCGGCGACGCCGAGAGTCGCGATCAGGTGGTCATCCGGTCGGCGGGCAATTATCGCACCTTGCGCATGAACGCGGCGGGGCCGCTGGTCACGAATCTGACGATTGTCGGCGAGTCCACGCAGAAGGCCGACAAGGGCGGCGCGATCGAAATGAACGGCGGCACGCTCGTCGACTGCGTCATCCGGGACGGCAGCGTCAAGAACGCGAGCGCCAATCCCGAGGGCGGCAATCTCTACGTCGGCAGCGCCGGCGCCCTCGTGCTGAACTGCGAAATCCTTGGCGGGCAGGCGACCAAGCGCGGCGGCAACGTCTATCTCGACAGCGGCACGCTGCGCGGCTGCACCATTTACGGCGGCACGTGCGCCAATGTCGGCGGCAACGTCTACCAGTATGCCGGCCAGATCGAGGCCTGCACCATCTACGGCGGCGTCTCCACCAACGACGGCGGCAATGTGCGCATGAACGGCGCCGGGACGATGGCCGACTCCCTGATCTACGGTGGCACGGTGACGGCCGCCGACAAGAAGGGCGCCAACGTGTACCTCGACAGCACGGCCAAGATGAGCCGCTGCCGCCTCGTCGGCGGAACCAACGAGAACTACAACGCCGGCAGCCTTTGCGTCTACAGTTCTTCGGCGCGCGTCGAGGACAGCCTGGTCGAGGGTTCGGCCTGCGGCGGCGTGCTGATGGGCGGCACGAGCTATCTCTACAACCTGACCGTCGTCAACAACCGGAAGTACGGCATCTGGTCGTGGACCGCCACCCAACACCTCTTCAACTGCGTGATCTTCGGCAACACGGGCGAAGACGGCGTCACGGCCAAGGAGTGGGCGGGCAACCAGCCGAATGCGAGCGGCGCGGAATTCCTCAACTGCGCGACCTCCCAGGATTCCCTGTCGCAGTCGTCCTATCCGACGCTCGTCTACATTGACGAAGCCGACTTCGCCGACTACGTCGCCGGCGACTACCGTCCGGTCGCCGGGAGCGCGCTCGTCGACGCCGGCGGCTCGGATCCGCGCGGCGCCGAGGCCTCGGCGACGGACCTCGACGGCAATCCGCGCCTGAGCGGGGCGGTGGACATCGGCTGCTACGAATACCAGAAGCCGGAGTTGACGGTCCGCATCGTGTCGGGCGAGTACAGTTCGGTCTGGGCGCCTTCGACGGTCACGTTCACGCACACGACCGAGAATTCGGCCTCCCCCGAGAACATGGTCTTCACCTACGACTTCGGCGACGGCACCACGAACGAGACGACGGCGGCGCTGACGATCGACCATGCGTATGCGCAGCCGGGCATCTACACCGTCCGGATCACGGCGACGAACGAATGCGAGGAAGAGTCGGCCGAGATGACGTACGAGGGGTACGTGCGGGTGGCGTCGTCGACGGTCTACGTGCAGCCGGGCAATGCCGGCGCCGCGTTCCCGTATGATACGCCGGAGACGGGCTATGCCAGCCTGGCGGCGGCCGTCGGCGCGGCCTACGACGGCTACACGCTCCGCTTGAACGCGGGCGTCTACGAATCTTCCGGGCAGATCTCCGTCACCAAGGCCCTGACGATCGTCGGCATGGGCGCGACGCCGGAGGCGGTGGTGCTCAGGAATACGGCCGCAACGCCCAACACCTACTATTTCCGCACCATCGAGCTGAACCACTCCGGCGCGTCGCTTGCGAACGTGACCGTCGAGAACGGAAAGGTGAAGAACCAGTACGGCGGCAATCTGCGCATTGCCGGCGGCGCCAGCGTCTCGAACTGCGTCATCCGCGGCGGGCTCGCGCTGGCCGACGGCGGCAACGCCGCCGGCGCCGGCGTCGTGCTTTCCGGGTCCGGTTCCACGATTACGCACTGCGTCATCTCGAACAACGTCGTGCAGGGGACGTCCGCGTCCGGGGCCTATGCGGGCGGCGCGGTCTTTGTCGAATACGGGGCGAAGAGCATCCATCTCTCCAACCTGCTGATCGTCGGGAACCGCTATGAGCCCACCGACGAGACCAAGGACGGCACGGCGGGCGTGCGTTACGGCGGCAGCAACGACTGGACGACGATGGAAAACTGCACGGTCGCCGACAACGAGGTCGCGGGGTCGCTGCCGGAAGATTCCGCCGCGCTCTACTGCACTTCCTGGCAGGTTCTCTTCTACAACAACATCTTCGTCGGGAACCGCGAAACGCAGAAGGACGGCGGCAAGCGCACGTCGGTCAAGCTGGACTTCAGCGACAGCAGCGGCTACAAATACATGTACAATCTCACGGACGACGTGGCAATCGGCGGTTCCGCGACCAAGAGCGTCGGCAACCGGGTGGCCTCGGCGGAGTCGCTGTTCGCGGATTTCGCCCGCGGCGATTTCACGCCGCTGCCGGGCAGCGCCGCATACAATGCCGGCACCACCGCTTCCCTGGCGCTCAAGCCGTCCGTGGACCTAGCCGGAAATCCGCGCATCTTCGACTCGACGGGCAAGGCCCGCATCGACATCGGCTGCTACGAGTGCCAGCGGAGGCCGGGCATGACGCTGGTCATCCGGTGAGGACGGCGGAGCGGGCATGAGGCGCGCTGGGCTTTCCTCCGTGCTGGTGGGAATGAGTTCGCTGCTGGCGGCGGCGGACCTTTCCCTGCAGTCCGACCGGGTCGAGGCGGTCTACGGCGGACGGCTGACGTTCGAGTCCGGCGGGTCCGTCGTGCTCAGGAGCCAGACCGCCGAGTACGCTTCGGGCCTGCGCCTGCTCCCGCCTGCGGGGGAGAGTTCGTTCGACCTTTCGGCCGGGCGCTATCTCGCTGCGGACGTCGAGAGCCTGGCGTCGCACCAGCAGCGCATCTGCCTGCAGATCAGGGATGCCGAGCGCGACACGTATGCGGGGATGGCGCTCGATCCGGGCGAGAAGGCGACGATCAAGCTGCAGCTGCCGCACGACTTCATCTACGGCAGTCCGGAAGGGGCGAAGGGCGTTCGGACGCTCGACACGAAGCACGTCACCAACATCTCGTTTCAGGTCATCTGGCCGTACGAAGGGCAGTTCAGCGGGTTGCTCGACCTGCGGCTCTCCCGGGTGCGGCTGGAGGGAACGCCGGACTACGCCCGCAAGGTCGCCGTCTCCAACTACCTGCCGTTCGTCGATGCGTACGGGCAGTACGCCCACGGCAGCTGGAAGTACAAGGTCCGGGCGGACGACGAGCTGTGCGCCGACCTGGCGCGCGAGCGGTCCGAACTGGCGGCGGCGCCGTCCGCATGGGACGAATACGGCGGCTGGGCGAACGGGCCGCAGCTGGAGGCCACGGGCCATTTCCGGACGGAGAAGGTGGACGGGAAGTGGTGGCTGGTCACGCCGTCGGGCCATCTCTTCTATTCGCTCGGCATCAACGTGATCAAGACGGACAGCGATGCGCCGAACGGCTACGAACACCAGGACTGGTACGTCTCGGCGCCGCAGGCCGCCATGAGCTTCCCGACCTGGAACCTGCGCAAGAAGTTCGGCAAGACCGACTTCGCGCCCGACTACTACGACTTCGTGCTCGCCCGGCTGGACGCCTGGGGCGTCAACACGATCGGCAACTGGTCGGACGGCGCGCTCACCCGGCTTTCGCGCAAGCCCTACATGCTGTCGATCGACGTCAGCGCGGCGGAGCTGCCGAAGCTGTCCTCCGGCTGCTACGACACGCTGGACGAGACCTTCGCCGAGCAGCTGGCGGCGGCGGTGGCGGCGGCCGTCGCCACGGAGGGTTCCGCCGCCGCGACGGCGGCGGGCGATCCGATGTGCATCGGCTTCTTCCTCGGCAACGAGCTGTCGTTTCCCTCGGATACGGCCTATTACGAACCGTTCTTCAAGGCGTGCAAGGAGGCGCTTGCCGTCGCCGCGCCGCACAAGCTCTATCTCGGGTGCCGCTTCAAGAGCCTGCGCAATGCGGAAGCCCTGTGGACGGCGGCGGCGACGTGGTGCGACGTCATTTCCGTGAACGCCTACGTCAACAGCGTCGCCGTCTTTACGGACGGCAGTTACGCCGCGCCCAAGTTCGACAAGCCCGTGCTGCACAGCGAGTTCCATTTCGGCACCCTGCATCGCGGGATGTTCTCGGCGGGGCTTTGTCCCGTCGGCGACCAGTGCGAACGCGCCCGCAACTACCGGCGCGTGGTCGAGGGCGCGTTGCGGCATCCGTATTTCGTCGGCTCCCACTGGTTTCAGTACCGCGACCAGCCGCTCGTCGGCCGCGGCGACGGGGAGAACTATCAGATCGGCTTTGTCGATGTCTGCGACCGTCCCTATCCCGCGCTGACGCGCGCCGTGCGGGAGGTGGCGGAGAAGATGTATGAACTTCGGTACGCGCAGTAGGCGCTGGAGGGGGTGTCGGGAGATGAAAGCCGGTTTGCTGTCGAGTCTGATCGCCTGGGCGGGGATTGCCCCGGCCCTTTCGCTGAACGACTTCTCGCCCGTGTACAAGGCGCGGATGGAGCCGGCGGGCACCAACGCCGTGACGCTCGTCTTCAACAGCGGGGAATGGGGCTCGGGCCTGCGGCTGCAGGCGCCGGGCGGACTCGATTTCTCGGGCGCGAAATATCTCGCCGTCGAGGTCGAGAACCTCTCGAAGACGCGGCAGGGACGGCTGACGATGCACGTCGCGGCCGGTGGCGCGGCCGGGGATTCGGGCGACCATGCGACGGCGATCTTCCGGAAGAATCGCTCCGTCAACACGGGCATCGGACTCAATCCCGGCGAAAAGGGGACGATGAAGCTGCTGCTGACGCATCCCGAGGTGTACGGCGCCCCCGAAGGCGCGCGCGGGCCGTATGTGATCGACACGCACCACGTCACCGAGATCTCGTTCCAGCTCCAGTGGCCGTACGAGGACGAAATCGAGGACCTGCCCGATTTCCGGCTCGCCAACCTCCGGCTTGAGGGCGAACCGGAAAGGGGGCGTTTCGTGGCGCCGTCGGCGTACGTGCCGTTCGTCGACGCCTACGGGCAGTTCGCGCATGCGGACTGGAAGTTCAAGGTCCATGCCGACGCCGAACTGGCGGACGACCTTGCGGCGGAGCTCGCGCATCTCAAGCCCGCACCGGAGGACTGGGACCGTTTCGGCGGCTGGGCGAAGGGGCCGAGACTCAGGGCGACGGGGCATTTCCGCACCGAGCGGAAGGACGGAAAATGGTGGCTCGTCACGCCCGAGGGGACGCTTTTCTTCTCGGTCGGGCTTGACGTCACGCGCATCATGACCGACATCACCGACGGCAACCGGCATCCCGACTGGTACCAGGGTCCGTTCCCCGCCGACGGGCAGATGAAGTTCACCATCTGGAATCTCGAGAAGAAGTTCGGCAAGCGGGATTTCGCGGCCGATTACTTCGACCTCGTCTTCCGGCGGTTCGATTCGTGGCGGCTCAACACCATCGGCAACTGGAGCGCGCCCGAACTCGCCCTGGCGTCCCGCAAGCCCTACGTCGTCAGCGTGCTCGAACGCGCGAAGGGGGTGAAGCGGCACGCGAAGTTCCATATCTACGACTTTGCCGATCCGGCCTTCGAGCCGAACCTGCGCGCGGCGATCCGCGAGAAGTTCGCGACCGATGCGGCGCTCCGGCACGCGGCGACGGATCCGATGTGCATCGGCTTCTTCGTCGACAACGAGCTGCAGTTCCAGAAGTGGATTCCCGAGGTCGGCGAGGAGACGGCGGCGCCGTATCTCGACCTCTACTTCCGGCTCTGCCGGGAGGAACTCGCGGCGGCGGCGCCCGGCAAGCTCTATCTCGGCAGCCGCTTCGTCGGCTTCCGCCAGGCCGGCGTACTCTGGCGCACGGCGGCGAAGTACTGCGACGTGGTGACGGTCAACGCCTATGCGAATTCCGTCTTCAACCTCTCCGAGCGGATGTTCGCGCCGGGCGCCGAGAAGCCGATTCTCGTCGGCGAGTTCCATTTCGGCTGCTACGACCGCGGCATGTTCAAGCCGGGGCTTGCGCCGGTGTGGAACCAGGCGGAGCGCGCGCGCAGCTACACGCGCTTCGTCGAAGGCTGCCTCCAGCATCCGCTCGTCGTCGGCTGCCACTGGTTCCAGTATCGCGACCAGCCGCTGCTCGGGCGCGGCGACGGCGAGGCGTACCAGATCGGCTTCGTCGATGTCTGCGACCGGCCGTATCCGGAGCTGACCCGTGCCGCGCGGAAGCTGGGCGGCGAGCTGTACGAGAAGCGCGCGAAAGGCGTCTGGTGAGCGGAGGGAGGGAAGGGTGAAGCCGGTTGTTTTCGCCGTCGTGGTCGCGGTCGTCCTGTGCGCGTGTCCGGCGCGGGCCGGGCGGACGGTGCGGTCGCTTTCGGGACCGGGCTGGACGTGCGACGGCGAGGAAGTCTGCGTACCGCACTGCTGGAATGGCGTCGACGGGGCGGACGGCGAACCGGCGACGCCCGTGGGGACGAATGCGTACGACCGCTACGGCATGTCCGTTTCGCCCGACACCTACGTCCGCAAGGCGGCGGTCTACGTGCGCGCGCTGCCGGACCCGACGCCGGGGAAGCGGCAGTTCGTCCGCTTCGGCGCGGTCTCGCGCAAGGCGACGGTGAAGATCAACGGGCGGCTCGCCGGCACGCATGCCGGCGCCTTCACGGCGTTTACGGTCGAGGCGACGCCGTTCCTCAAACCGACAGGCAACGCGCTGGAGGTCGTCGCCGACAACCGCTACGATCTCGAACTCGCGCCGTTGAGCGCCGACTATACGCTGATGGGCGGCATCTACCGCGACGTGGAATGGCTCGAAACGCCGGCGACCTGCATCGATCCCGTCACCGACGGCGCCGACGGAGTCGTGCTCGACATCAGCACCAACGGCACGGTCGTGGCGACGGTGCGCGTGCTCGCTCCCGGCGCGGCGGCGGTATCGGAGGTGCAGACCTTCCGCTTCGACCGGCCGGAACTGTGGTCGCCGGAGCATCCGAAGCTCTATTCCGTCCATGTCGAGATCGCGAGCGGCGACGCGATCGACATTCCGTTCGGATTCCGCACGGCGGAGTTCCGCGCGGACGGGTTCTACCTGAACGGTCGGAAGCGCAAGCTGCGCGGCGTGAACCGCCATCAGGATGCGGGCGCGTGCGGCTGGGCGGCGACTGCGGCCGAGGACGAACGCGACTTCGCGCTCATCAAGGAAGTGGGGGCCGACGCCGTGCGTCTCGCGCACTACCCGCAGAGCCGGCGCGTCTTCGCGCTCTGCGACCGGCTGGGGCTGCTGGTGTGGTGCGAGGAGCCGGCGATCAACTGGCTCTCGCGGTCGGCGGCTTTCCGCGAGAATCTCCTGCAGCAGGCGCGCGAGATGATCGCGCAGAACCGGCATCATCCGTCCGTCTTCGCCTGGAGCCTCTACAACGAGATCTACAATGCCGTTCCGCCGGATCGCGCGGAGGAAGGGTGGATGGAGGCGCTGCTCGCCGACGTGCGCGACCGGATGAAGGCGCTCGACCCGACGCGCCCCGTCGTCGCGGCCTCGGATCGTCCGGCCAAGCGCCGGCTCAACGACCTGCCCGACGAACTGGCGTTCAACGCGTACCCCGGCTGGTATGGCGACACGACGATGCGCCAGGACCTCGACGGCTGGTTTGCAGCGTCGGGCCGCAGGATGCTCGCCATTTCCGAATACGGCGCGGGGGGCAATCCGTTCGAGCATCTTGATCCGCTGCCGCCGGGACGCCTCGACCCGGGCGGTCCGCTCCATCCCGAGGAGACGCAGGTGAAGCTCATGGCGCAGAACTACCGCGAGATCGTCGCCGAACTGCGGCTCTGGGGTTCGTTCGTCTGGGCGATGTTCGACTTCGCCGCCGACGCGCGTCGCGAGGGCGGCAAGAACGGCATCAACGACAAGGGACTGGTGACGCGCGACCGGGCGACGAAGAAGGACGCGTTCTACCTCTTCCAGGCCAACTGGTCGAAGGCACCGGTCCTGCACGTCTGCTCGCAGCGCGCCACGGCGACGACGAACGCGACCTGTACGGTCGTCGGCTTCGCCAACGTCGGGCCGGTCACGCTGTCGGTGAACGGCCGCGCGGTCGGTACGCAGGTTCCGGACGCAGTGAAGGTGGTGCGCTGGGAGAACGTGGCGCTGGCGCCGGGCGAGAACCGAATCGTCCTGCAGGCGGGCGATGCCGTCCCTGCGGCCGTGCGCCAGCTCCGCCGCCTGCCGTGAGCCGGGATTGGGGCGGCATCGTCCGACCGGGAGGAAACGCGATTTCAGCCTGTGATGCTTCCGTGCCGGACGCCTCGCCGCCAGGCGCGCGGCGATTTCCCGAACGTGTCGACGAACATCTTGCGAAGCGGTTCGGCTGCGCCGTAGCCGCATTTCCGGGCGGTCTCGGCAACCGTGAGATCGGTGTTCCGCAACAGACTCATGGCCGTTTCGAGGCGGACGCTGCGGATTTCCTCAAGGATGGATCGGCCGGTCTGCTCGCGAAAGCGGAGTTCGGCGCAGCGGCGGCTGCCGTGCATCGTCGCCAGGACCTCGCGCGCGGAAAGCCCCGTGCAGGCTTTCTGGCGAATCAGGTCGATCACCGCCGCGACGTCGAGATTTCTGCCCGTCGTGCGACGGACGGACTTGCGGCGGACGATGTCCGCCGGTCCGAACAGGCGTAGCGTCTCCGCCTTGCGCTGCGGGTGTTGCATGCGTTCGTTCAGGAGTTCCGCCGCCATGAAGCCGGCGCGCTCGTGGTCGGGGCGGATGCTGGTCAGCGGCGTCGTGGTCTGGGTGCAGAGCTGCCGGTCGTCGTCTACGCCGACGACGGACACTTCATCCGGCACGGTCAGCCCCCCGGCGGCGGCTGCGGTCAGGACGAGCGACGCGATGTAGTCGTTTGCGGCGAAGACCCCGAAGGGCTTGGGCGCGTCGCGCAGCCAGGCGCAAATCCGTTCGACCAGCCGGTTGTCGGGCGCCTCTTGCCGGGGGAAAGGTACGAAGGCCTTGTTGTTCAGGCGGATGCGGGCGGCGAATTCGCGCCCCCGCTCAAGGCTCCAGTTCAAGGGTTTCAACCAGGGGACGAATCCATAGGCCGCGCAGTCGGCCATCAGCAGCTCGTGCGCGGCGAGTTCGGCGATGGCGACCGAGTCCGAGGCGACGCACGGCGCCGAGCCCGCGCACTTCTTGTCGAGAAAGACGACGGGCAGGCGCCCGAAGTCGCGGACGTTCAGTTCGTTCGGAGCGCCGCCGCAGTCCACAATCGCGCCCTCGGCCTTCCAAAAACGGGCGAGGGCGCGAATCTTCGGCTTTTCGCAACGCTGCTGAAGATGGCTTCGCGCCGCTTCGCCGAAGAGGATGACGGCGATGTGCCATCCGAAGGACCGGGCGAAGCGGAGGGCGCCGTCCAGCTTGGCCCGGTTGCTGGCGCAGGTGGAGGACTGGAAATAGAGGATCGTCTTCATTTCGAGGCTCTGCCGAGCTGAAGGCAGAGGAGCATCCAGAGCGAGCAGGCCAGGCCGTTGACGTGGATCTGGAGATCCACGGGAAACAGAAAGACCGCCGCCTGGACGGGAAGCCAGACGCACCAGTTCGCCACGAGGTTCGGCGCCACCAGGTCACGCCAGAAGCGAGGCGGCCATTCCGCGCGGACGCGCGCCAGCGAGAAGTCGCGCGCCAGGTAGAAGAAGAAAACGGCGTTGGCGGGGGCGATGACCAGGGGCGTGAAGACGAACTGGTCGATCCCCGTCTTTACAAGGACGGTTCCGATCGTGCGGTCGGCCCCGACGAACGCGGCTTGCAGCCGGAAGCCGGCGTCGCAGACGATCCCCCAGAGCGCGCTCCAGGCGACTTGCGCCGTCAGGGTCGCCAGCAGCCGACGCGGACGCAGGGCGGGAACGAACGCCAGGAAGACGCCGGGGATCAGCCCGCAGAAGACGATGCGCCCCGCGCCGGCCGCAAGCCATCCGTGCTCCTGCTGGAACAGCCGCACTGGCTCGAGACGCGCTGCGAACGCGGGAACGGCGAGATAGGCGATCGACAGCCCCGCCGCAATGCACCAGAGGGCGACCATGGGTCCTGCGACTCCGCGGACCGAAGCGACGAGGGTGTGAACGAGCGACATGCCCGCATTATATCATCCTGTGCGCGAGTTGCGCAAATAATGCGATAAATATTTTTGCGCAAACGGTGTGATGTTGGCATTGACCGCCGATGGTGCTTGTGCTAAAATCACGAACACAATGGTGAAAGGAGATTGCCGTGACTGACACTCGTGCTTTTTCGCGTGCCTCGCATCTGGTGCTCGCCGGATTGCTGACGCTGGCCGGCTCGGTGCGGGCTGATTTTGCAAACAAGCAGAATCTCATGTTCCAGTTTGCTTTTGACGGTGTCGGCGTCTGTCCGCAGTCCGCCGATCTCTCGGGCAACGGCTATCAGGCCATCGTCTCCAACAACGTCTGGGGCTGCCGCACGACGAACGCCAGGTGCTTCTCCGGCTTCACCACCACGACGAGTTCGTTCGTCGTGACCAATGCGGTCGCTTCCAGGGATCGGAGCTGCACGGCGGTCGCCTGGGTGCGCAACATCAATTTCGAGTCGAAGCTGCCGCACGTCCTGTTCCGCGCCGGCGGCGGCAAGAACGGCTCTGCGGCATACGACGGGTATAATTCGGACAACGCCTGGCAGGTGACGATCGCCACCAACGGGGCGGTGGTCATCGGCATGCAGACCTGGGCCGGCGCTTCGACGAACAACGCCAACGCGGCGGTTCCGCCCCAGCCCGTCGCCTGGCAGCCGGACGTCTGGTATCAGGTGGCGGTGACGGTGAGGGCGATAACGGTGAGCGGCGTCAGGAACAGGGAGCTTGCCGTCTACGTGACGCCGCAGGGCGGCGCGGCCGTCGGCGAGCCGGTCTCCCGGCTGGAGAATGCTTCCGCCGCCGGTTTCGGGAGTTCCCGGAACTTCGTCGTCGGCGCCGCCCGGAACGGGTACGGGACGTACAAGGAGAGCATCGCCGGCGGCTATTTCGACGGCGAGATCTCGGGCGTCACGGTGTTCGATCGCGTGGTGACGGCGGAGGAACTCGCGAATGACCTCGCGACCTTCCAGATGACCTGGCATCCGGTCGACGCCTACGCGGACTTCCATTGGAACCTGAACGAGACCGGAGATCTGCCGGTCGCCGTCGACGCGACGGGCAACGGCATCGACGGCACGACCGTCGGCGGCGTGTCGGGCGGCGGCCGGGCGCCGCAGGGGACGGCCTACCGGGGGTTCTCGAGTACGGGCGACAAGCTCTACGGCAGCGGGTTCACCTTTGAAAAGGGGTCGAAGAACGAACTGCTCCTCTGGGTGCGCCGCCCGGAGGCGTCCAACGGCCGCACCGCGCTGCTGGCCGGCAGCATGAGCAACGTCGAGTCCCCGCGCGACACCCAACCCTGGCGCGTGTCCGTCGGCGAAGACGGCGCGGTGTCGATCGCCATGCAGACCTGGCGCGGGTTCACCCTGCGGACGACGGGCAAGCCGTATGCGTGGGGGAAGGACTGGCATCTGGTGTCCGTCCGGTTCGACTGCCCGACGCGGCTGCTCTGGTCGGAGAGCGACGGCGTCACCAACTGGACGGACGGCGTGTGCAACCGGATCGTTGTTTCCGCGGCGCCGGCGGCGAAGGAGGGCGGGCGCATGCAGGTCCTGGCGGAGGCCAGCATTCCCGTCTACAATTCGCTCCTGCCGGACGTGAAGAACCTGGTGTTCGGGTCGGTGGGCGAGGGCTTCTACCGGGAGTTCAGCCCCGCCAGCGTGCTGGGGGACGGCGGGCGCCTTGCCGAAGTCATGTACAAGTCGTCCGGCTGGTTCGATACGAACTGGGCGAGCGCGCTCCTTCCTTCCTACTGCGTGACGCCGTCGGGGGCGGCGCTCCTCGTACGCTGAACCGGAGCTTGCCATGCTGCGGCTGATTTCCTGCCTGTGCGTCGCCCTGTCCGCGCGCGTCCTCCCTGCCGGGCTCGGCCTTGGCGTCACGGACGGGGGGGCGGTCGAAGTCAGGGACGAGAGGGGGCGGACGCTGGTGACGTTCGACGGCGTCAGCCTTGCGTTTGCGGACAGGCACTTCTACGGGGATGCGCGGCCGGCGCGGCGCGGCGCGGCCGTTCACGTCGACTATGCGGCGCCGTCCTCGCTGCCGGAGGAGTTGCGCGCGGTGAAGGTTTGCGGCGACTTCGTCCGCGAGGGCGACGATGTCGTCGTCACCTATACGGTCACGGGCGTTGGCTCGAACATGGCGTTTCGGTCCGGACTTTGCATGATCGGCCGCCGCTATCCGAAGGGAACGGCGCTGGGCGAGACGTTCGACAAGGGCGGATACTGGGTGCGGGACGCAAACGGCGGCTTGCCGTACGAGGAGCGGCTTGGCTGCGTCGTCTCCTACACGAACGCCTGGGGCGGGCTCTGTTACGTCTACCGTCCCAAGGAGGGCCCGAATCTCAAGTGGCAGGACGGCGCGCGCGCGCATGTCCGGTTCGTCCCGGCGGGAGACGGCGCGTGGACATCGACCTTCCGGCTTTCGCCCGTCCACGCGCGCAGCTGCGAGGCCGTCGCCGTCGCCGCCGCGAACCGTCCGGCGCAGGTGTCGTTCGACGTGCCGTGCGTCTACGGACTGTTCGGCGGTCGCAAGCCCTTGCGCTGTCGGGCGCGGATTGCGTCCGCCCGCGCGGACGCGGCTGATTTCGACCTCGCGTGGTACGTGCGCGATTTCGACGGCGTCGTGCATCTCAAGGGATCGCGGCGCGTGAACCTTGCGGCCGGCGCGTGCTGCGAACTGCCGCTGTCGTTCGATCCGGACGAGGCGCGCGGGCTCTACTTCGTCGAGGTCTCGGCGCGGGAGGTGGAGGGCGGCCGCGAGGCGTTCGCGCGCACGAACCTGGCGCGCCTGCCGCCGTACCGGTTCAAGGCCGGCCCGGAGGAGAGCCCGTTCGGCCTGGCCGCCTACTGGCCGATTCCGGACGAGGAGAGCGTCCAGAAGCTGATGGATCGCATGGGCGTGATGTGGCTGCGGCGCGGCGACACGCGCATTCAGCATCCGCCGCGGCGCTGCAACCACCACGCGTCCGCGAATTTCAGCAAACTGACGAACGCCGCGGAGCGGACGGCGTGGATCCTGAAGCAGCTCGCGCTCTGCCGCGAGCAGGGCAATGAATACTGGGAGTTCGCCAACGAGCTCAACATGTCCACGGGCGGCATCGCGCTCAAGAGCTCGGGCATCGGGCGGGGGCTGCTCGTGCCGGTCTACGCCGAGTACGTGCGCGAGATCGACCGCTTGCGCCGCACGCACGGCTTTGAGGACGTGAAGCTTCTGTCGCTCGGCCTGGCCGGGTTTGACGAGGTGT
Source organism: Kiritimatiellia bacterium (assembly GCA_051884805.1). Classification (GTDB taxonomy): domain Bacteria; phylum Verrucomicrobiota; class Kiritimatiellia; order RFP12; family UBA1067; genus UBA1067. The sequence goes on along the minus strand of JBJEWA010000030.1, from coordinate 41,059 downwards.
TCATGCGCAAGATGAAGGAGGCGGGCATCTGGCACTGCCTGTCGGGCTTCTGCCTGCACCCCGGGCGCGGCAACTTCACGCCGGACTATCCGTATGTGAAGCCGGAGCGCGGCCCTCAAGGCGCGTTGCAGACGGATGATCCGGCGAAGGCCGAGCGGCTGGAGAACTCCAACTTCTGGAATTTCTACGGGGCCGTTCGCGGTTGTCAGGCGCGGATCGCCGAATACGGGCGGATGCCGCTGTGGCTGACGGAGGTGTATACGCCCACCTATCCCAACAGCCACTGGGAGGATACGCTGCGCGCATCGGCCGAGAACGTGGTGCTGACATACGCGCTCATCAAGGCGGACGGCATCGCCTGCGGCTTCTACTATCAGCTGTTCGACGGCGTCTGGTTCGACCGCCTGGGCGTGAACCACCGGAACCGCGAGTATTATTTCGGCCTCATCAACCGCGACCTCAGCCCGAAACCGGCGTTCATGGGGTATGTAGCGATCGCCGAGGCCCTGGACGGCGTGCGGTTCGTCGGCTGGCTGGATCTGCCGAACGAGACGTCGCACGCCCTGGCGTTCGCGCGCCCGGACGGGACGGCGGTCGTCGTCGCGTGGGACCGCACCGACGGATACGTGCTGACGAAGCGCCCGCCGAAGGGCGAGCGCTTCCGGTCGCCGGAGTGCTGGGAGCGTCACTGGAGGTCGATCGTGCCGATGGAATTCCCGGCGACGGCGCGTGTGACGTGCGCGAACGCCATCGGTCAGGAGCGTCCGCTGAAGGTGCGCGCGGGCCTCGTGACCGTCGATCTGACCGGCGCCCCGGTCATCTTGAGGGGGCTTGATCTCACCCGTCTGAAAATCGTCACCCGATGGAATCCCCCGTCCGCTGCCTTTTCGTCCTCTGGGTTGCCCCGGCCCTCCTGCCGGCTGCGGCCGCGACTGGCGTCGAGGTCGATCCGGACGTCGGCCCCGCGGCGGCGGATGTCCCGGGACCTGTTCGAACGTCGTGAAATTGCTTGAGGAGAGGAGCGCATGAGTGTCTTGTCGACGAGCCTGCTGCTGGCGGCGACGGTGGCGGTCCGGCCGCCGCCGGACGGGGCGGCGATTGACCTCGGCGCGATTCGCGACGCCGCGCGGGCGCTGCGGCAGCAGGTGCCGGCGGGCGGGCGCGTCGAGGTCGTCTTCGCGCCCGGCGTCTACCGGGTCACGAACACGCTTGCGCTCGCCCGGGCCGACGGGGCGGCCGTGTGGCGGGCGGCCCAGCCGGGTACCGTGACTTTTCGCGGCGGCTGCGCCGTGCCGGCGGCGAAGTTCCGCGCGGCGACGGTCAACGGCGTCGCCTGCCGCGTCGCCGACGTCGGCGACCTGCTGCCGGACGACCTGCCGCCCTGGCCGAAGGAGTTCCGCATCCCGCCGGCGCCGTGGCTTTACCGCAACGGCGTGCCGCTGGAGCTGGCGCGGTATCCGAACGGGACGGACTGGATGACCTATACGAATGCCGTCGTTACCGCGGGGGAGGCGGCCGACGCGGGGACGCGACCGGCGGCGGACGCCGTCATCTGCGACGATCCCCGCGCGGCAAGGTGGGACTTTGACGCCGGCGTGTGGTTCCATGGCTACTGGTGCCACGACTGGGCCGAGAGCTTCGTGCAGGGCGCCGCGTTCGACGCCGGGACGCGGACGCTGCGCTTCCTCGGCAGGCACCAGTACGGGTTCGGCGGCAAGACCTGGGGCTTTTCCGCGCGGCGGTACTGTGCGCTCAACGCGCTTTCCGAACTGGATGCGCCCGGCGAGTGGTATCTCGACCGTGCGGCGAAGCGGCTCTACGTCGTGCCGCAGCCGGGCGAGGGGCGGGCCGAGTACGTGCTTGCGTCGCTGACGACGACGTTTGTGGCGGCGGACGGACTGACCGACTTCACCTTCGACGGGCTGGCCTTTGCCTGTTCGCACGCGAACACGGCCGTGCGGCTCGACCGTTCGGAGCGCGTGGTGGTGACGAACTGCACCTTCGGGAACCTTGGCGGAAAGGCGCTGCAGCTGACCGGAAGCGCGTCCCGCGTGACCGGCTGCCGCTTCGGCAACCTCGGCGCGGGCTGCATCGTGCTGGCCGGCGGCAGCCGCCGGACGCTGACGAAGAGCGGCATCACGGTCGAGAACTGCCGATTCCGCCGGTGGGCGCGGTTCTGCCGCACGTACACGCCGGGCGTGCTGCTGCAGGGGTGCGGACAGACCGTGCGCGGCTGCGTCTTCCGCGAGGCGCCGCACAATGCGATCATCTTCTCCGGGAACGACCACCGCATCGAGTCGAACGAGTTCGACCGCGTGCTGCTGGAGACGGGGGACGCGGGCGCCGTGTATACGGGGCGCAATCCGAGCGAGCTGGGGACGATGATCTGCGGCAACTGGTTCCACGATCTCGGCGATCCGGCGAAGCGGCAGTTCACGAGCGCCGTCTACTTCGACGACTGCGACTGGGGCGACAGCGTCGTAAGCAACCGCTTCGAGCGTCTCGGACGCGGCGTGCTGATCGGCGGCGGCAATCTCTTCCGCGTCGAGGGCAATGTGTTCGCCGACTGTCACATCGGACTGCACCTCGACGCGCGCGGCATCCGCTGGCGGCAGTGGACGGAGCATCCCGACTGGTTCGAGCGGAAGTTCGCGGAGTTCCTGCCGCTCAACGACGCCTGGCGCACGGCGTATCCCGCGCTCGCCGACGCCCTCGCGACCGATCCGTTCTTCCCGTGGAACAATGTCTTTCGCGCCAACGTTTTCACGAACTGCCGGCACGATATGCAGATCGAGCGCGGCGTCACGCTCGGAAAGCCGCGTCAGTTGTAGTCCGTGGCAGCCCGGTTTGAGGCGGATCGGCGATCCGGGCTGATGCGGCCGGGCCTTCGGGCGCGTCGGTCGGCGCCGCCGCTTGCCGTCCGGCGGGGCGTTATGGTATCATAACCAGCCAAACTGATGAAGAACCGACTGCCATTTCCGCTGCTGTACGAGGACCGGGACGTGATGGTGATTGACAAGCCGGCCGGGATGCTGACGACGCAGACGCGCGCGAAGGAGACGAACACGGCCGAGGCGTGGCTGAACGACTATGTCCGCAAGGGGCAGATCCGCAGCCGCGCCCGCGTCTGGTTGGTGCATCGGCTGGACCGGGAGACGGGCGGCGTCATGATGTTCGCCAAGTCGGAGGACGTGGCCGAACACTTCCGCTCCAACTGGAACGAGCTGACCGAGAAGACCTACCTTGCGCGTGTCGAAGGCGAGCTGAACGCCGGGCAGGGGGTCTTCGAGAGCTGGCTGCAGGAGGACGCCGACGGCTACCGGGTGCGTTCCGTCCGTGCGCCCGCCCGTTCCCCGCGCGTCGCTCCGCCGCACGGCCCTTCGGCCTCGCGGCGGACCCGCCTGCCCAAGTTCGCCCGCACCGAGTGGCGGAAGCTCGCGACGGAAGCCGGAACGACGCTGGTGGAAGTGGTGCTCAAGTCCGGTCGCAAGAACCAGATCCGCGTGCATTTCAGCGAGGCCGGGCATCCGGTCGTCGGCGACGTGAAGTACGGCGGCCGGAAGGCGGGCCGGCTCTGCCTGCATTCGCTCCGCCTGCGCTTCCAACACCCCCACACCGGCGAGTGGCTCGCCTTCGAGTCGCCCGCGCCACGTTTCCCGCTTTGCAGCCATGCCAGCAGTATTCTTCGATCTTGACGGAACGCTTTTCGACACCCGCGCCGACCTGGCGGCGACGGTGAATCACACTCGCCGCGACCTGGGGCTGCCCGAATGGCCGGTGGAGCGGGTCATTGCGCACGTGGGCCAGGGTGCGCGTCATCTCCTGGAACATTCGATTCCGGAAGCGGCCTACGGGGATGCGCTGACGGAGCGGTTCATGAGCCACTATGCCGAACACTGCTGCGAGACGGTGCAGCCGTACCCGAACGTGCGCCGGACGCTGGACGAGCTGAGGGACCGCGGCTGGCTGCTGGGCGTCAACACCAACAAGCCGAATTTCGCGGTGAAGGCGATCTTGGAGCAGTTCGGCCTGACGCGCTACTTCGGCGCGGCGGTCGTGGCGGGCGGGGACGGCATCCCGCTGAAGCCCGACGCCCAGTCGATCCGGGAATGCGCCGCCCGGCTGCGCGGACACCGCCTGTCGTCGCAGGACTGGATGGTCGGCGACAGCTGGACGGACATGCAGTGTGCGGCCAATGCCGGCGTGAAGGGCGCGTTCTGCTCCTTTGGCTTCGGGCGGCTCGGAGAATCGCGTTTCACCGTCCGCATCAACCGGTTTGAGGAACTCCTGAGGCACTTGAAAGCCGAGGCGTAGTTTTGCTATAATATTCGGAAATTTCAGTCTGAAAGGAACAGAAGATCATGAAGATGACATGGCAGCCGTCGAAGCTGAAGCGGAAAAGGAAAATCGGTTATCGTGCGCGCAAGGCGACGAAGGGCGGCCGTAAGGTTCTCGCGGCCCGCCGCGCCAAGGGCCGCAAGCGCCTGACGCAGGTCTAAGGGCGACAGAATGTCCACGCGGCTCCCCGGGGCGAGATACAGGCGTATCTTCGACCGGGGGCGTTCCATCAAGGGGCGTCTCCTCGTTGCGTGGCATCTGGAGGCACCGGACGCCGACCGCATGGCCGGCGTCGTTGTTTCCCGGAAGTGCTTTCACGATGCGGTGGACCGGAATCGCGCCAAGCGGCTGATGCGCGAGGCGTACCGGCTGCTGGTGAAGGCGGACGAGATGCCGGCGGGGACGGAATGGATCTTCATCGCCCGGCGCGCGATTGCCGCGAAGAAGTGCGCCGACGTGATGGAGGAGATGAAATGGTGCGTCAGGCGCTTATCGCGCTCGTGAGGGGCTATCAGGTCGTCCTGGGCCCGATGCTCGGCGGCGCGTGCCGGTTCGAGCCGAGTTGCTCCAATTACATGATTGAGGCGCTCCGGGTCCACGGCGCGGTCAAGGGTACGCTGCTGGGGCTGTGGCGGATTCTGCGGTGCCATCCCTTTGGCGAGAGCGGGTATGATCCGGTTCCGGCGAAGGGGCGGTGGAGGAACGACTTCGTGCGGGCGGTTGAAGCGTGAGGCCGGGGATGGCGGGCGGAATCGTCCGAGGTTGACTTACGGAAAGCATTTGGAAGCAGGGAACGAGCAATGAACAAGGCGGAAAAGATCATTTGTCTGGTGCTGGGCGCGGTGTTGGCCTGGTACATCTTCAGCGAAACGGGCCGGGTTCGGCAGGATGACGGGGGAAACTCCGCCGCCGCGGCGGAGCGGGCGGCCGAGGCCGGTGCGGGGAACGGCGAGGCGGCGGGAGCCGGCGCTGCCGTGTCGGCGGGAAGCCCGGCGCCGGCAGTCGGGCAGGCGAGTGCGCCGCCGGCCACGGCGACGAAGCCGACGGTGCCCGAGCAGGTCGTCTCGCTGGAGAACGACGACGTGCGGCTTGAGCTGACGAGCTGGGGCGCGGGCGTCAGGAAGGTGACGCTCAAGCGGTTCGCCCGCGACTGCGGGCCGCTTTCCGCCGACAATCCGGCCGTCGCCCTGGACTTCGCGGCGTCTCCGCTCGGCTCGTCCGGCGCCGTCGAGGCGTTCGACATCGTGGCGCAGGACGCGGAGTCGGTGACGTTCAGGAAAGGGGCGGCGACGCGCACGGTCACGTTGCGCGCGGACTACCGGATCGACTTTGCGGACGATGGCCTCAGCGGGCCGATGTCGCTCGGCGCGATGCACATGGGCGACTCGAAGAACGAGCTGCTTTCGGTCGATTCGCTGGCGCTCGACGCGGGCAAGGGCAAGCCGGGCGTCATCCACCACGGCGATGGCGATTCGCCGCTGAAGCCGTATCTCGCCGGCGGCATGGCGGGCGGCTGCAGCGGCGCCACGAGCGCGGCGGGCATGCCGGAGGAGGTCGAGGTGCCGTATCCCGGCGGGCAGGCGTGGGTGGCGGTCAAGAACCGCTTCTTCGTGACGGCGCTGGCGAGCTGCAGCGCCGCCAGCACGGGCTTCACGACGACCGTCCGGCGCGACATGACGGCGGCAAGCTACCGTCCGGCGAGCGTGACGGCGAAGGTCGATTTCGCCACCGACGCGCAGAAGCGCACGGCGACGTTCTACGTCGGGCCGAAGAAGCAGGCGCTGCTCTGGGACCTCGGCATGCGGGACGTGATGGAGTTCGGCATGTGGCGCTGGCTCTGCTATCCGCTGGTCTGGGTGCTCAACCTCTTCAACGGCTGGATTCCGAACTTCGGCGTCGCGATCATCCTGCTGACGATTCTCGTCCGGCTCGTCTTCTGGCCGCTGACGCACAAGTCGACGGAGGGCATGCGGAAGATGCAGGAGATCCAGCCGCTGATGAAGGAGATCCAGGCCAAGTACAAGGACAATCCGCAGCGGCTCCAGCAGGAGACGTGGCAGCTTTACCGCGAGAAGAAGGTGAATCCGGCGAGCTCGTGCCTGCCGATGCTGATTCAGATTCCGGTGTTCATCGCGCTGTTCAACGTGCTCCGTTCGGCGGTCGAGCTGCGCTACGCGCCGTTCCTCTGGATTGCGGACCTTTCCGAGCCGGAGGCGCTTTTCGCGAGCTGGTTCCCGTTCGGCGGGCTCAACCTCCTGCCGATCGCGATGGCGGCGACGACGGCCCTGCAGAGCTACTTCACGCCATCGGGCGGCGACCGGCGGCAGCAGCGGATGATGATGGTGATGATGCCGGCGATGATGCTCGTCATGTTCTACTCGTTCCCGTCGGCGCTGTCGCTCTACTGGTTCCTGTCGAACGTCTTTTCGATCGTGCAGATGTGGCTGATCCGCCGTCAGACGGCGGCGAAGTCCGGCGTCCTGACGCCCGAGGTGATCGACCCGCCGACGACGCGCCAGATGCGCCGCCACGCCTAGGCGCGGTGGCGTCGCGTGCGTCCGTCCGTGCGCGGCGCCGTTCCGCACCGTCTTCCGGTTCCGGCGTTTGATTTGATATAATACGGAACATGACTGGCGAGAAGGTTTGGTACGTTCGCACGGCTGACGGCAAGGTCTACGGGCCGGCGGGCGTCGACGCGATGTCCCTGTGGGCGCAAGACGGCCGGATCGAGCCGGCCTCCTTCGTTTCGCGCGACCGGAAGTCCTGGATGCCGGCGCAGACGATGCCGGAGCTCGGGATGTCCTGGCTGGTCGAGCTGGAGCCGGGCAAGGTCTTCGGTCCGTTCAACCGCGCCGTCGTCATCCGGCTTTCCCAGTCGGGCGAGCTTCCGGCGACGGCGAAGGTCTATCGCCGGCACGAGCTTGCGGTCGATCAGGATCCGCCGTCCGTGGAGAAGATCGTCGAAAAGGAAGTCCGCGTCGAGGTTCCGGTCGAGAAGATCGTGGAGAAGGTCGTCGTCAAGGAAGTTCCAGTCGAAAAGATCGTCGAAAAGGAAGTCCGCGTCGAAGTCCCGGTCGAGCGGATTGTGGAAAAGGTCGTCGAGAAAGTCGTCGAGAAGGTCGTCGTCAAGGAGGTCCCGGTCGAGAAGATCGTGGAGAAGATCGTCGAGGTCCCGCCGCCGGCGCGGACGGAGATCGTCGTGGCCGAAGTCGTCGAGCCGGTCGCCGAGATGCCGCCGAAGTCGCCGGAGTCTCCGTTCCGGGGGGTCGGGCGCAACCGGCTCGCGGCCCTGGAGGCGGCGGCGAGAAACGAGCTTCGCCACGCTCGGCGGGGCGGTCTGGGCTTTAATCTGTTTGGGGACAAGAAGCGATGAACGAAGCCACATGGTACCTGCGGACGCAGGACGAGACGTTTGGCCCCGAGACGGCGGCGAAGCTCGTCGCGTGGGCGAAGCTCGGGCGCATCCAGCCCGGGCAGGAGGTCTCCGACGACAACATCGAATGGCGGCGGGTCGAAGACGTTCCGTTTCTCGACATGCGCTTTTCGATCGACATCGGGGACGGCAATCCGCGCGGTCCGTTCAACCGGGCCGCGGCCGAGGCGCTGCTGGCGAGCGGGCGGCTGCCGCCGACGGCGACGATCGTCGAGACGCGGGAGCCGTTCCCGGAGGAGCCGTCCGAGTCGTCGGCGTCTCCCGCGCCAGCGCCTGCCTCCGACGAGGGGGCGGCCCGGGTCGAGGCCCCCGTTGAGCGGGTCGTCGAACGGGAGGTGATCAAGGAAGTCCCGGTCGAGAAGATCGTCGAAAAGGAAGTCCGCGTCGAAGTCCCCGTCGAGCGGATCGTGGAGAAGGTCGTCATCGACGAGACGCGCGTCAGGGAACTTGAGGGGCTGCTGGCCGAAGAGCGTGCCCATGCGGCGAAGCTGCAGGAATGCCTGACCGCATCCTCCCGCAATGCGTCGGAGGCGGCAAAGGCGGCAGTCGGGCGGGAGAACGCGCTGCGGGCGGAAGCCGCTGCGGTGCAGGAGCGGCTTGACAAGAGCGAGGCCGCACTGCAGGAGGCCGCCGACCGCGAGGGCAAGTACGTCGAGCAGGTGAAGCATCTGGAGGACGAGCTGCGGCGGCTGCCGCAGGCGGCCAGCGAGGTGGCCGAAATCCAGGCGGCGGTCCATTCGATCATCACCGGCGAGGCGGAGGAGCTGGCCCGCGTCATCGAAGTCGAGAAGCGCGAGTTTGAGGACATGCGCAAGCGCTATGCGGACCGGGCCGACCGCCTGGTCGAGCGCCGTCACGAACTGCTCAAGCGTTCGGGCGCCAACATCGAGGACATGACGCGCCGGGCGCTGCTGGCCCGTCCGGAGGATCCGCGGACGGCGCAGCTCCGCAAGGAGTTCGAGGAATTCCGCCGGGCGTCCGACCGGGCGCGGCTCGACAGCGAGGCGAAGATTCGCGAGCTGACCGAGAAGTTGCGTCAGAGCAAGGCCGAGAACCTGCGGACGGAGGCCGGGCTCAAGGACGTGACCCAGCTCCGGCAGGAGGTCGTGGCCCTGACCGAGCGGCTGTCCGTCCGCGAGAAGGAGCTGCTGGCCGAGCGCCAGCTGAACGAGGAGCTTCGCCGGCAGCAGGCGACGAAGCAGCAGGCGCTGCTGGCCCGTCTGGCGTCCCTGGAATCGCCGTCGATCGGCAGCGCGGAGACCGTTTCCACCAACCAGAGCCGCGAGGCCAGGCAGGTCAAACTTCCCGGCTGGATGAGCTTTCGCCGATGAACGCGATCTTGCTTGCAGTCCTGGCCGTCCTGTCCATCTGGGACTATCCGGCGCGGCATCAGACGCACGACCGGCTGCGCCGGCAGTTTCTGGAGGCGCTCAGGTCCGGCGACACGGCGACGATGGAAGCGACGTGCCGCCGGGGCGTGGAGCTGCTGCCGGAAGATCCGACCTGGCACTACAACCTGGCCTGTTCGCTCGCCTATTTCGACCAGCGCGCGGACGAGGCGCTCGACGAACTCGAAAAGGCGATTGACTTCGGCTTCCGCGACCGGGAGGCCATCGAAAAGGACACGGATCTCCGGCGGCTGTCCAAGGAGCGGCGGTTCCGCGAACTGCTCGAATACGCCACGTTCATGCAGACCCGGCCGCTGCTGTCGGGTCCGCACTCGGCGATCAGTGCGACCGGCGTCTTCGGCAAGCCGATCGCGCTGGGCGAGCAGAATCTCGGGTGGGACTTCGACGTCGGCTGTTTCGTGGCGAAGATGCAGCTGGTCGCCGGCTCGTCCGGGCGGAGCGTCGGCGACCTCTACATGAACCGCGACAACAACCATTCGGCCCTGCGGCGCGACGAGTTTCCGGGGCTGACGCGGGTGACGCTGGACAGCGAGGGAACGAACCGGATGATGCACATGAGCATTCCGAACATCGTCTTTCCCTATCCTGCCTTCGGCAACGCGTCGCTGGCGATGACGCACGGTCCGTACTGGCGGTCGCTTTCGCGCGCGTTGCTGACGGGGGAGTCCCCCCGGCTCGGCCTGATGGCGAAGCTCTATCTCTCGAACCAGACGTGGGTCTTCCCGTCCAACGCCGACACCGCGCCGGTCGGAACCAACGGCGACGTCTTCGCCTCGATTGCGCCGTACTGGATGACGACGGCCGGGCGGAGCTGGTCGGACCTGCCGTACCTGCGGGCGGCGCTGGAAGTCTCCCGGTCGCTCGACCGCAAGGTCAAGGAAACGATTGTCGCGCGCGGAATGCTGGCGCCGACGGTGCAGACGCTGATTCGCAAGTCGCTCAGGGGCGTCCGCTCGGAGGCGGACTACACGAGCGCACGGGCGCACCCGACGGCCCTGCCGCCCGGCGGCGTCGAGACCAACCGGCTGGTGGCGGCGGCGCGGGCGCTGACGGCGGACGCCGTGCCGCCGCTGGTGGCGGTTTCCGTCACTCCCGGACCGGTGAAGACGCCCTCGACCCAGCCCGAGCTGACTTACGGCACCGTCTTCGCCTGGGCGTTCGTCCTGCGGGCGGAGGATACGGTGCGCACGTTCGACATCACGGCGAAAGGCGCCGAGGAGTACGCGTTCGTGCAGACGCACGGACAGGGCGTTGACGTCAAGATCGAACGGACGGCGCCGAATGCCGCGCGGATCGTCATCGACCGCCGGGCCATGTCGCCGACGAACCGCGTGGACATCTCCGTCTTCGGGCGCAACGCGAAGACCGGGTGGGGGGCGCCGAGCTACGTCTCGTTCGCCCGCATGGATCCGCAAGCGCCGTATTCCGACCCGCTCCTGACGGTGCTGCCGTCGCCGGTCGCGCAGCCGGCAAAGGCGGCGGCGCGGCAATGAGATACGTCCTCGCGCCGCTGGCTGGCTTTACCGACGCGCCGTTCCGCCGCCTGTGCTTCGAGGGCGGGGCGGACCTGACCTACACCGAGATGGTCTCCGCCGCCGGCCTGGCCCACGGCTCCTCCCCGACCCGCCACCTGATGGAGACGATGCCCGGCGAAGGGCCGGTCGCGCTGCAGCTCTTCGGCGCGAAGGAGACGGACGTCGCGGCGGCGGCCGACCTCATCGAGCGCGAGGTCCTGTCGCGCAAGCCCCATCCCTTTGTCGAACTCAACCTGAACGCCGGATGTCCGATGGCCAAGGTCACGCGGGAAGGGGCGGGCGCGAAGCTGATCGAGGATCCGGCGAAGGTCGGCCGCCTGCTCAGGGCGATGACCGAACACACCTCCCTGCCGGTGACGCTGAAGACCCGCCTCGGACCGCATCCACGGCGGACGAACGTCTTCGAGCTTCTGGACGCCGCCGAGAGCGCCGGCGCGAAGGGGCTGATTGTCCATGCGCGCCATACGTCGCAGCTGCACGGCGGTCCCGTCGACCTGGAGACGCTGGCCGAGATCGTGCGGCGCGCGAAGATTCCCGTGACCGGGAACGGCTCCGTCGTCGATGCGCCGACCGCCGCGGCGATGGCGCGAACCGGCGTCGCCGCCGTCATGGTCGGCCGTGCCGCGCTCGCCAATCCCGCGATCTTCCGCGCGCTCAGGGAACGCCGCGCCCCCGGACTTCCGGACCTGCGGTTCTTCGGCCGCCATCTCGCCTATCTGCTGCAGTTCCGCGACCTGCTGGCGGAGCGCTACCCCGCCGACCACATTCCGTCGCCGGACGGCTTTGCGTCCGTCAAGGCGCACGTGCATCTCTTCCGCTATTTCAACGGCCGTCCGGGCGCGGCTGCGCTGCGGGCGAAGTTCAACGCCGTCCGCACACTGGCCGAGATCGAGGCAGTCGTCGCCTCGATCCCGGCGGATTCCGCGCCGTAGGCGCACGGCGCGTCGTTGCGTCCAGAAGTAAACGAGCTTTCGGATAGTAAACAGGCGGATAGTCGCTAAGTTTCGCCCGTCGGGATTTGCCGCGGCGTGCTTCTTGTCGTTGCCGTGTCCAAAACGCTGATGATCACTCGATCGGCGGCGTTACATTCTGAAATATGGTATAATGTCGTCAATTATGGCTAATAATGTCGAAGGATGTGCTGCGAAAAACATCGCGAAATCTGGTGTTTTGCCTAATGCTCCTTTGCGCGGCTATGCCCTGATGAAGCGTACGATTTTCGAGATCATTCAGCCTGATCGTGGAACATCGCGAGTAAGCCGGTTTTTTGATGCTTTCATCACCATGCTTATTCTTGGCAGCGTGATTTCAGTTTATGTGGCGACCTTGGCGCTGCCGCCAGTGTGGCAGAGGGCTATTACCATCTTCGACTATGGGGTTTCATTGCTATTTACCGTCGAATATCTGCTTCGTGTTTGGACGGCAGATTGTCTCTACCCGAGAAGTTCAAGGCTGATGTCGCGAGTTCGCTACGTCTGCTCTTCCTTGGCGATCATAGATTTGCTTGCCATTCTCCCGTTCTGGCTGCCGATGTTCGTTCCGGGGGCGATGTTTGGAATGAGAGCACTCCGCCTTGTGCGCTTTTTGCGCATCCTGAAATTGAATCGTTATTTTGATGCCATCAAATCAATTGGGAATGTCGTCAGGGCGAAACGGCGCGAACTGATCGGTTCGGTGATTCTGGTGTTGCTGCTCATGCTTGTTTCGTCGTTGCTTATTTACACTGTTGAGCATGATGCGCAGCCTGCCGTATTCAAAAATGCGTTTAGCGGATTGTGGTGGGCGGTAGTTACCTTGACCACCGTTGGATACGGAGACATCTATCCTGTCACAATGGCGGGACGGATTATCGGTGCGTTTATTGCACTTTTGGGCGTGGCGGCAGTAGCGGTTCCTTCAGGCATTATCGCGTCTGGCCTTATGGAGCAGATCGGCCACGAAGGATTGGCCGCTGAAGCCGAAGCAAGGGCTAAAAGCGATGGTCGGCACGAAAGCGAACTTGCCTTGCGGCGCGAGAAGGACATTGAGCATGATGCGCTTCTGCGTGAGCAAGGGGAGATGCTCAAGGCATTGATCGCACAAATATCCGAAATGCGATCGGAGATGAAGACGACCAAACGGGAGTAGAGAAATGGCAGATGCGCAGACGCAGTCCCAAACGCCAATATCGGGTGTCGATGTCTTGGAATATGTTAATCTGGCACTTGTCCAGAATGGCCTTCCTGCGATACAGAATCTGCGCATCAACAACACGACCGATGATCCGCTAAGGGATGTCGTTTGCGCTTTTGCATCGGACGAAGAGCTTGTCATCCCCGGAGAGGTTGCGTTCAAGGAAATTCCCCCGCATGGGACTGCCGGGAAAGCGAATGTAGGGATTCTTCTAAACGCGCGACGCATCGCCGAAGTGTCGGGCGACCCGATCACGGGTCACGTCTCAATGATCGTTTCCTCGTCGGGACGAGAGCTGTTTCGCCAAGATTTTCCGATGACGGTGCTGGCGGTCGACCAATGGCTGGGAATCCGTCCATATGCCGAGTTGTTGTCAGCCTATGCGCAGCCGAACGCAGATTTCGTGAATCGTCTTCAGGCGGAGGCTGCGCATGAAATCGAACTGTCAACTGGCGCATCGTCTTTGGAGGGGTATCAAGGCGATAAGAAACGGGTGCTGGAAATCTGCGCGGCGATTTATTCGGCCATTCAGAAAACGGGAATACGCTATTGCAATCCGCCGTCATCGTTCGGCGTTCCGGGACAGAAGATCCGTCTGGCCGACACGGTTGAGAAATTCAAACTCGGCACGTGCATCGAAACATCGCTGCTCATGGCATCAGTCATGGAAAAGTGCGAACTGCATCCTGTGCTGATACTCGTCAAGGGGCATTGCTATGTGGGATGTCACCTGATTGAGGAGATGTTCGAGGACGTTGTCACCTGGAATCTGCAGGCGCTGCGCAAGCGCGCGGATCTTGACGAATTTGTCGCCATTGAGACAACCAAGGTCACAACGGATACGCCGTTCAACGAAGCGGAACGATGCGGGCGAGAGCACCTTTCGGACGATGAGTCTTTTACGTGCGCCATTGATGTCGTTCGCAGTCGCGAAAGCGGCATAAGGCCGATCACGTGCGGCGTCGGGGGCGGCTCGGCAGCATATATGGCCGCGGGACGTCAAGTAGACGCCGAGGGGAATGGCCTCGTCAGGAACCTCAAGGAAAGCATAGATCTTTCGGCGCTTCCGGAAGCACAGGGTACGCAAGGACGAATCGACCGGTGGACGCAGAAGCTTCTCGATTTTTCAGCGCGTAATCGTTTGCTGAACATCCCGAAATCGTCCCGGCAGATCATTCCCCTTGTCTGTGCAAACGTTTCCGGCCTTGAAGATCAGATAGCGGCGAACGAAACGATTACCATTCGTTCCATTGCCGAGTCAATGGGGGAGAAGGCGCTGGATGATCTGCTGAACAATCGCCTCACGCGGGAGCAATGTTCTAACATTGTCGATGCAGAGCTTACGCATCACCGCCTTTGCGTCATGATGCCGCAGAGCGAAGTGAGAAAGCGGCTCTCGGATCTTTTACACGATGCAAAAACCGAATTGGAGGAATCCGGCGTCAACACGCTCTTCCTGTCTATCGGCACGCTTCAGTGGGTAGAGCCCGGAACCGGGTCGAATCGAAAGAGTTATCGTGCGCCGATCCTGCTTGTTCCCGTCCGATTGGCTCGCGCGTCAATGGCCGAGGGCGTTAAGCTGTTTCGGCTTGACGAGGACACGACGATCAATGCGACCTTAATCGAATTTCTCCGCGCACAGTTTAACTTGACGTTGCCAGGGCTTGATCCATTGCCGACGGACGATTCTGGCGTGGATGTTGCGCTGATCCTTCAGATCTTTCGTCAGGCGGTGAAGGAGATGGAAGGATGGGAAGTCCGCGATGATGCTTACATCGGGTGCTTCTCTTTTGGAAAGTTTGTCATGTGGAAAGACATGACCGAACGGGTGGACGATCTCAAGGCAAGTCCGCTTGTGAATCATCTGATCGGCGGCGGCGGCTGTTTCGACGACGGGATCAATGTGTTCCCGGCTGATGAGGTCGCGCAGCATTTCAACCCCGGAGAGCTTTTTTGCCCGGTAAGTTATGATTCGTCCCAGTTGGCCGCTGTCCTGTATTCCGAGATGGGCAAATCGTTTGTCCTGCATGGTCCTCCTGGAACCGGTAAGTCGCAAACCATCACGAACATCATCGCCCATAATCTTGCCTTGGGGCGTCGTGTCTTGTTCGTATCCGAGAAGAAGGCTGCGCTTGAGGTCGTGAAGGATCGCCTTGATAGGATCGGCCTGACGCCATTCTGCCTTGAGCTGCATTCCAACAAAACGGAAAAAGGCAGGTTCTACGCGCAAATCAAAGAGGCGTTGAACGTGCCGGAAACGCCTGCCCCTGGCGAATGGAATCAGGTTGTCGCAGACTTCGAGAAATGCCGGAGCGAGCTAAACGGCTACATCAAGGATCTCCATGCTTCGTACCCGAATGGGCTGACGGCCTACGATTGTTTTACGAGGATTATTCAGTCCGACAGGAATTCTCAGCCTGAACTTGTTTCCGTAAACTGTCTCGAACAGAGCAGAGACGCCTACAGGGATTCGCGTCAGAGCGTCTTGGATTTGTCGTCACATCTTCGCTCGGCGTCGGAAATCGCGCTCAAGGTGACGCCAGAATTGAGAACGACGACGTGGTCCCCCGTTTTTGAGCGTCAACTGAAGACGGCAACTGAAAAGGTTGCGATCGCTGCCGAGAACGCCCTTGAGGCATTGCGGCAGGCGTATTGCAAGATAGGACTTGTCGAGGATTACAATGCCGATGCCGTTAATGCGGCGCTGGATGTTATCCGGCGATTGCGGTCGGCGTCGCGGATGCCGAGCCGTTTCCAACCCCAATGCGGATTGGCCGAACCGGCGGTGTTTCAGAAATTGGCCTCGCTGGTCGATGCGCATGCGAAATTGGCGGGAGAGCTTTCGCGTTACAGAATTGAGAAGCTGCGTGAGGTTGATGTCGATTCGGTTGAGAGTCGGCTCGTTGCCAACGCTCAATCGTTCTTCGTCTTCAGATTCTTCAAAGACAGGGCATTGGTTGCGGAACTGTCCTCAATTGTGAAGCTCGGCGGAGGAAAACTCACCGCTGCCGGACTCGCCGCCGACCTGCCAAAGATCCGGGAGCTTTTGACGATTGAGTCGCAGTATGCTGAACAGGCTGGCGGTTCAATTGACGACACCATTGAGATTGCGGCAGACATCCGTGATGATTTCGAACAGGCGATTTCCCGAGACAAGGAATTAAAGGAACTCGTCTCTGCTCTGGACGAATTTGTCGACGTGGCCTTGCTGCCAGCCAATTTGCCCGAACTTGTGTCGACGTGTCGTTCTTTCGTCGAGAACATAGCCGACCTTCGCAATGTCATTCGGTGTCGGTCGGCACTGGCGCGCGTGCGAGAACTCGGCATGGGGGTGTTCGCGGACTATCTGATGGCGAACGACGACGGTTGCCTGGATGTCGGAGGACTTTTCGATGCTTCATATGCGTCGAAAATGCTGGAGATGATTCTGTCTCAAGACAAGATTTTGTCCGAATTCACCGGATTGACGCAGGAAGAACGGATTGAGCGATTCCGGGAACTTGACCGAAAGTACACGACACTCGCGAAGCGGGTTGTGTTTGCGAGGTTGGCGGCGACATTGCCGAGACGGAGAAGCGGCCCGTGTCCCGAAGGGTCGGAATTGGGGATGCTCAAGCGCGAATGCGAAAAGAAGACGCGGCAAAAAGCCGTCCGACAGATGCTTGCCGAGTCGCGCACACTTATTCCGATGCTCAAGCCCTGCTTCCTGATGAGTCCGTTGTCGGTCGCCCAATACTTGCCAGTGGACACGGCTCCGTTCGATCTGATTGTTTTTGACGAAGCATCTCAAATTCCCGTCTGGGATGCCATTGGGGTGATTGCGCGAGGGAAGCAGCTGATTGTGGTGGGCGATCCAAAGCAGATGCCGCCGACAAGTTTCTTCCAAAAGGGCGACATCGAAGACGCGGACGCGGATGACGAGTCCATTTCAGATCAAGAGAGCATCCTTGACGAGTGCCTTGTGGCGGGTGTCTATTCAACCTATCTCAATTGGCATTATCGTAGTCGGCACGAAGCACTTATCGCGTTCAGCAACGAACACTACTACTCGAACAAGCTGTACACATTCCCTGCGGCCTGTAACTCGGCGCGTCTGGGAGTTAAATTTGAGTTTGTGAAGAACGGCGTTTTCGCGCGCAACGGACGAGGGTCGCGCGTAAATACTGTGGAGGCCGAAGCTCTGGTCGATTATATCTGTGCGGAAGTCAGGAAAGCGGATTACAAACAGCGCTCCATTGGAATCGTGACGTTTAGCCAACCGCAACAGAAACTCATTCGCACATTGCTTGAAGAGCGACGCAGCGCGGATCCGATACTTGAGAAGCGTCTGCCCGAAGAGGGCGAGGGCGCGTATTTCGTCAAGAACCTTGAGAACGTCCAAGGCGACGAGAGCGACGTGATTCTCTTCTCGGTCGGGTATGCGCCAGACGAAAACGGCAAGTTCACCATGAATTTCGGACCGCTCAATCTGGCTGGCGGAGAGCGGAGGCTGAATGTTGCCGTTACCCGTGCCAGAGAGCAGGTGATAGTCTTCGCGTCAATTCATGGCAGGGACATCGATGCGGGTGAAGGTGGTCGAACCAGGGCTGTCGGCGCCGGTCACTTGAAGGCGTTCCTCGAATACGCCGAACGCGGTTCGGCTGGGCCGGGCGAAAGCGCGGTGAAGCGGGCGGCGGATGATTTTGGTTCCGTTGTCGCGCATTTCCTGGAAAGCAACGGATATGAGGTCGAGCGTGACGTCGGTTGTTCGGAGTACCGCATTGACGTCGCAGTCAAAGCTCCCGAAAACCCATGCGAATATCTGATGGGCATTGAATGCGACGGGCGGTCTTATGCCGAGCAGTTTACCGCGCAGGATCGTGATGTCAATCGAACTGCCGTGCTAAACGGACTCGGTTGGCATATGTGTCGAGTGTGGAGCGTTGATTGGGCATATGACCGCAAACGCGCAGAATCGCATCTGCTTGAACTCATTCAGCAGGCGCGAGAAGAACCAGCGCTGGAGAAGGCGGCCGAGAGCGCCCCCGACGGCGGCGAGTCTCACATGGCTGCGGAGAATGCGCCTATGCCTGCAGATGCAGTGCGTCCGCGCCATAAGCAGTACGTTGTCTGGCAAAGCCCG
Organism: Kiritimatiellia bacterium; assembly: GCA_051884805.1. GTDB lineage: Bacteria > Verrucomicrobiota > Kiritimatiellia > RFP12 > UBA1067 > UBA1067. The sequence goes on along the minus strand of JBJEWA010000030.1, from coordinate 23,050 downwards.
TCAATCTACCTTCACGATTACTTTTATGAAGCGTCTTCCCGCCAACGGATTTCGCAGATGGTTGGAGAGGTCGTGAAACAGGAGTGGCCAATTTACGAAACCGTTGTTCGCCGACGTGTCAGCAAGGCGTGGGGCCTGTCCCGCATGACTGAGGGCGTACAACGTGTTTTTGACACCTGTGTTCCTGCGGATGTTGTTGTTACCGAGCATGAAACGGGAAAGGTCTACTGGCCGAAGGAAGCTGCGGTGGCAGAGTATCATGATTATCGCGTGCCTTCGCAGGATCCGAATAGCAAGCGGTCCATCGAGGAAATCCCGCCGGAAGAACTGATGAATGCAATGGTGGAGATTCTGACGGATCTTGGAGGCTGCCATCAAGATGAACTTTACCGCGAGACGATTCGGTTGTTTGGCTGGCAAACCTTGACCGCCAAGGCCCGCAGATACCTCGAAATCGCTTTCTCCCTGTTGAAGGAATCTGGCATCGTATGAGCTTCATAGTGCAAGCTTACAAAAAAGAAAAAAAAAAAAAATCCTGTGCGAACACAGCAGATGGCCCCTTTGCGCCCCTATCCGTTCGCCCCTATCCGTTAGGGCTTTTATGCGGAGCGAATCTATGGTTTGGCCATCATATCAAGGGTTGCGGCGACATTCTATGGAACCGTACAGGTGAGCGGGAAAGAGCCCCCAAGAAAGCGTAAAAGCTTGCGTAAGATTCTCGGTGCGCCCGTGCGTCCGATTGCGAGCCGTGATTCCTTGCCAGCCGTGATTATGCTATAATGTCCCGCAAGTCGATGGTGGCGCCCGGGCGGTGTGGCTGTCGCCGGCTTCGGGATGAGACACGTTTGCGCAAGATGAAGACATTGTGGCTGCTGTTGACGGTCTGGACGCTTTCCGCGCCTGCGGCGGTGGAGTGGCGGAATCTGGATGCCGCGCACGCCCTCGGCGGGCGGAAGGCGAGCGCGGGCTACCTGCAGGGAAAGGTCGTGCTGGTCGCGCACTGGTGCGCCGGCGATCCGGCGGGCTGGAAGCTGGCGGAGCGGCTGGAGGAAGTCTGGCAGAGCTTCAAGAACAAGCAGTTTGTCATGCTCGGCGCACCGCTGGACTGCGACGCGGCGGGCGGCTCCCTCCGCCTGCCCACCGCGGGGGAGGGCGTCAGCTTCCCGCTTTATGCGGACGCCGGCCTGGGCGCGGGCGAGCCGCACACCGGCCGCCTGCCGTTGCTCTACGTCGTCGACGAGACCGGCCGGGTCGTCTATCTCGGGCATGACGAGCGGAACGCCACCCAGGCGGTCGTTACGGCGCTGACCGACATGGACGCCCCGAAAAGCCCGAAGCAGTGGCGGCGCTTCCTCGACTATGAACTGGAGAACCTGCCGGCGCGCGCCTACAACCGGCTGGCCGACTTCAAGCGGAAGCTCCCCGGGGAGGCGAAGGCCTACGCCGAGCGGGAACGGGAACTCGCCCGCATTCCGGACGTGAAGAAGGTCGCCGAGCTTGTCGCCTTTGCGAAACGCGCCAAGGACGCGCCGACCTTCGGTCCGCGCGACGGGCAGAAGCGGGAGAAGTTTCTGGCGCTCGTCCGCTCCGTCCTGCGGAAGAGCGCGTCGCTGAAGGAAACCTCCGACGCGCGGCTCGTGCGGGAGGCGAAGAACGCGCTGGCGGATCTCGCCTGGACGGAGGCCGCGCTTTAGTCATGAACAACATCACCGAAATGCTGGAACGCAACGCCCGCGAGTGGGGCGACGACGTCGCGCTGGTCGAGATCGACACGCCGGACAGCGGCAGGCACACGACCTGGAAGGACGCCGAACTCGTCGAGTCGGTGACGGAACGGCCGTATCGCCGCGAAATGACGTGGCGGACGTTTGACGAGAAGGCGAACCGCTTCGCCAACTTCCTGTTGAGCCGCGGCTTCAAGCAGGGCGACAAGATCGCCATCCTTCTCATGAACGGCCTCGAATGGCTGCCGATCTACTTCGGCGTCCTCAAGTCCGGCTGCATGGCCGTGCCGCTCAATTTCCGCTATACGGCCGAGGAGATCCGGTATTGCCTCGACCTGGCCGACGCCGAGGCGCTGGTGTTCGGCCCCGAGTTCATCGGCCGCATCGAGCAGATCGCCGACCAGATGCCGCGCGTGAAGGCCCGGCTCTACGTCGGCGAGGACTGTCCGATCTTCGCCGAGTCCTACCACTCGCTCGTCAACTACTGCGTGGCGAAGTCGCCGGCGATCCCCCTGTTTCCCGAAGACGAGGCGGCGATCTACTTCTCGTCCGGCACGACGGGGTTTCCGAAGGCGATCGTCCTCCAGCACCGGTGCCTGCTGCACAGCTGCAAGGTCGAGCAGGCGCATCACGGGCAGACGCGCGAAGACGTCTTCCTCTGCATCCCGCCGCTCTACCACACGGGCGCGAAGATGCACTGGTTCGGCTCGCTCATCTCCGGCGGCAGGGCCGTCCTGCTCAAGGGCGTCAAGCCCGAGTGGATTCTCCGCGCCGTTTCCGAGGAGCGCTGCACGATCGTCTGGCTGCTGGTGCCGTGGGCGCAGGACATCCTGGACGCGATCGAGCGCGGCGACGTGAAGCTTGCGGACTACGAGCTCGGCCAGTGGCGGCTCATGCACATCGGCGCGCAGCCGGTGCCGCCGTCGCTGATCAAGCGCTGGAAGCAGGTCTTCCCCGCCCACGACTACGACACGAACTACGGCCTGAGCGAGTCGACGGGGCCGGGCGCGGTGCACCTGGGCGTCGAGAACATCGACCACGTCGGCGCAATCGGCGTCGCCGGCTACGGCTGGGAGACGAAGATCGTCGGGCCGGACGGCGTTACGCCGGTCAGGCCCGGCGAAGTCGGCGAGCTGTCGCTCAAGGGGCCGGGCGTCATGAAGGAGTACTACCGGAATCCGCAGGCGACGGCCGAGATCAAGAAGGAGCCGGGCTGGCTCCTGACCGGCGACATGGCCGAGGAACGCGACGGGTTCATCTATCTCGTCGACCGCGCGAAGGACGTCGTCATCACCGGCGGCGAGAACATCTATCCGGTGCAGATCGAGGACTTCCTGCGCGCGCACCCGGCAGTCAAGGACGTGGCCGTGATCGGGCTGCCCGACGCGCGGCTCGGCGAAATCGCCGCGGCGGTCGTGTCCGTCCGGGAGGGCATGACGCTGACCGAGCAGGAGGTCAACGACTTCTGCCGGTCGCTCCCGCGCTACAAGCGGCCGCGGCGGATCATCTTCGCGGCAGTGCCGCGCAATCCGACCGGCAAGATCGAGAAGCCGAAGCTCCGCCAGCTCTACGGCGGTGCGGGGCTGGTGGCGAAGCAGAATGAAATCGCCTGAGAACCTATTGACGGGATGAGGGCATAAGTGCTACAATTTCAGAACTTGGACGGAGAGGGCGGGTGCTTTCGAGTTCGGGTGCATAAAGAAAACAAGGAACAAGACAGATGGAAATCTATGTTGGTAACCTCGCGTACGCGACGACCGACGAGGGTCTCAAGGCGGCGTTCGCGGCTTTCGGCGAAGTTACCGCCGTTCGCGTTGTCACCGATCGCATGACCGGTCGCAGCAAGGGATTCGGCTTCGTTACGATGCCCGACGCCGCGCAGGCGCAGGCAGCGATTGACGCGCTGAACGGACATGAGCTCGACGGTCGCACCGTCCGCGTGAACGAGTCGCAGCCCCGTCCCCGCGAGGAGCGCGGCGGCTTTGGCGGCGGTCGCGGCGGCTTCGGCGGCGGCCGTGGCGGTTTCGGCGGCGGCCGTGGTTTCGGCGACCGCGGTCCCCGTCGCGAGACCCGCTGGTAATCTGCCGATTGCCAATTCCACCGGAAGGGCACGGCCGCAGCGGCCGTGCCTTTCCTGCAGCGTACCCGCGTTGTCGCGGGGCTTGCGAAACGGCGCGGCACTTGCGCCGTCCCGGGCGGATGTGGTAAACTACACGCCATTATTCCGGACCCGTAGCTCAGTCGGTCAGAGCGGGGGACTCATAATCCCTTGGTCCTGGGTTCAAGTCCCGGCGGGTCCACCATTGCTGCAGTCATGAGGATACTGGTCATAAATCCGGGCTCGACTTCCACCAAGGTGAGCCTGTTCGAAGACGAACGCGTGGCGTTCGAACGCAATCTCTTTCACGATGCCTCGGTCCTGCTGGCGTTTGCGCACGTAAACGACCAGCAGCCGTTTCGCCGCGACGTCATCCTGCAGATGCTGGCGGAGGAGGGCGTTGCGCCCGAGTCGATTGACGCTTTCGTCGGGCGCGGGGGCAGCGCCCGTACGCAGCCGGGCGGCGTGACGGTCGTCGACCAGAAGCTCTACGACGACACCGTCGCCGGGGTCGGCGGGTCGGAGCATCCCGCGAAGCTCGGGGTGATGCTGGCGTGGGAGTTCGCGTGCCGATACTCGAAGCCGGCCTTCACGCTCAATCCGACGAACGTCGACGAGTTCGGCGACCTCGCGCGGCTGACGGGCATTCGCGGCATCTACCGCACCTCGCATTCGCACGTTCTCAACCAGAAGGCGGTCGCCGAATTCCATGCGGCGAAGCTCGGGAAGACGTACGCCGACTGCAACTTCATCGTCGCGCACATCGACGGCGGCATCACCGTCGCCGCGCATGATCACGGCCGGATGGTGGACGGCAACATGGGCGCGGACGGCGAGGGCGCCTACACGCCGACGCGCATCGGCTCGGTGCCGGTCCTGCAGCTGCTCGACTACGTCGAGAAGCACGGCGCGGACGCCGTGCGGCTGCGCTGCACGCGCGCGGGCGGCTTCGTCGACCTGCTGGGGACGTCCAACTCCGACGCGATTCATGCGCTTGTGGAGCAGGGCGATCGCAAGGCGACGCTCGTCTGGCAGACGATGATCTACGGCGTCGCCAAGATGATCGGCGCGATGGGCGCGGTGCTCGCCGGCAAGGTCGACGCCATTCTCCTGACAGGCGGGCTCATGCGCTTTGACGACGTCATCGAGGGCATTCGCGCGCGCTGCGGCTTCATCGCGCCGATTTCGGTCTATCCGGGCGAGATGGAGCAGAAGGCGATGGCGTTGCCCGTCCTGAAGGTCTTGCGCGGGGAGTTGACGCCGCAGCGTTACAGCGGCAGGGACGTCTGGGAGGGATTCCATGAGTTTGATTGACACGATCCGGGCGAAGGCCCGGGAGAACCTGAAGCGCATCGTCCTGCCCGAGGGCGATGAGCCGCGAACGGTCGCGGCGGCGGAGATCGTTCGTCGGGAAGGCCTGGCCGAGCCGGTCCTGCTGACGCCGTCGACGGTCGGCGCGAACGCCGAGCGCTATGCGGCGGCGCTCTACGAGCTGCGCAAGGCCAAGGGCCTGACGCCCGAGGGCGCGGCCAAGCTGGTCGCCGATCCGATGTACTACGGGATGATGATGGTCAAGCTCGGCGAGGCGGACGGCCTCGTCTCGGGCGCCGTCCATTCGACGGGCGACATGCTGCGTCCCGCCCTGCAGATAATCAAGACCAGACCGGGCATGAAGCTCGTCTCATCCAGCTTCCTGATGGAGTGTCCGAACGCGTCGTTCGGCGAAAACGGCCTGCTGGTCTATGCGGACTGCGTGGTGAATCCTTGTCCCACCGCCGAGGAGCTGGCGCACATCGCCGTGGCGGCGGCCGAGACGGCGCGCACCTTGTGCGGCATCGACGAGCCGCGCGTGGCGATGCTGTCCTTCTCGACCAAGGGGAGCGCGAGCCACGAGCTGGTCGCGAAGGTGCAGGCGGCGACGCGGATTGCGCACGAGCTGGCGCCCGGGCTGACGCTTGACGGCGAACTGCAGCTGGATGCGGCGCTGGTGCCCGGGGTGGCTGCGGCCAAGGCGCCCGGCAGTCCGGTCGGCGGGCGCGCCAACGTGCTGATCTTCCCCGACCTCCAGGCCGGGAACATCGGCTACAAGCTCACCCAGCGCATCGGCGGCGCGAACTGCTTCGCCGTCCTGCAGGGGCTGGATAGGCCCTGCAACGACCTTTCGCGCGGATGCTCGGTCGAGGACATCGTCAACACGGTCGCGATGACGGCCGTGCAGGCGATCGGCGGGCGGTGAGGACCGGGCGAGTCCGGTCCGAACGGCTCCGTTTCCGCAAAAGTGGGACACAATGGCGCGACATTGTGTCCCACTTTTGCGCATACTGGGACAGGCAAGGCGGTCGAAGGCCCGCAAACGGGCGTTGGCACGGGATTTGCAATAATTCGGGTGCATGCCCATGGTGGGCGGTGGAAAGTTGAGAAGAAGACATGGCAAAAGTACTTGGAATTGATTTGGGAACCACGAACAGCTGCATGGCGGTGATGGAAGGTGGCGAGGCGACCGTCATTCCGAACAAGGAGGGCGCGCGGACGACGCCGTCGATCGTGGCGTTCACGAAGACGGGCGAGATTCTGGTCGGCCAGGCGGCGAAGCGTCAGGCGGTGACGAACCCGAAGTCGACGATTTATTCGATCAAGCGCTTCATCGGCCGTCGGTTCAGCGAGATGACCGACGAGATCAAGATGGTGCCGTACGAGGTCGTCGAGGCGCCGAACGGCGATGCGGCCGTCAAGGTGAACGACAAGGTCTACACCGCGCAGGAGATTTCCGCGATGGTGCTCCGCAAGCTGAAGGAGGATGCGGAGGCGTTCCTCGGCGAGAAGATCACCGAGGCGGTCATCACCGTGCCGGCGTACTTCAACGACCAGCAGCGCCAGGCGACGAAGGACGCGGGCAAGATCGCGGGCCTCGACGTCAAGCGCATCGTCAACGAGCCGACTGCGGCCTCGCTGGCGTACGGACTCGACAAGAAGAAGAACGAGAAGATCGCGGTCTACGACTTCGGCGGCGGCACCTTCGACATCTCCGTCCTCGACATCGGCGACGGCGTCTTCGAGGTGAAGGCCACCAACGGCGACACGCATCTCGGCGGCGACGACCTCGACCAGGCGGTCATGCGGTGGATGATCGACGACTTCAAGGCGCAGCAGGGCATCGACCTCGGCAACGACATGATGGCGCTCCAGCGGCTGAAGGAAGAGGCCGAGAAGGCGAAGTGCGCGCTGTCGACGGCCGGCCAGTACGACATCAACCTGCCGTTCATTACGGCGGATGCGACCGGTCCTAAGCATCTCCAGACGACGCTGACGAAGCAGAAGCTCGAGGCGCTTACGACCGATCTCGTGAACCGCACGTCGGAGCCGTGCCGCAAGTGCATGGGCGATGCGGAGCTGACGGAAGTCGACGAGGTCGTCCTTGTCGGCGGCCAGACGCGCATGCCGCTCATCCAGGAGAAGGCGAGGAGCCTCTTCGGCAAGGAGCCGCACAAGGGCGTGAACCCCGACGAGGTCGTCGCCATGGGCGCGGCCATTCAGGGCGGCATCCTGAAGGGCGAGGTGAAGGACGTGCTGCTGCTGGACGTCACGCCGCTCACGCTCGGCATCGAGACGCTCGGCGGCGTGCTGACGCCGCTCATCGAGCGCAACACGACGATTCCGGCCAAGAAGAGCCAGGTCTTCTCGACGGCGGCGGACAACCAGCCGGCGGTGACGATCGCGATCTTCCAGGGCGACCGCAAGATGGCGCGCGACAACAAGGCGCTCGGCAACTTCAACCTCGACGGCATTCCGCCGGCGCCGCGCGGCGTCCCGCAGATCGAAGTCACGTTCGACATTGACGCGAACGGCATCCTCAACGTCTCGGCGAAGGATCTCGGCACCCAGAAGGAGCAGAAGATCACCATCACCGCGGCGGGCGGCCTCTCGAAGGAGGAGATCGAGAAGATGCGCAAGGACGCCGAGGCCCATGCGGCCGAGGACGAGAAGCGCCATGCCGAAGTCGAGGACCGCAACAAGGCCGACGGGCTGGCGTTCCAGGTCGAGAAGACGCTGAAGGACGCGGGCGACAAGATCGCCGCCGACAAGAAGGCGCCGGTCGAGGCCGCGCTCAAGGAGCTCAAGGACCTGCTCGCCAAGCAGAATCCGACCGCCCCGATCGCCGACATCAAGGCGAAGCAGGAGGCCCTGATGAAGGCGATGGAGCCGGTCGCGCAGGAGATGTACGCCGCCAGCCAGGCCACGCAGGGCGCCGCCGGACCCCAGCCGGGCGCGGGCTCGCCGCCGCCGGGGCAGGAGCCGCCGAAGGGCGGCAAGCAGGGCGACGACGTCGTCGACGCCGATTTCACGATGAAGTGAGCGAAAACGTATTGCAAACAACGGACAACCGACAAACGAAAGGAAGAAAGACAAATGAACATTCGTCCCCTGGGTGATCGCGTTCTCGTCGAGCCGATCGAAGAGAAGGAACAGACCGTCGGCGGCATCATCATCCCCGATTCCGCGAAGGAAAAGCCCATGCAGGGCAAGGTCATCGCCGTCGGCAAGAAGCTCGACAAGGACGGCAAGGAGGTCAAGTTCGACGTGAAGAGCGGCGACACGGTCCTCCTCCCGAAGTACGGCGGCACCGAAGTCAAGATCGGCGACAAGAAGCTGCAGCTCGTCCGCGAGGAGGATCTGCTTGGCGTCGTGGAGAAGTAAGCAGTCTGAAGCAAAAAGCAAGCAACAGGAGAATGCAAAATGGCTAAGCAGATCAAGTTCGACGCCGATGCGCGTCAGAAAATCCTTGCCGGCGTCGAGAAGCTTTCGAACGCCGTCACCTCCACGCTGGGGCCGTCCGGCCGCAACGTGATCCTGGACAAGAAGTTCGGCTCGCCCCAGATCACCAAGGACGGCGTCACCGTCGCCAAGGAGATCGAGCTGCCCGATCCCTTCGAGAACATGGGCGCGCAGATGGTCAAGGAAGTCGCCTCGAAGACCAACGACGTCGCGGGCGACGGCACGACCACGGCGACGCTGCTCGCCGAGGCGATCTACCGCGAGGGACTGAAGAACCTCACCGCCGGCGCGAACGGCATGGCGCTCAAGCGCGGCATCGACAAGGCCACGGCGGCCGTCACCGAGGCGATCGCCAAGCTCTCCAAGAAGGTGAAGAGCGCGGACGAGATCGCGCAGGTCGCGACGCTTTCCGCCAACGGCGACGAGGAGATCGGCAAGATGATCTCCGAGGCGATGGACAAGGTCGGCAAGGAAGGCACGATCACGGTCGAAGAGGCCAAGACGCTGGAGAGCTCGCTCGACGTCGTCGAGGGCATGCAGTTCGACAAGGGCTACCTCTCGCCGTACTTCGTGACCAACCCCGAGGCGATGGAATGCGAGCTCGAGGATCCGTTCGTGCTGCTGTTCGAGAAGAAGATCACCAACCTTCAGGACATGCTTCCGCTCCTGCAGGGCGTCGCCAAGACGGGCCGTCCGCTCATGGTCATCGCCGAGGACGTCGAGGGCGAGGCGCTCGCGACGCTCGTGGTGAACAAGCTCCGCGGCACCTTCCAGGTCTGCGCCGTCAAGGCGCCGGGCTTCGGCGACCGCCGGAAGGCGATTCTCGAGGACATCGCGATCCTGACGGGCGGCCGCCTGATCAGCGAGGACATCGGCGTCAAGCTTGAGAGCGTCCAGCTGTCGGATCTCGGCCGGGCGAAGAAGGTCGTCGTCGACAAGGACAACACGACGATCGTCGACGGCCTCGGCAAGAAGGCCGACATCGAGGCGCGCGTCAACGTCATCAAGAAGCAGATCGAGGAGACCACCTCCGACTATGACCGCGAGAAGCTCCAGGAGCGTCTCGCCAAGCTCGCCGGCGGCGTCGCCCTCATCAAGGTCGGCGCAGCGACGGAAGCCGCGATGAAGGAGAAGAAGGACCGCGTCGACGACGCCCTGCACGCGACCCGTGCGGCCGTCGAAGAGGGCATCGTCCCCGGCGGCGGCGTGGCCTATCTCCGTGCGCAGAAGGCCATCGACGCGCTCAAGCTCGAAGGCGACGAGGCCGTCGGCGCGGCGATCATCTCCCGTGCGATCGAGGCTCCGCTGCGCAAGCTCGTCGACAACGCCGGCCAGGAGGCCGCGCTGGTCATCGCCAACGTCAAGAAGGCGACGGGCACGAACGGCTACAATGTCCGCACCGGCGAGTACGGCGACCTGCTCAAGGCCGGCGTCGTCGATCCGGCGAAGGTCGCGCGCAGTGCGCTGCAGAACGCGGCGTCCATCGCGGGCCTGCTCCTCACGACCGACTGCATGGTCACGGACATCCCCGAGAAGAAGGACGCCTGCGGCTGCGGCGGCCACGGCGGGGCGCCCGACATGGGCGGCATGATGTAATCCGCATCGGCTCCGGCCGAGGCGAGGGCGGCGGTCCGCACGGGCCGCCGCCCTCGCTTTCGGTCGTCCGCCCCCGGACCTCGGCACGCTTCGGCGTTCCGCCGGGGTTCTGGGTTATGCTATAATGAACACCTTAAAGGAGACGAGGGAGGAGAACTGATGTCGGAAGATTGCACGCATGACTGCTCGACCTGCGGAAAGGACTGCGGGGAGCGCAAGGAGGGCTTTGATTTCACGGCCAGGCTGAACGCCGCCTCGAAGGTCGGCAAGGTAATCGCCGTCGCCAGCGGCAAGGGCGGCGTCGGCAAGAGCTTCGTCACCGCGATGCTCGCCGTCGCGGCGACGAAACGGGGCCTCAGGGTCGGCATCCTCGACGCCGACATCACGGGACCGTCCATCCCGAAGGCGTTCGGCCTCGCGGGCGGGACGGTCCAGGGCGAGGACGGCATTGAGGCGAAGGTCACGACTTCCGGCATCCGCGTGATGTCCCTCAACATGCTGGTCGAGGATCCGTCCGATCCCGTTGTCTGGCGCGGTCCGGTCATCGCCGGCGCGGTGAAGCAGTTCTGGACGGACGTGCATTGGGGCGAGCTGGACGTCATGTTCGTTGACATGCCGCCGGGGACCGGCGACGTGCCGCTGACGGTCTTCCAGTCCTTGCCGGTCGACGGCGTCGTGGTGGTCACCACGCCGCAGGACCTGGTGGAGATGATCGTCGCCAAGTCGGTCAAGATGGCGCAGCTGATGCACAAGCCGGTGCTTGGCCTGGTCGAGAACATGAGCTGCCTCACCTGTCCCGATTGCGGCAGGACGATTGACGTCTTCGGCGCATCGAAGGCCGCGTCGCTGGCTGGGAAGTTCGGCATTCCCGAGACCGTGCGGCTGCCGATCAACCCGGCCTTCTCGTCCGCAATCGACGGCGGGGCGGCGGAGACGATCGAGCTTCCCGCCTTCGAGGCGTTTGCCGACCGCATCCTGAAATGATATAATCGCCCCATGTTTTCCTGTGCATGGCTGTGGATCTACGCCGGCGCGGCGCTGATGCTTCTGGAGCTAGTCGCCCCGGGTTTCGTCCTCTGTTTCTTCGGCTTGTCGGCGGCGACGGTCGGCGTGCTGCGCTTTGCCTTCGGCGAGGCCTTTTCGCCGGCGTGGCAGGTGGCGGCGTTTTCGTGCCTCTCAGTGGTCTACGTCGTGCTGCTGCGCCGTTGTCTCCGGCAGGTCTTCGTCGGCGGCAAGGTCGAGGCCGGGGCTGACTTCGGCAACGAGAGCGTCGGGCGCGTCGGCCAGGTGACGGAGGCGATCGAGCCGCCGCTGGCCGGGCGCGTTCTGCTCGGCGACGCCGAGTGGACGGCGGTTGCGGAGACGGCGATTCCAGTCGGGACGAACGTGCGGGTCGTCGCCCGGAGCAACCTGACGATGAAAGTGACGGCGCTTTGATGCTGGCCGAACTTTCGCCCGTCCTTTCCCTGGCTTTCATGGCGGTCGGGCTGGCGGCGCTTGCCTGGTCGAGCGGCTTTTTCGTGGACGGGAGCGCGGCGCTGGCGCGGGCCTTCGGCATTTCGCCGCTGATCGTCGGCATGGTGGTCATCGGCTTCGGCACCAGTGCACCGGAGCTGTGCGTCTCGACGATGTCCGGCCTTTCGGGCCACGCCAACCTTTCGCTGGGCAACGCCTACGGCAGCTGCATCTTCAATATCGCGATCATCCTGGGCGTTGCGGTCCTGATCCGCCCGCTCGTCGTCAGGCCGTCGGTCGTGCTGGTGGCCGGTCCGTGTCTGGCGCTGCTGTCGCTCTTCTCGCTGTGGCTGCTCCGGGACGGGGCCTGTGCGCGGGCCGAGGCGTTTGCGCTCCTCGGGCTGTTCTTCGTGCTGCTGCCGCTGTACTGCTGGCATGACCAGAAGACGGCAGGCGGGCGGCCTGCCTGCGCTTCGGCGGCCGGACGCGACGAAGGCGGCCAGGCGCCGGAGCGGTCCGTCCGCTGCGTCTGCCTGCCGCTCGTCAGGGTGCTGGTCGGACTGTCCGTGCTGGTCGGGTCGTCGCACGTCCTGGTCTGGGGCGCGGTCGATTTCGCGCGGTACTGCGGCGTCAGCGACCTGGTCGTCGGCCTGACGATCGTCGCCGTCGGCACCTCGCTGCCCGAGCTGGCGAGTGCCGTCGCCTCCGCACGTCGCGGCGAACACGAGTTCGTCCTTGGCAACATCATCGGGTCGAACCTCTTCAACCTGCTGGCGGTCGTCGGCCTGGCGACGGCGATCTCGCCGCTCTTCCCCGGCCCGGACGGTCGCCCGGCGCTGTCGCCCTACATCCTGACGCGCGACTTGCCGTTGATGGCGCTCCTGTCGCTCTCCCTCCTGTGCTTCGGCCTGAACTGGCGGCATCCGCGGCAGCCCGGCACGATCCGGCGTTGGGAGGCCTGGGTGTGGATTGTGCTTTTTGCCGGCTATTCGCTGCTGATGTTCTGGCAGGAGACGCGCTGAGTTGCGGATCGGAGGCCGGGGGAGAACCGAGAAAATGCGAGCGGAGGAAACGAGGATGAGCAGGGTAATTGCAATCGACGGGCCGAGCGGCGCGGGCAAGAGCAGCGTCTCGCGGATCGTGGGGCGGAAGCTCGGGTATCTGCACGTCGATTCCGGCGCCTTGTACCGGATCATGACCTGGCAATGCCTGGAGCACGGGATCGACACTGCCGATCCTGCGGCGGTGGCGGCGTTTGCCGCGACGGTTGAGGTCGAGTGCCGTCCCGAAGACGGGGCGATTGCCTACTACGTGAACGGCGAGGCGCCGGGCAACCGCATCCGCACGCCCGAGATCAACGCCCACGCCTCGGCGGTGGCGACCGTCAGGGAGGTGCGCGAGCGCATCACGGCGATTCTCCGCGGCATGACGGCGCACGGGAACCTGGTGGTCGAGGGGCGCGACATCACGACGGCGGTCTTTCCGGACTCGCCCGCGCGCTTCTACTTGACGGCGTCCGCCGAGGCGCGGGCCGCGCGGCGGCAGCAGGAGGAGGTCGAGAAGGGCATCGCCAACCAGTCCGCCGAGGCCGTGAAGGCTTCGCTTCTCGCGCGCGACCAGATCGATTCGACCCGCAAGTACGCACCGCTCCGAAAGGCGGACGGCGCAATCGAGATCGACTCGTCGGACCTGACGCTCGATCAGGTCGTCGAGACGGTTCTCGCCGCGCTCCCGGCGGACTGGAAGTAAAGAATTTCAATAACGCAAGGAAAGGATTCTGCAAATGGCGCAGGTTCAGGTTGGCATCGTGATGGGGTCGGATTCGGATTGGCCGCTGGTCAAGCAGGCGTGCGACACGCTGGAGAAGTTCGGCGTCGGCTACGAGACGCGCGTCATCTCCGCGCACCGTACGCCCGAAGTCGCGATTGAATATTCGAAGACGGCCGAGGAACGCGGGCTCAAGGTCATCATCGCGGCGGCCGGCGGCGCGGCCCACCTGGGCGGCGTCCTGGCGGCGGCGACGGTGCTGCCGGTCATCGGTATTCCGGTCGCCGGCGGTGCGCTGAACGGACTCGACGCGCTCTACGCGACGGTGCAGATGCCGAGCGGCGTGCCGGTCGCGACCGTCGCCTGCGGCAGCGCGGGTCCGACGAATGCGGCCCTGCTGGCGATTCAGATCCTCGGCACGGCCGACGCCGGCCTCCGCCAGCAGTTCCACGCCCACAAGGCGGAGCTGAAGGCCAAGGTGGAAGCGGCCAACGCGAAGATTCACGGCGACCGCTGACCGATGCTGTCCGAACTGACGAGACTCTACGACGCCTACGTCGACACCTATCGCGGGCCGGACGGCAAGCTGCCCGTCATGATGCAGCTCAAGCGGACGCATACCGCCTTCGTGGTGAAGAACGCCGAGGCGATTGCGGACGGCGAGGGGTTCGCGCCGGCGGCGCGCGAGGTCGCGCTGGCGGCGGCGCTCCTGCACGACGCGGGTCGCTACGAGCAGCTGAGGCGCTACGACACGTTCAAGGACTCCGAGTCCGTCGACCATGCCGTGCTCTCGCACGAAACCGTCCTGACGCTGGGCTGGCTGGACCGGGTGGGCGCGGACGCAGCGTGGCAGGACGCCATCCTGAAGGCCGTCCTCTACCACAACCGCCGGGACCTTCCGGAGGGGATTCGCAGTCCGCGCACCGTCCCGGTCGCCGACCTCGACCTGCTCTCGATCGCCGCGCATACCGTGCGCGACGCGGACAAGCTTGACATCTTCCGCGTGCTGGAGGACCAGATTGCGCATGCGGACTGGCGGAGCGATTCCCGCGCCTTCTGGAACCTGTCCGTCTCCGCGCCGCCGAATCCGTCCGTGGTTGGCTGCATCGAAAGGGGACTGCCGGTCGATTATCAGCAGATCGCGTCGCTGGCCGATTTCGTACTCGTTCAGGTCGGCTGGATGGTGTCCGACCTGCAGTTCGCGACCTCCCGTCGGCTGTGCCGCGAGCGCGGCCATCTGGCCTTTCGCCGGGATTTTCTGCATCAGCTGACGGACTCGCCGGCCATCGACCGCCTCTGCGATCTGGCCGATGGGCGCCTCAGTTCCATCGAACAGGGGAGATAGGAAAAATGGTACCGAGACGACATCTGGCGATCTTCGCCCTGCTGGTCAGCTGCTTCGCCCTCTGGGGGCTGCTCAACAACATGACGGACAACCTGGTGCCCGCGTTCCAGCGGATCTTCACCATGGACCAGTCGCGGGCCGGGCTGGTGCAAGTCGCCTTCTACGGCGCGTATGCGGTGCTCGCCATCTTCGCAGCGGTGCTCGCCGAAGAGTTGAGCTACCGCCGGGGCGTGCTCATCGGCCTGGCCGTCTACATCATCGGCGCGCTGCTCTACATTCCCGCGTGCATCGCCCAGTCGTTCGACGTCTACTTCATCGCCATCTTCATCGTGGCGGGCGGCTGTTCGCTCCTGGAGACGACCTGCAATCCGTACGTGCTGGCGATTGGCGACGAGGCGAGCGCCGTGCGCCGGCTCAACTTCGCGCAGATGTTCAACCCCGTCGGCTCGATGTGCGGCATCGTCCTCGCCCAGCAGCTCATCCTCTCGCATCTCAATTCCGCCACGGCCGAGGAGCGCGCGCTGATGGACGAGGCGACCCGTCAGGGCATCATCCACAACGAGCTTTTCTGGGTCTGCGCGCCGTACGTGGGGCTCTGCGCCATTGCCGCGCTGATCTGGCTCTGCTTCTTCGTGAAGCGCGAAGGCGAGGCCGGGGTGACGCGCTCCGCCCTGGTGCGCGTCGGGACGGCGCTCCTGTTCTCCATCTTGCCGATGACAGTGCTTTACTTCCTCTTCCCGGAGCTGGACAAGATCCTCTGGGTCCTCTGCGGCGTGGCGGGTCCGGTCGTGTACGTGGTTCTGATGCGGGACTACCGCGAAATGCTCCGCACGCTCCTCAGGACGCCGCGCTACTTCCTTGGCGTCGTCGCGCAGTTCTTCTACGTCGGCGTGCAGATCGCCGCGTGGACCTGGCTCAACGTCTACTGCCAGAAGGAGCTGGGCGTCTCGCCGGCGGACGGCGCGATCTACTACACGATCGGCATCGTCCTCTTCATCGTCTGCCGGTGGACGGCGACCTTCCTCATGAAGTACTTCAATCCGGCGCTGATGATGTTCGTCTTCGCCGTGGGGGCGATTCTCTGCTGCGCCGGCGTGATGTACCTGCCCACCGACGTCCTCTTCACCGTCTCCGTCGCCGGGCACCGGCTGCCGTTCGCGGCGAACATCCTCTGCCTGGTCGCCATGAGCGGGTTCATGTCGCTGATGTTCCCGACGATCTACGGCATCGCGCTCGGCGGACTCGACCAGAAGGCGCTCAAGCTGGGGGCGTCGGGCCTCATCATGGCGATTCTGGGCGGCGCGATCATCACCCCGTGGATGGCGGACATCATCGGCAACGCGAATTCCTTCTGGTGTCGGCTCGTTCCGTCCGCCTTCTCGACCGCGTGGGATCCCGACCTCCGGCTCACCCAGACGTCGCTGCGCGCCTCGTTCGTCGTGCCGGCGATTTGCTTCGCCGTCGTCGGCGTCTACGCGCTCCTTTTCAGCCGCAAGGCCAAGTCGTCCCACCGGGACTAAACGCGTGGCATTCGTCTTTGCCCGCGTGGCTTGACGGCAACAGAAGGTTTTTGTTAGAATTGCCCTGAAATGAAGACAGAGGATTGCAGTTCAAGCGGCACCTGTAGTTCAAGCGGCGCAGTCTCTGCCCAGGGGGGGGGGGGGTAAGTTCCTCTGACAATTTGATTTTCGCGCGGCGCGGTTATGGTCAGTACGGGAGTTCTTCCGTGCTGACCATGGTTCTTTTTTTTTGTTCTGACCTGACATAAGGAGGCGATACAGTGAATAGGCATAAATCAGCACGGATGAACATCTTCGCGCCGTTGGTGCAATACAAAACGCATTTCTGCTTGCTCTTGCTGGCTCTCTGCGCGGGCGCGTCGCTTGCCGCCACGCCAAGGCTGGGCGATCAGGTCGAATTTCGTCAAGACGCAACCGGGCTGGTTTCGGTCGAATACTCGCTGCTGGATGAAGAAGGAATCGTTACGGTGGACTTTCAGACCAATGGGGTGTCCATCGGCGCGGTGAATTTCAATAATGTCTATGGCGATGTCAACAAGCTGATTGCGCCTTCGGATGCCGAGAGCAGAAAGATATACTGGCGTCCGTCTCGGTCGTGGCCCGACGGCGGCAAGATCGATGGCGGCTTCACGGCCAAGGTCTCGGTCTGGCCCAAGGAGACGCCGCCCGATTACCTGGTGATAGATTTGCTGGGGGCAATGCCGCCGGGCTATTATGTCTCGGAAGCGGCCCTTCCGGGACACGGTCAGGCGCACAATACGCAGGGCGTGCACAATGAAATCTACAAAACCCACAAGCTGGTTATGCGGCGGGTTCCGGCCGAGGGCGTCACTTTTACCATGGGTTCTCCTGCCGAGGGCGACGAAAGTTATGGCCGCGACGCCCAGTCTGAAACCCCGCACAAGGTGACGTTCACCAAGGACTTTTATCTCGCGGTGTTCACCATGACCCAGGGGCAGTGGCATTATCTTGGGGCCGGAACGGCCTTTCCGCAGGAGACGTCGGGGCCGGTCCTGCCGCGCGGCAACGCCTATCCGGCCACCGGGTTTGCGTATGTCAACATGCGGGGAAACAGCTGGCCCAAGGATGCGGCCACGCACGATATGAATGGCGCGACCGATACGATCCTGGCGAAAATGCGCACTCGCTACGGCATCGGGTTTGATTTGCCGACTGACGCGCAATGGGAATACGCCTGCAGGGCCGGTGCCGCCACGACGTTGTACAACGACGCCAACATACCTTACGACTATTGGTGGTATGATGATCCCGGCACGGACAACCTGTACGGTCCGTTGGATGAGATCGCATGGTTCAACATGAACGCGCAGATAGACGGCGTTAGCACCATTCACGAAGTAGGGCTCAAGAAGGCCAACAACTGGGGCTTTTACGACATGCTCGGCAATGTTTGGGAGATGACGCTGGACTGGGCGGAGCGCATGAGTTATGATCCTCGCGGGGAGATGAGCGCCGACGATGTGACCGATCCCGTCGGATTGGAGGAGAGTGCGGGCGACGGAAGAGTTGTGCGGGGCGGCGACTGCTCCAATTCCATTACGCAGCAGCGCACAAGCAATCGGTGGCGGTTGCCTGATTATGTTCAAGGGGACCACGGCGGTTGTGGCAGCACCAGCTATGGCGCCGTTCGCCTGATGTGCCCGATTACGCTGGCGTGGTAAGGGGGTCGGCAATGAAGATCATCAGCCTGTTGTTCGCCGCAACCTGCATTGTCGCCGGCAGCGTGGAAAGGAAGCCCGCCGACGAAAAGACTTCGTCGGCGTCGGCTGCGGAAGTTCGCGGCGTCGTTTCGGCGCTTGGCGTCATGACCGGGCCGTTCGATTCCCGGCGCCAGGGCGGGTTCGTCATCTTCGTCAGATAGGAGCCCGCGTGACCAAAGCCATTGCGTCGGCGTTCGCCCTGCTGCTCGGATGGACGGCCTTAGGCGCCGACTCCATGGACTTCAACGGCGGAACATGCCGCGCTCTCCAGGGCGGCGGTTTTGAACTGTCGCTGCCGCGGGGAGTGCTGCAGATAAACCCAACCTGGGTTATGCCGGGCTGGGGTTTTAACGTCATCAAGGATGCCCGACAGTCCATGCGCAGGGAGGGCGACAGCCTGATCTTGGATTTTGAGGCTGTCGCTCCCGCGACCTTCAAGACCCAGGACGATCTGCCGATGCTGGTGATCGTCAACGGCGAAGGCAGGGCCTATGAAAACGGGCTCTTCCGCATCGGCTCTGAAAGCGTGGCGTCCTTGGCGATGAACTGCGTCTGGGGCCACGGAAAGACCTTCGAGTCGGACGTATTCCAGTTGCGCTTCGAGCTCTCCGAGGCGCAGTCGCTGTCGTTCTGGAACATTCCCGAGCGGCTTATATGGAACATCCGAGTCCCTTCGAAGAAGGAAAAACGCGGCAACGGCCTTGTCCGGTACACGCAACGGCTCGCGGTCGTCCCCGCCAGCGTCACCATCCCGCGTCCGCCGGATGTCGTCCGGCAGAAGCGCGAACAATACCGGCGCGTGCTGGCCCCGCCGCAGGAGACCGGCTTCGACCGGAGCGGCTGGCTCGAAATATGCAGCTCCCCCGATTCCGACGCAGCGGCGTTTCGCCGGCTGGAGGACTTGTTTGACGCGCGCAGCGACCTCTATTCGCTGGCCGATCGCTGGCGCCATCAGCACAAGCGCAATCCCGACGGAGAAGCGCTGATCGCCCGCGCCTATGCGGCGCTCAAGGCGATGGACGTTGAAAACGCCCGGCGGTGCAATTCGATGTTGCGCCAAGTCGTGGAAAGCTGTCCCGAGGCCATCCCCCTCGCCAGGTTCTCGCCCTTTAGCTGGATTAAAAGCTACACCCAATGGGGATATGTGCGCGCGCCCGACGGCCATGGCAATTTCGAGCCCAATCCCTGGAATGCGCAGTGGCAGGACGGCTATCGCTTCAATCTGGATCAGGACCCGCGGGTCGCCGTCGCAAATTCCAAGGCAACGCCCGAGTTTTTCGAGACCCGGTATCTTGAGCCGGTTCAAGATGTGTCCTTTGAAAGGGACTGGGTTTCGACAAAATGGCATTTTGCCGACGGGAAGACGATTACGTATTCCGTGTTGACGCCGATTATCGACGTGGACGGGATAGCGGAGCTGAAGTTGAGCGGTTTCTCCGTTCCGCCGGATCGGTTGGTCTCCGTTGACGAACGGGGGCGGGAGGTGTGCCGCCGGCTGACGCAGGAGGCGTATTTCGAGCCGACGCTCATTCCGTCGGCGCTGATGGATTTCACAAAGCCCCCGCCGGCGGCGATTCCTCCGTCTGCCGGCGAGGTCAAGATCGAACCGGAGAGCGTAGGCCGTCCATGGCTGAGGCTTTTCTCGGCGACGGATCGCGGCCTCATTCTCCTGCCCGGCGCCCGTCCGGTCTCCATGCTCTGGCAGAACGGCGTGTTCACCCTGAAGCTTTCCCGAAAGAGCTATGTCGGAATCGTCCGCGCGCAAAGCAACGTCTATCCCCACGAACAGCCTGAAATCGCCGAATTCTTCGCGGGGGTGGCGATGGCCTATCCCGATGCGTGCCGCGAAGCCGTCAAGAACGAATGCGTCGGGTGGGCCTATTCGCATCGCGTCCGCAAGAACGACTGGGACGTCGCGGCGCATTGCATCGCACCGGTTCCGCCGCTCGCCGACCTGGCGGGGATGCGGTTTGCAAACGCCGGAAGAATCAAATACCTCACCAAATGGGGCGCGTTTCGCTATGTGGAGGGAAAAACCGTGGCCGGGAAGCTGCCGGACTCCATCCGCCGCGAAGATCCGTCGCTGTCGGGGGTCAATTCCAGCATCTGGGAGGAGACGGGGCATGAACTCGACGTCATCACCAACGTCTGCCGTGCGGTCCGGCTGATTACGCTGAAGGAAAAGACGGTCGAGGCTTCATGCCAACGCTTCGAGACGTTCTTCAAAGTCTTCCGCAAGCATGGGATCCGGGCGGTGATCGACGCCCATAACTCCGTCTACGGGGTTTGGTGGCAGGACGGAATAGGGCCGTGCGAGGATTTTGTGGCGATGTGGGACGCGTTTTCCCGGATCGGCGCAAAATATCCGGATGTCGTGGTGGGCTACGACCTCTACAACGAGCCCGGCACTTCCGGCGGATCGGAGGAAATATGGCGGAATGTCTGCACCCGTGCGGCCCGTGCCATCCATGCCAATCACCCCAATGCCAAGATCTATTTCCCCGCATTGGCCGGCGGCAATCCCAACGGCCTGACGAATCTGCGTCCGTTGCCGGCCGATTGCGAACCGCAGGTGATGACGTATCACTTCTATTCCCCCCACTCTTTCACCCACCAGAAATGCGGCACGCACGATGTCGGCGGGGATACGTGCGTGTTCTATCCCGCATGGGCTTATCCCAACGACTGGTCGGTCGGGCATCATTTCGGCGGCACCACCGTCGACTGGTTTGACCGCTGGACCTTGGGCGCCATGCTGCTGCCGGCCTTCGAACATTACGCCCAATGGAACGTGCCGCAGCACGTCGGCGAATTCGCCGTAATCGGTTATGCGGACGGGAAATCGCCGCGCTCGGCCTTCGCGTGGACGCGGGACAGCGTCGAACTGATCGAGCACGGCGGCGCAAGCTGGCATTTGTGGAACGGCGGCTTTGGGCTTGGCAACAAGTTTGTCAAGGAGTGGCTTGTGCAGCGGAAGCACCGGAAGCAGCCGCCGACGGGTGTCTGCAAGCCCAGCGGCTTGCCCCGTCGGCATCGCGAAGACGGGGGGGCCGCGCACGGATTGCAGGTGGACAGCAAATGAAGACATTGACTAAACTGGCGTCCCTGGCGGGCGTTCTCGTGTGGGCGCAGGCAGCTGCCGCGGCGCGTGTTGAAGTGTTGGATTGCCCCAAGTGTCCGCGTTCCGCCCGGTATGCGGATGACGGAACGTCCGCGACGGTGAACCGCGCGCGGCTCGTCGGCGCGACGCAGGCCGAGACCGAGGCCGCAATCACGGCGGCCGTGAAGCGCGCGGAGGCGGTGCTTGCCGCGAACGTCGTGCCGGACGAGAAGGTGCGTCCGCTCATGGGCTGGTCGAGCTGGAACTGTTTCGCGCTTGAGATCGACGAGGAGAAGATCCTCTCGCAGGCGGCGGCCATGGCCACGAACGGACTCAAGCGGGCGGGCTACCTCTACATCAACACCGACGACGGCTTCTTCGACGGCCACGACGAGAACGGACGGCTCAAGTGGAACCTCCGGCGCTTTCCGAGGGGGATGAAGCCGGTCGCGGACGGCATTCACGCATGGGGGCTCAAGGCCGGCATCTATTCGGACGCGGGCGCGGATATGTGCGGCGGCAGCAAGGGGTCCGGACTGTACGGACACGATGCGGACGACTGCCGTCTTCATTTCAACGAACTGGGCTTTGACTTCATCAAGGTCGACTACTGCGGCGGCAGCAAGCTCGGCCTCAACGAGAAGGACCGCTATACGGAGATTTCCAGGGCGATCCGCGCGACGGGCCGCGACGTCAAGTTCAACATCTGCCGCTGGGCGTATCCCGGCACGTGGGTTTCGGACGTCGCCGACTCGTGGCGCGTCACCGGCGACATCCGCGCGGACTGGCGGTCCGTCCGCTATATCTTCCTTCTCGGCATGCCGCTTTCGGCCTATGCCTCCCGCGGGCATTACAACGATCTCGACATGCTCGAGTTCGGCCACGCCCCCGGCTGGAAGCCGTCCTTCGACGGCGACCTCGGGCTGACGTCCGACGAGGAGATCTCGCACTTCGGCCTGTGGTGCATTCTCTCATCGCCTCTCGTCCTCGGCTGCGACCTGCGCACGATGCCGCAGGCGGCGCTCGCGCTTGCGACGAATCCGTACCTGATCGCCATGAACGCCAACGACCTCGGCCTGCAGGCGTATCCCGTCCGCTACGCGGGCGACGTCGTCACGCTCGTCAAGGACGCGGGCGAGCGCTACGGGCGCTCCCGCTATGTCGCCGTCGTGAATCTCGGCGACGCGGCGGCGACGGTGAAGCTGGCGCTGGACGACGTCGATCTCGCGGGCCGGACGTTCGCCGTCGATCTCGTCGAGAAGGCCGAGGTCGGCGCATTCGAGAAGGAGATGCAGTTCTCGCTGAAGCCGCACGAGGGGCGCTTCTACCGGCTTTTCGCCGAGCGCCGGCTGCCGCGGCGCGTCTATCGCGCGGACGCCTCCTGGCTGCGCCGGTATCACAAGCTCAACTGGTCGGATGACGCGCCGCTCTACACCCAGATGCAGCCGGGGCCGGGCGAGGTCTGGGACGCCGTCATCGCGGTGACCGGTCTCGGCGGCCGCGACGACAACGATCTCCTCTGGCGTGACGTGCGCCTCGACGAGACGCGCGAATACACGCTGACCTTCACGGTCGTCTCGCCCGCGCCGCAGCGCTTCTCGGTGAGCGTTGACGGCGCGCCGGCGACGGAACTGTCGGTTCCGGCCCGGCGTTGGGTGCAGGACGTCTCCTGCCGGCTGAACCTTTCCGCCGGCTCCCACGAGGTGCGGGTCTTCAATGCGAAGGAAGCCGTGCCCGCGATCGTCCAGATGACCGTCAGATAAGACAGGTGGGGCGGCAGGGGAGTTGAGACGGCGCGATGCTTCCGGCAGTTGCCGGGTTCGTCCCCTGTCGTCCGCAGCTACTCGGCTTGGACCTGCCCCGGCGTGGGGTCACGCCGGGTACTGAGGGTTGGGCGTCCGTTGCGCTGGATAGCAAAGTACCCGCAGCGCCCTCGCTGCGTGGCGTGGTA
>JBJEWA010000029.1:0-4166 GCA_051884805.1 Kiritimatiellia bacterium | reverse complement strand
CGCCACGGCGTGGGGTCACGCCGGGTACTGGTGCTGGGTGCCGGTTGCGCTGAACCGCAGAGTACCCGCAGCGCCCTCGCTGCGGTGAGAATGAGGGGACAGACCCTATGAGACATGGTGAAAATCGGGGGTATTACCAATAATTTCCGCCACTTATCGCGTTGGGATAAATGAGGAGGCCCCCGCACGGCAAGATTTCCGCAGAGGATTCTCATTTCGCCATCAGCGGGGAAAGAATGAGGGGACCCGCGGCGATATGGCGAAAAACGGCGGGTGAGTGGCGATTCGCGCCGCTTATCGCTTTGAGGTAATGCGGTGGCTTTGCTGCCCCTGGACAACCCCGCAACCTTCGTAATGCGTCACTGAACGGGGGCAGAAACTCCGCTGTTCAGTGACGCATTACATCAAAGCGGCGCGGGCGGGTTGTTTCCCCGACCGGAGTTGTGGTACACTATGCGGCGTCAGCACGCCCCAGTCTTGGACGTAATGGGAGGGGCTAGTACATCTCCCCCGCGTGTTGACATTTTTCATCCATGCACCCATGGCCGCGCATTACAACGCGCCCGGCCAATTGACATAAGTATTGAGGCCGTGGTACACTGTGCGCCATGAGAAAATCTGGAGTAGTTGATGAGAACTGCCGATGCTGCCATCTCATCAGCCGATTAGCGCATCGGGCTTTCTTTCCCGATGACGAATATCGCGACGCCTCGCGGTCGCAGTGGCTTGGCGAGTGAACGCAGCTAAAGGGTGAAGAGGCATGTCAATTGGCTCTGACCATTGTTCGTCTCACGCATCATCAAGTGACGGGGCAATTCGTGCAATGAAAACGACAGATTCGATTGCCGAGAACGGGAAGCAGAAACGCCGCCGGGCGCTGTTCGCCGCCGCGATCGCGGTCGGCGTCTGCCTGCCGTCCGGCGCGGCCTCGACCGCGACGCTGACCTGGACGCTTGAGAGCGGCGCGACCGTGGAGGAGCGGATCGCGCTGGAATCCGCTGCGGACGGCGAGCGGCTCGTGCTGCCACGCGAGAAGATCCGCGCGAGGAACGCCCGGCGGCTGGAGATCGTTCCGGATTTTGCGCGCGCCCGGCGCGGCGAGAGCGGCTACTGGTTCTCGCCCTACGGCGTCTACGGCGAATACGACCTCTCCGACGGGCGGTTCTTCGCCGGTGCCGAGCGCATGCCGATGCCGATGTTCGGCTGGTCGAATCCGCGCGGATCGTGCCTGGCGATCGTGGACTCGCTCAAGTATTTCGTGCGCGAGACGGTGACGGCGGTCAAGGGCGAATACGCCGTCGCCGCGACGCTTGAGCGCGACCTCTGCCGCGAGCCCTACGAGGATCTGGTGATCGAATATCACCGGCGGCCCGCAGGCGTTCCGTACGCCGACCTCGCGAAGATCTACCGCCGCTATCAGCTCGCGCGCGGGGCGGTCCGGCCGATTCGCGAGCGGACGGCCGGCGGCGCCCGGCTCCTGGAGCAGGCCGTCCTGGCGCCGGAGCTGCGCATCCGCCAGGCGTGGAAGCCGGTGCCGAGTCCGGTGCTGCATCAGACGCCCTGGAACGAGCCGGAGGTGAAGGCCGTGGTTTCGTTCGACCGCATCCGCGACCTCGTCGACGAGCTGAAGCGGCAGGGGGTCGATGAGGCCGAACTCTGTCTCGTCGGCTGGAACATCGGCGGTCACGACGGGCGCTGGCCCCAGTATTTCCCGGCGGAACCCCGGCTCGGCGGAGACGCCGGGCTGAAGGCGGCGATCGAATACGCCCGCAGGGCCGGCTACCTGGTCGTTCCGCACGGGAATTTCTCCGAAGGGTATGAAATCGCGGACAACTGGAGCGCGGAGGCGACCATCAAGGACGACGACGGCCTGCCGCTCGGCACGCGCGCCCATTCCTGGGGCGGGGGAAAGCCGTACCACATCTGCCCGCAGCGCGCCTACGAGATCCACACGAAGATCATGCCAGCTCTCGCCGCCTTCGGCTTCAGCGGCCTCGGCTATTTCGACGTCGTGTCGATCTGCGAACCGAAGCTCTGCCGCGACCCGCGCCATCCCTGCACGACGGCGCGGAGCGTGCGGTTCTGGGGGGAGTGCGCGGCGCTGGCCAGGCGCGAGCTCGGCGGCTTCGCCAGCGAGGGCGGTAACGATTATCTCGCCGGCCAGCTCGACTACGCGCTCTACGTCTATTTCGGCGACCCCCTGGCGGTCGAGCGGGAGCACGCGAAGGGCCAGTCCCTGGCCAAGCGCGTCGTGCCGATCTGGCAGATCGTCTACCACGGCATCATCGCGAGCAACCCCTTTACGACCACGATGAACGCGACGCTCAAGGACCGGGTGTCGCAACTCAAGCTGATCGAGTTCTCCGGCCGTCCGTGCTTCTACTTCCATTCCAAGTTCCGCACTACCGGGACGAACTGGATGGGCGAGGAGGACCTGTGCTGCACGACGGATCCGGAGCTGCGGCAGGCGGTGGCGCGGATCCGGGAGGGGTATGACGCCTACCGGTCGCTCAGGCACCTGCAGCTGGAGTTCATCGACGCGCACGAGGAAGTCTCGCCCGGCGTCTTCCGGACCGGCTACGCCAACGGCGAGTTCGTCACCGTCGACTACAATCGCGGCGTCTGGCGGCTCGGTCGCCGCGGCGAAAGCGGGGAGGAGGCGCGATGAAGGGCGAACTGGCGGAACTGGCGCGAAGAGAGCAAAGGGTCGCGTCCGGAATAGGCGTATTGACGCGGAAAATGCAATGAGGCTGGTGAAGGTTGGGCAGGTTGCGCTGACGGTGGGGTTGGCGCTTTCGGTATCGGCGGGACGACTGCCGGACGAGACGTGCGACGTGCTCGTCGTGGGCGGTGGGGCGGCGGGCGTGTCCGCGGCGGGTGCGGCGGCGCGGGCCGGGGCGAAGACGTTGCTGCTGGAACAGGGTTTCCAGGTGGGCGGAAACATGACGACCGGTCATGTCGATTACCCCGGCCTTTTCTTCGCCTATGGCGAGCAGGTGGTGGCGGGTTTTGGCTGGGAGACGGTGTCCAATGCGATCGTGACGGCGGGCGGGAGTTTTCCGCCGGTCGAGAAGTGGCGCGAACTCCACCATTCGCAGCTCCAACATCGGATCAACGTGCCGATCTGGGTGGCGATCTGCGAGGAGATGTTGCGGACGGCGGGCGTGAAAATCCGGTACTACTCGTCGCCGGCGGCCGTGTCGTACGTGAACGGCGCCTGGATGGTCCGCGTCCATTCCGGCGGCGATACGCGGACGGTGACGGCGCGCGAGATTGTCGATTGTACGGGCGGTGGCGCCGTCGCGGCGCTCGCGGGCGCGGAACTGATGGCTGCGGACGAGCGCAGTCCGGGGACGTTCCGCTATTCGGTCAAGAACATTCCGCCGAAAAGCCAATGGGACGTGTCGGCGATGAAGGCGGCCTATCGGCAGGCGCTCGCCGACGGAACCTTGAAGGAGGGGGATACGCGCGAGCCCATCTTCGGTTTTACGCATTTCACCGGGCTGTTGACGAATTACATCGAGACGCGCGGCGAGGGAACGGACGGGCGCGGGGACGTGAACCAGGCGGGACGCGCGGCGATGCTGCGGCTCTTCCGCTTTCTCCGGCGGCAACCGGGATTTGAGCGCATCGAACTGGAGGCGGCTGCGGCTGAGACGGGTGTTCGGGAGACGACGCGCGTGAAGGGCGACTACGTGATCACGGGCGAGGACTACGTCTCCGGGCGCGTATGGCCGGACTCGCTTTGCCATGTTTTCTATCCTGTCGATTTGCACAGCAAAGCGGGCGGCGTGCAGCCCCAATATCTGAAAGAAGGGGTGAAGCCGACGGTCCCGCTCGGCGCCTTGACGGCCAAGGGGGTGGACCATCTGCTGATGGCGGGGCGGTGCCTTTCGGCCGATCGGACGGCGATGTCCGCGATTCGGGTTCAGGCGGCCTGCATGGCAACGGGACAGGCCGCCGGCGTGGCGGCTGCGCTGGCGGCACGGAAAGGGCTTTCGCCGCGTGCGCTTCCCATCGCCGAAATCAAGTCGGCTTTACGCGCACAGGGTTGCATCGTGCCCTGATTCGCATTGCCGGATGCGGAAGCCAGGCGAATTGCAGTGAAGTGCCTTTGCCGAGAATATCGCTGTCGATTGAAGAAGTAAGTGGGCAGTGGCGGCGGT
>JBJEWA010000028.1:0-19119 GCA_051884805.1 Kiritimatiellia bacterium | reverse complement strand
TTCGGCTTCGCCGAATGTCCCCTCCGAGCTTCGCTCTTCGGTGCATGCGGGGCGCTCGCCAAGCAACGACCCCGCACCTTCAAAGATTTCCGCAGCTAATTCTCACTTAGCAACCATGGATGGACGCTACCCCGCCCCGGCGTGGGGTCACGCCGGGTACTCTGCATGACGACTCCGAGGCGTAATCGCCGGGGGAACGGCGTCCCGGCGGAATCACTTGCCGATGTTCAAGACCTTGAATCCCAGCTTCCTGAGCGCGGCCGCATCGAGGCAGTTGCGCGTATCGAAGACGAGCGCGGGCTTGCGCATCGAGGCATAGATCTTCGCCCAATCCAAGGTCGCGTACTCGGCCCAATCCGTCATCACCAGCACGGCATCCGCCCCTGCCGCCGCCGCGTAGGGATCGTCGGTGAAGGACAGCGTTTCGGAGGCGATGTCGGCGAGGTCCTTCTTCGCGTTGGACAGCGCCTTGGGATCGGTGATCGAAAGCCGCACATGCTCCTCGTCCAGGAGACGCACGACCGTGCCCGCCGGTGTTTCGCGCGTATCGCCCGTGTCGGCCTTGAACGCAAAGCCGAAGACGGCGATCTTCTTGTTGGCGAGCGTGTTGAACATCGCCCGGAAGAGACGCGAAACAATGCGCTCCTGCTGGTGGTCGTTCATCCGGATGACCTGCGACCAGTACTCGGCCGCCGTGTGCAGTCCGAACGACTCGCAGAGGTAGACGAGGTTGAGCACATCCTTTTTGAAGCAGCTGCCGCCGAAGCCCGGCCCCGCCTTGAGGAACCTAGGCCCGATGCGGTGATCGGCACCCATCACCCGCGCGACTTCGTCAATGTCCGCGCCCGTGGCCTCGCAGAGTCCCGCCAGCGCATTGATCGAGCTCACGCGCTGCGCAAGCATCGCATTCGCGGCAAGCTTGGTCAGTTCCGCCGACCAGACGTTCGTCGTCAGAATGCGTTCCTGCGGCACCCAATCGCCCTTCGTGCCACGGTAGATATCCGCAACCGCCTGAACGGCGATCTGCCCCGCCGCATCCTGCGGCCCGCCGATCAGTACGCGATCGGGCGCGAGCAAATCCCTGACGGCCGTACCTTCGGCGAGGAATTCAGGATTCGAGAGGACGGTGAACAGCCCTTCGTCCCCGCTGTTGAGAATCGCCTCCATCGCCGCCGCCGTGCGGACCGGCAGCGTGGACTTCTCGACGATGATCTTCGGCGTCTTCGCGATCTGCTTGATGCTGCGGGCCGTCGCCTCCCAGTACTGGAGGTCGCTCGCGCGCCCTTTGCCGCGACCGAACATCTTCGTCGGCGTATTGACGCCCACGAAGATGATGTCACAGGCGTCGACCGCCGCCGCAATGTCCGTCGAGAAGAAAAGATTCCTGCCGCGCACCTCCCTCACGACATCGACCAGCCCGGGCTCGTAGATCGGCAGCGCGTAATCCGCCGAATTCCAGGCATCGATGCGCGACGGATTGATGTCCACGACAACGACCCGACGATCGGGATTCATCTTGGCGATAACCGCCATGGTGGGGCCGCCGATATACCCCGCACCAATGCAGACGATATTCTTGTTCATCTCCACGGCAATTATACCACATCCGCCCCGCGCCATGCGTTCGCACCGCCAACCGGACGCACCTCGCCGGCATAGATCTGCACGCCGCCAACGTCCAGCGAACCGTCGGCCAGGATGCCGCCCGACACCCCGCACACCGGCGCCGCGTCATCGTCCGTCTGCCGCACGGAGACGGTCTGTCCCCGGAGGAAGTCCACGCGGCGGATCGCCGGCAGCACGGCGGCGAAGCCACGCGCCTTCCAGACGCCGTACCAGCGGCCGATCTGCCGGAGAATCGCCGAACGCACCGTCTCAACCTGGGGACAGACCCCAATTTGACTGGACAAAATTGCAAACGAAGTCGCTTTTTCTGCAATTTCCGCCGCAAAGTCCGTCTGGCCGACGTTCACGCCGACGCCGGCGATGACCTGGTCGCCATGCCGTTCGCAGAGGATGCCCGCCAGCTTCCGGCCCCCGACCAGCACGTCGTTCGGCCATTTCAGCCGGACCGAAGGGCGGGCCGGGGCGGCGGAGGCCTGCGGGGACAGACCCCCGTGCGGCGGCGCAGGCGGCGGACCGAGCAGCGGCTGCGCGGCCTCAACGACGGCCAGGCCGATGACGAGGGGCAGCGTCGCCAACTGTTCGGGGGGGATGCCTTCGGCCGACAGCACAACGGACATCATCAAGTTCGTACCTGGCGGCGAAAGCCACTTGTGATCGAGGCGGCCGCGTCCCGCCGTCTGGAAATCGGCCGTGAAGACGTCGCCGTGGCGGCCTGCGCGCGCGTCAAGATTCGTCGACGCCGTCTCCGCCCGATGATGAATCCGCCATGTCGGCTGCTGCGAAAACTCACAGCCGCAATAGGACTGCCGGTAGAGGCCGAGTTCCGCCGCGCGGCGCGTCGACATCAGAAAGCCCTCCCGCTTCTTGAAATCGACGGGCAGGAAGGCCGGAGCGGAGCGGGGACGGACGGCCGAGAGCGCTTCGGCGGCGGCAAAGACCGTTTTTGTCACCTTGTGCGGGGAGACGGTCGGCGAGGTGGTGAACTCGTCGCAACCATGCTCGGCGGCGGCTTCGGCGGCGGCGAAGACAGTTTTCGTTACCTTGTGCGGAGAGACGGTCGGCGAAGTGGCGCACTCGTCGCAACCGTGCTCGGCGGCGTAGGCGGCGGCAAAGACCGTTTTCGTCACCTTGTGCGGGGAGACGGTCAGCGAGGTGGTGAACTCGTCGTAGCCGTGTTCGGCGGCGTAGGCGGCGGCCTGCGCAAGATTGTACCGGAAGCAGCGTGCGCAGCGCGCGCCCTGCTCTGGCTCGTCCTCGTATCCGGCGGCGACCGCGCGCAGCCATTCGTCGTGGTCGTAGGGCAGCGCCACCAGCTTCACGCCGTCGGCGGCCGCCAGCTGCTCCGCCGCCTTCAGCCGGCGTTCGAATTCCTCGCGCGTGTCGATGTTCGAGTTGGCGAAGAGCATCGTCACCTCGCGCCCCATTTCCCTGAGGCGCGGTACGCAGGCGCAGGCGCAGGGCCCGCAGCAGGTATGCAGCAGCGTCTTCCTCATGGCCGCTCCAGCAGGCTCTGCCCGGCGTCGACCGGAATGACGCAACCCGTCGTCGCCTCGGCGGCAAGCAGATAGGCGACCGCCGCCGCCACGTCTTCGGGCAGCGGACGGCGGGTCAGCAGCGTCGCCCCTGCTCGCTCGTGTACGCCCGGCGGCGCCAGCACGGGGCCGGGGGCAACGGCATTCACGCGCAGGGTCGCGGCCAGCGTCCGGGCGCCCGACAGGGTAAGCTCCAGCAGGCCGCGCTTGGCCGCCCGATAGGCTGCGCCGGCCGCCGAGCCGGCCTTCCCGACGGAGGCATCCAAGACGTTCACGACGGCGCCCACGCCGGACGGCCGTCCGGCCATCATCAGCATCAGCCGCTTCGGCGCCGCCAAGCCGACCGCCCGGACGGCGGCATCGTCGCCCGCAAACAGCGCCGCGTTGTTGACCAGCGCGTCCGGCGGCCGGCCGCCGAGCCGCTGCAGGACGGCCGCGTACAGCTTCTCCGCGCCGTGCGGCGCGGACAGGTCCGCCACGAAGTCGGCTCCCGCATCCGCACGGTGCGAACTCGTCAGCACCTGCCAGCCGTCGGCACGCAGGCGTTCGGCAATCGCCTTCCCGAGCCGCACGGTTCCGCCCGTCACCAAAACCGTCTTCATTTTGCCTCCCTCAGCAGTCCGCGTTCGGCCAGCACCTTCCGCGCCTGCCGCGCGACGGCCTCCGACGGATCCAAAATCTCGGCCCGGCCCGCGCAGACTTGTTCGATGAACGGCTTCAGGTGCGGGAAATGGGTGCAGCCAAGCACAATCTTGTCCGCCCCGGCCTTCAGCAGCGGCTCGATCTTGGCGCGGACAATCGCCTCGATCTGCGCCGCGCCCGGTGCGCGTCCGCGATTCCCGCACCGGCGCTCCACGATGTCAACGAACTCGTCGGCGACGGCGGCGATGACGGTCACGTTCTTCGCGAAGCGCGCCTTCGTCTCGTTGTAGAGCCGACCGCCGAACGTGCCGGCCGTCGCCAGGACGCCGACGACGCCGGTCCGGGAGCGAAGCGCCGCCGGCTTCACCGCCGGTTCGATGCCGACGAACGGGACGGCGGGATATTTCGCGCGCAGGTAGTCGATGGCGGCGGCCGTGGCCGTATTGCAGGCGACGACGATCAGCTTGCAGTTCCGCCGCAGGAGCTTCCGGACGCTCCTTTCCGCCAGGCGGACGATCTCCTGCGGCGACTTGTTCCCGTAGGGGCAGTTCGCGGAATCCGCGACATAGACCGTCGCCTCGTTCGGGCAGAGGCGGCGAAACGCGTTCAGGACGCACGTGCCGCCGATGCCGCTGTCGAAGAAACCGACCGGAGCGGCGGCGGACGGGCGGGCGGCGGCGGCTGAAAGCGACGCGCTCATTCCGGCTCGACTTTCTTCCGCAGGGCCTTGATTTCGGAACGGGCGTGCTTCGCCGCGAGCATCTTCTGCTGCTGACGGCGGCTGCGGCGGCGCTTCTGGCGGCGAATCTTCTCGGCCTTTTGCCGCGCTTCGCTCTTGCGCCGGTGCTCGCGCTCCAGCACCGTTTCGGCCAGTTCGCGCCGCGCCAGCCAGCGGTTGGTCTCGCGGCTGCGGCTTTCGCCGACCCGCACCGCGAGGCCGCTCGGCGCGTGTACGAGCCGGACGACGCTGGAGGTCTTGTTGGTCTTCTGCCCGCCCGGACCGCCGCCGAGGATGAAGCTCTCCTCAAGATCGTCCTCGAAGAGCGACGCTTCCGCCATCAGCGCCCTGATCTTCGCGATCGTCTCGGGCGAGATCACCGTCAGAACGGCATGTCGTCCACCTCGCCGACATCGGCCGGAACATCCGGCTCGGCCGGCGCGGGAACGGGTTCGGTCGAACTGCCGTCGGCATTCAGGACCTCGATCTTGAGCCCCGTCAGGTCGACGAAATACTGCGTCCCCCTGGGTCCGTCCCAGCGGCGGCCGTCGACGGCGAACCGGATCTTGACGCGCTGCCCCTGCTGGACGCCGTCCAGCAGCGAACAGTTGTCCTTCTTAAACGAGAACTTCACCGGATTCGGGTATTTCGACGGCGAATCGATGTCATTGCCGACGATGACCTCACGTTTGGTGAAGCCGCTCGCAAAAGTCTGCACGGGGAGGACTTCCTCCACCACGCCGGTATAGTCGAAGAACTGGGCCATGATTTTGTCAGGAGACGGATGTGATGAACGGCAAACCCCGCGGCGGGATTCGCCTAAGCGTAGAAGTTGCCCATGGCGCGGAGCTTGGCGTAGCGCTGTTCAAGCAGTTCGGACACGGGAATCCGCTTCAGCTCCGCGAGGGCGGCGAGCACGGCCTTCTTGACCTCCGCGCAGGCGGCCCGGTGGTTCGTCTGCGCACCGCCCGCAGGCTCCTTGACGACGACGTCAATGGCGCCGAGACGCTTGAGGTCGGGCGCGGTGATCTTGAGCGCCTCGGCCGCTTCCGGCGCCTTGGCGCCGTCGCGCCAGAGAATGCCGGCGCACCCCTCGGGCGAGATGACGGAATAGACGGCGTTCTCCATCATCAGCACCCGGTCGCCGACGGCAATCGCCAGCGCACCGCCGCTGCCGCCCTCGCCCGTGATGACGACGACGACCGGCGTCTTCAGCAGCGCGAAGAACTCCAGCGACTTCGCAATCGCCTCGGCCTGGCCGCGCTCCTCCGCCTCGCGCCCCGGATAGGCGCCGGGCGTGTCGACGAACGTCAGGACCGGCAGGTGGAATTTCTCGGCCAGCTTCGCCAGACGCATCGCCTTGCGATAGCCGTCGGGATTCGCCATGCCGAAGTTCGCCGCCATGTTCTCCTCGACCGTCGCGCCCTTGTTGTGCCCGAGCACCAGGACCTTCTCGGAACCGATGGTCGCGAACCCGCCGACGAGCCCGCGGTCGTCGTTGACGAGGCGGTCGCCGTGCAGCTCCTCGAAATCGCTGCAAAGGTACTTGATGAAATCGGCCAGATGCGGACGCTTCGGGTCGCGCGCCAGCTTCACTTTCTCCATCGCCGTCATTTTCTTCATGTCAGGCCCCCCATACTTCTCCGCGACTGCCGGTCAGAAACCCCAGTACCCCAGCATCTTGGCGATGAACCCCTTCAGGTTCTTCCGCTCGACGACCTTGTCGATGAAGCCGTGGGCCTCCAGGTATTCGGCGGACTGGAAGTCCGCCGGCAGCTTCTGG
This sequence comes from Kiritimatiellia bacterium, assembly GCA_051884805.1. GTDB lineage: Bacteria > Verrucomicrobiota > Kiritimatiellia > RFP12 > UBA1067 > UBA1067. The sequence goes on along the minus strand of JBJEWA010000028.1, from coordinate 12,818 downwards.
TGGATCGTGTTCTCGATGACCCGCCGGCCGGCAAAGCCGATCAGGGCCTTCGGCTCGGTGACGTTGATGTCGCCCAGCATCGCATACGAGGCGCTCACGCCGCCAGTGGTCGGGTCGGTGAGCACCGAGACGTAGGGCAACCCGGCCTCCTTCAGGCGGCCGATCGCCGCCGACGTCTTGGCCATCTGCATCAGCGACAGGATGCCCTCGTGCATGCGCGCGCCGCCCGAGGCGGAGAAGAGCACCAGCGGCCGCCGCTCGCGGATCGCCTGCTCGCAGGCCCGCGCGATGCGCTCGCCGGTGCCGGTGCCGAGGGAGCCGCCCATGAAGGCGAAGTCCATGACGCCGAGCATCGCCTTGTGCCCGCCGATCTCGCACGTCCCCATCACGACCGACTCCGTCTCGCCGGACTTGGCGATCGTCGCCTCGATCTTGGCCTTGTACGGACCGGTCGCGTCATGGAACGACAGGTGATCCGAATAGGAGACGGCGCGGAACACCTCCGAAAAGGAACCCGCGTCGGCAATCTGCGCGATGCGCTCGCGCGCCGACAGCCGCCCGTGGTAGTTGCACTTCGGACAGATGCAGCCGTTCCGTTTCCAGACCGGCTTCTCGAAGTGGCTCTTGCATTTCGGGCAAACGGCCCACAGGTCCTTTGCCGGCGGAATCTTCACTTTCTCATGCGGTTCGAACCAGCCCATAGTCAGCACCTTCCCAATCTGTATCCACTTGAAGCGACCAAACCGTCAGAACGGCATGAACACCACGCCATAGACGGATGCGGGTTTCCCGCCCAGGGCCCGCAGGCCATGCCGGACGACGGAATTGTAGTAGGCCGTGTCGCCGGGCTTCAGGACGGACTTCTCGTTCCCGTACGTCAGCTCGACCTCGCCGGCCAGGCAGATGATGAGTTCCTCGCCCTCGTGGGAGGAAAGCTCGTCGACGCCATCGGCGGCAAACTCGATGCGGAACGGATCCATGTGCCGGTCGGGCTTGCCCAGCGCCAGCGAATGCGACGCATAGCCCAGCACGTTCGTGCCCTCCTCGGCGACCTTCGCCGCCTCCAGGTCCTTGGCCCGGGTGATGATCGGGTCGGGCTTGAACTGGTCGTCCATGAACGTGCCAAGACGCTGGCCGAGCGCACGCGACAACTTGGTGAGGACGCCGAGCGCCGGCAGGACCTGCCCCTTCTCGATCGCATTGACGACCTTCTCGTCGATACCGCTTTTCCGGGCAAGGTCGTAGACGCTCATGTCGAGCCGCTCCCGGTAGGTCCGGATACGCTTGCCAACGCTTGATTCCTTAGACATGTCTCCCCTCCGAAGGAAGATATTATAGCAAAATATTGAGCAGCTCGGCGACAACCCGCCCGCTCTTCAGGAGCGACTCCTCGGAAACCTTGTCCATCGTGTCCTGCGGCGTATGCCAGTACGCGTTGTCCGGCCCGTACGCGAAGTCGATGAGGACGATTGCCGGCCAGCCCCGCTCCAGGAAAGGCACGTGGTCGTCGGTGACGCATTCGGCCATCGGCCGGACCAGCCCCGGGCAACCGGCCCGCTTGGCGGCGTGCGCCGCGATCCGGGCGAGGGCCGGCGTGCCGTTCGCGGGAACCGAAATCGCGAGGTCCCGGTCGCCCAGCATGTCCAGGCAGACGACCGCCTGCACCTTCCGGTTCTTCGCGGCGACGAACTCCGCCGCACGCCTGGACCCCCAGAGCCCGTCGTTCGGGCCGTAGCCGACCATGCTCTCCTCGCCATCCGTCCAGACCAGCATGAGGTTGCCCTTCGGCGTCTCCCAGTTCGCGATGGCGCCGGCCAGGGCGATCAGCAGCCCGCTGGTCGATGCGCCGTCGTTGGCCCCCGGGCAGCCGCTCCCCGGCTTCGTGTCGTAGTGCGACAGCAGGATCACCCACTTGGCGGCTTCGTCGCCCGACTGAAACTCCGCGTAAAGGTTGGTGAACTCGCGCTCGCCCTGGGGCGTCATCGCCCTGAAGCAGTCGCGGCGCACGTCGGCGCCGACGGCGCTGGCGGCGTCCAGAATGCGGTTGGCGGCGACGACGCGCCCGCGAATCGTCCCCGCATCGCGCGGGGTGCACTCGACCACGAGCTGCCGCGCCTCCTCGTAGGCCCGCTTCGCGTCCTGCGGCGTGAAGGCCAGCGCCGCCGCCAGAGCCAGAGAAAACGCCGGCATGGTCAGTCCACCGCGACGCCGAGCATCCGAATCACGCGGTCGAGGTCGTCGTTGTCGAAGAAGTCGATCTCGACGACCCCCTTGGTGTGCCGCCCGTTCGGATGGGTCACGCCGGGTGTCACCCGGACCGCACAGCCGAGATGCCGCCGCATCTTGTCGGCCAGGTTGCGCACGTAGGCGTCGGGCAGGTCCGGAACGCCCCGCTGCCGGTTCTCGACCGGCGCGTGAAGCCGGGCCACCTTCCTTTCCAGCGCGCGCACGGTCAGCTGGTCGCTGACGCAGCTGCGCGCCAGCAGGACGCGCTCCTTCTCGCCGTCGACCGACAGGAGGACCTTGGCGTGCCCGACCGAAATCAGCGCCGAGGCCACCAGTTCCCGCACCTCTTCGGGAAGCTCCAGCAGGCGCACGGCGTTGGCGACGGTCGCCCGCCCCTTGCCGACCTTCTCGGCGACTTCCTGCTGGGTCAGGTTGAACTGCTCCTGCAGCGTCCGGTAGGAAACGGCCTCTTCGATCGGATTGAGGTCTTCGCGCTGCAGGTTCTCCGTCGTCGTCATGACGGCGGCGGTCTGATCGTCCGCCTCCACCAGCGTGACGCGAATCCGCTCCCACCCCGCCAGCTGCGCGGCCCGCAGACGACGCTCGCCGGCGATCAGCTCGTACTTGCCGTTCGCCAGCCGACGGACCGTCGGCGGCTGGACCAGGCCGTTGTTCTTCAGCGACTCCGCCAGCTCGCGCAGGTCTTCCTCGCGGAACTCGCGGCGCGGCTGGTAGGGCGAGCGGCCGATGTCGGCGATCCGCAGTTCGAGCGCCTGGTGCGGCGCCGCCGCCGGCAGGACGGGCACCGCGCCCAGCAGGCTGCTGACGCCGCCGCCGAAATCCACGCTGCGCCCGAGGCCGTGCTTCTTCCTGTCAACGGCAACGGGGGCTTTGGAGGCCCCCGTCGCTTTCTTCAAGAACGGATTCTTCGCCACTGCCCGATCAGAAATAGCCGTTGACGATCGGAAGCACCTTCCAGGAATTGTCCATGATGATGTTCACCAGGCCGATCTGGAAGCCCCAGGGGCACTCGCGCGCATAGTTGACGAGGCCGATCTGGCAACCGTGGAGTTCCGTCGTGTAGTTGAAGATCGAGAGATCGCAGCCATAGGCCACCGGCGCCCAGTTGCAGAGGAGCGCGATGGCGCACCCGTAGCTCTGCTCGGTGCAGACCGTCGCCAGGCCGCCGACCTGCCAGCCCCAGAAGCGCCGCTGGTAGGAGCCGATGAACTCGACGTCCATACCCCACATGTCGCCGCTCCGGTAGGCGAACAGACCGGCGTCCATGCCATAGGTCGTGCCGAAGGTGATGTTGCCGCCGATCGTCAGCCGCAGGCCGTAGACGTCTTCCGTCGCCCAGTTGCACAGGCCGCCGACCTGAAGGCCGCACATATCGCCGCGCGTCGCCATGGCGACGCCGCCGACGCCGAGGCCGTACATCTTCGGCGCATCGTTCCAGATCGCATTGAGCCCCAGGCCGAAGATGTCCCACTGATGGCAGCCCCAAGGCAGCTGCACCGGCGAGGCGAGGCCGATTTCGACCGGCGTCCAGCCAATGGCTTCGTATTCGCTCTCCGTTTCGGCGTCCGCCGCACAAGCCGACGACACCGCCGCCAGCGCAAACGCAACGATTCCGACCCTGATGCTCTGTTTCATGATGGACCTGCTCCTTCGTTTAGCTGAAATCAATCTGCGGGATATTTTACACTTTCGCCGCCCCCCTCGTCAAGGGCGCCGACCGGACGCTCAGGACCGGGGCATTTAGGGCTGTTTATGGCGAGCAGAATCAGCGTGTCGGCCATATTATGGTGCGCGCGCCGCTGCCCTGCTCCCAGATTTCCGGCGACATCAGATGCCAGACGGTCCGGCCTTCGCGATCCAGCAGCAGCGGGCCGCGCGCGCGACGGTGCAGACCGGCGGACGCATTCGCCGCGCAGGCCGCCGGCAATTCGCTTTCGCGCAGCGTGAAGGCCAGCTCGACGACATCGCCCGGGCGCCACCGGGCGCGCCGCACCACGAACCCGTCCTCCACCGGCGCATCCACCGCGAGGTAATCGGGGGCGAAGAAGCGCAGCGTCAGTTCCGACTCCGGCGCCGCTTCAATCGTCAGCCGCACCTTCTCGCCGAACGGATAGGCCGTCTCTTCGCGGAACTTCAGCACGCCGCCGTCCGTCGGCAGCTCCACCGTTGCGGCGTGGTATTGCGCCAGCGTCACCACGTCGCCCTCGGCGTAGGCGACGTACCGCGCCGCCGTGAACAGCCCCTCGGCGCCGCGCATCGTGCAGCACCAGTTCGCCTCGGGACACTCCACCTTCAGTTCGGGCGCGTCGGCCATGGGACAGTTCTCGAGCCCGAACCCGCCGTTGCGGCGCTGCGCCCGGCAGAGGGCGTTCCAGTAGATGCGTTCGGCGAGGGCGAAATAGCCGCTCTCGCCGGTCAGCCGGCCCAGTTCCAGCGCCACCATGTAGGAATCGACGATGGCGCAAGGTTCGGTGTGGGTATAGCGGGTGAACCAGTTGGCGTTGGCGTAGGATTCCGTCAGGCAGTCCGACAGATACCGGCGGAAGCGCTCCCGCGCCGCGGGCAGATGGCGCCGGCCGTAGCGCAGCAGCGCGCGGATGCCCGTCAGCGTGGCGTGGGCCTGGGCCTGGATCGCCGTCTGGTCGATGGCGAGAAACCGGTCGATCGCCTTGGCGATCGCATCGTCGTACTTCGGCTCGTCCAGCGTCTGGCGCGCATCGACGAGCCCGTCAATGCCGATCATGTAGCAGCCGATGTCGGTCGAAAGCTCCCAGCGGCCGATCTTGTCCTCGGTGTTGCCCGAAGCGCCGCCCTTGTTCCGCGAGCGCTGCGCGGGATCGATCGGGTAGGCGGCAAAATCGTCCGCCGCCGGCACGAAGAGGTTGTCGGCGATGCGCCGGATGGCCGCCGCCGTGGCAGGCGCCGGACGCCAGCGGTAGTGCGCGCACAAGGCCCGCAGCACCCAGCCCATGCCCGAAAGCTGCTGTTCGTTGACGGCATCCGTCCAGACCGGACCGAAATAGCCGCGCTCGTTGAGCTTGGACGGAAACCGCCGCAGGATTTCGTCGAGATACTTCGGCTCGCGCCCGGTCGTCTGCGCCGCGAGAATCAGCCCGAGCATCGTGCGCCCCTCGGTGTCGCCCGGCCAGCCGCCGCTCGCCTTCATCGTCAAAAACACGTTGTCGGGGCGGTACTTCTCCGTTTCGAGCCGGTCGAAATTGCGCTGCACCCGCTTCGCCAGTTCACCCCCCGGAGTCAAACGCACCCGGCCGAACCGCACCGCCCCGTCCGCGCAAACTGGCGCTCCGCAGGCCGCAGCCGCCGAACCGCACCACAGCGCCAGCAAGCACCCCGTCGCCAATCCACGCCACCCGTCGGCCTTGAACGCAAACATCACGCTCCTCCTATTCACTTGAACTGATTTTCAATGTCTACGCGAGGCGCCGGTCGGGCGCCGCAGCTCCGGAAGAGCCGCCGGCGGCGGGGGCGTGGTCGCGCTCGTACCGGTCGCGGACCTTCAGGAACGCCCACCCCGTCAGCGGCACCGTCAGGATGTAGATGAAGCCGACCACGCCCAGCGTCAGCCAGAAGTTGGAGACCAGGAAGGCGATCAGCAGCAGCAGCACCGCCAGGACGCCCGGCAGCCACGCCTTCGGCACGTGCAGGTGCTTGAGGGAGACGGTGGGCAGGCGCGAAGCCATCAGCGAGCCGACGAACAGCAGCATGAAGACGCCGGTCCAGGGATGCTGCAGGAAACCGGCCAGCGCGGGGAAGTTGCCCTTCGCCTCCAGGGCGTTGGCGAGAATCGCCGGCGTCAGCACCATCCAGCACCCGCCGGGCGCCGGAACGCCCGTGAAGAAATGCGTCCAGTACGGCGCCGTCTCCTGCTCCAGCATGGTGTTGAAGCGCGCCAGGCGGAAGCAGTCGCACATCGCGTAGTACAGCGCACAGCCGAGGATGACCCGCACCAGCCGGGGATCCATCGTCACGGCGGCTTCGGCGCCGGAGGTCTTGCCCGTCAGCCAGAAGAACATGAACATCGCCGGGGCGACGCCGAAGTTGACGAAGTCGGCCAGCGAGTCGAGCTCGGCGCCGAGCTTCGAGCTGGCGTTAAGCAGCCGGGCGATCCGCCCGTCCATGCCGTCGCAGACCGCCGCCACCAGCAGGGCCCACAGGGCCGGCAGAAAACGGCCTTCGGACGAAAAGGCAATCGAGGTGATGCCCGCGCAGGCCGCCAGCGAGGTGACGAGATTCGGGACGATGGCCCGCAGCGGAATGCGGTCGGAACGCGCCTCGCGCCGCCGGCGCTTGCCGCCTCTCATGCGAAATCTGCTCATTTCAGATGACCGAGCACCGACTCGCCGGCGACCATCGTCTGGCCGACGCGAACCTCCGGCTCGACTCCCTCGGGTAGATAGACGTCAAGACGGCTGCCGAAGCGGATCAGGCCGAAGCGCGCCGCGCGCTCCAGCGTCTGCCCCTCCCCGACCTGCGGCACGATTCGCCGCGCAACCAGACCGGCGATCTGCGTGACGCCGTAGACCTGTCCGTTCCCGGCCCGGACGAGATAGTTGCAACGCTCGTTCTCCTTCGACGCCTTGTCAAGGGACGCGTTGAAGAACTTGCCGGCCGCGACATACTCCTTCTTCAGGATCTCGCCGGCCGTCGGCATCCGGTTCACGTGGATGTCGAAGACGCTCATGAACACGCTGACCCGCCAGTAGGTCTTGCCCTGATACTCCGGCAGCTCGCCGAGCGAGTCGGGCAGCGCACAGCGCTGGATCAGGCAGACCCGCCCGTCCGCCGGCGACAGAATCGCCTGCGCGTCGGCCGGCGGATACCGCTCGGGGTCGCGGAAGAACAGGAAGACGCCGTACGCCAGCAGGAACAGGGGGACGACGGCCAGCCCCAGCCACTCGGCGCAGCGCCACTGCTGCCACCACGCGTACCCGGCGAAAGCCGCCAGCAACGCGGCCAGCGCCAGCGCAATCGCCCCGAAGCGGAACCCCTCCGGGTTGATGTGCGGCAGCAGATAGGCTGAGTTCGAAAAGTCCGGCGTCGGCTCGACCATGACGACCCCCCGGCTGGCTCAATTGACGGAAATGCGGATGCCCCCGCCGAGATTCTGGGGCTGGGCCTTCGGCGCGTTCTTCCGCGGCGGCCCGATCAGGCAGCTGTGAATGCGGCCGTCGGTGCGCGGCGCCTGCTCCACGAAGCACTCGTCCCGAAGCATCGCCAGCACCTCGGCGATCTTGTCTTCGCCAACGTCGCGATGGGCGTTCTCGCGCCCCCGGAACTGCAGGGACAGGCGGACCTTGTTGCCGGCGCCCAGAAACTCGCGGATCTGCCGCAGCTTGTGGTTGATGTCGCCGACGTCGGTGCCAGGATGGAACTTGATCTCCTTCACCTGCGTGCCCTTCTGGGCCTTGCGCATCTGCTTCGCGCGAATGGACTCCTCGTACTTGAACTTTCCGTAGTCCATGATCTTGCAGACGGGCGGCTGGGCGTTGGGCGTGATCTCGACGAGATCGAGCCCGCGGCTGTCCGCAAGTCGCTGCGCGTCACGGGTCGCCATGACGCCGAGCATCTGTCCCTGAGCATCAAGAACGCGCACCTGCGGAACGCGGATCTTGTAGTTTACACGAGTGAACTGTCCGATAACTCACCTCTTGGTTGGGGGTTGACAATGCGGGTATTGTATCAAAATCGCGGCTGAATGTACAATATGGCTGGCCGTCAGCGGACGACGCCATGCGCGGCGGGCATATTCTCGCCCAGCAGCGCGAGCCGGGGATCGGCCGCTCCGAAGCCCTGCGTCCAGCCGCGCTCGAAGCCGAAGTCGGCCGCCGCTGCCGTCACCGCCTCGTACTCTTCCGCCGTCACGCCCCGGTCGAACGGCGGCGTCGCCAGCGCCCGATAGGCGGGCGTGTACTGGCTCATGACGGAGACGGGAACCTCGTTCGACAGCTCCGTCGCCAGCCACGCCAGATTCTCGATCGCCTCGTCGGCATGGCCAGGGAGGACGAGCAGGCGGACGATTAGCCCCTGCGGCCGCCGCGCCCAGGCCCACTGGACCGCCGCCCGGGCGGCTTCGACGTAATCCGCCGCCCCGCTGGCGGCGCGCGCCGTCGCGTTGCGCGAATACCGCAGGTCGAACAGCGCCCAGTCGCAGAGCTCGGCGTACTCCTCCAGCGTCTCGGTCCGCTCGTAGCCGGACGAGTTCCAGACGAACGGCAGGCGGATGCCCTCCCGCAACAGCGGCCGGACGGCTTCGCGGATGAACGGCAGGTAGGGCGTCGGCGAGACGAGGTTCCAGTTCTCGACGCGGTCGCGGACCGCCAGTTCCCGGAAGATCGCCGTCAGCTCGGGCACGGTCTTGTCTTCGCCCCGTCCCTCCCAGCTCCAGGGGGAGTTCTGGCAGTACAGGCACTTCAGCGTGCAGCGCGAGAAGAAGACGCAGCCGCTGCCCCGTGCGCCAGTCAGCGGCGGCTCCTCGCCGAAATGCGGTCCCCAGCGGAACACGCGCGGGAGCGCGCCCGCGCCGCAGAACCCGGGCCGCTTGCCGCAGCGCCGCGGACAAAGTTCGCACTTCATCGTCGCCTCAGTCCCGGTTCAGCCGCGCCGCAGCGGCCTCCGCCGCCTTCTTGTAGATGCGCTGGAGCTCGTCCAGGCACTTCACGCTCCCGCGCCAGAACGGCACGGGCCCCAACCGCCGCAGGACCGCGCTTTCAATCTTCATCGTACAGTTCCTCCAAGGTGATTCCCCGCAGTTCCAGCAGCGTCGCCGGACGCCGGGCGATCTCCTCGCCGAGAATCAGCAGCGCCGCCGCCGAATGCTTGCAGGGGTTGGCGTAGTCCGGACAGCTGCAGGCGGTCGTCGTGTCGTAGCGTCCCGGTCCGAGCTTGCCGCCCGGGAACAGGTCGAAGCCCTCCGCCCGGAAGAGCTCCGGCAGCTCCGTCGGCAAGTCGTCCGCCAGCAGCCGCGCCACCAGCATCGGCTCGCGGCGCAGCGCCGCGCAGATTCGCCGCCGGGCGGCTCCGTCCGGCGTGCGGAAGGCGATCGACACCTCGTAGGGCGCGGGCCGCGCCCCCTGCACGGAGGCGAGCACGCGGCTGCCCTCGATCGTCATCGCGACGACCTGCCCGGAAAGCGCGTAGTTCTTGCCGCGTCCGAGCCGCCCGCGCAGCCCCATCGACTCCAGCCGCCGCGCCCACTCCCGCGCCCACCAGCTGCGCCCAGCGCCGCCGCGCGACTCCTGTGCGCGGATGCCGGCCGCATACCGCGGAATCCTGACCGGATAGGACTTCCTACTCATCGAGCTTCGCCGCCTCCAGCCATTCCGCCTCGGTGACGACCGAGTCCGCCACGCGCGCCTTGCGCCGCAGGATGTCGTCGACGTGCTCCTCCAGCGTACCCGCGCAGATGAACAGGTGGACGAAGACCGTCTTCGCCTGGCCGATGCGGTGAACGCGGTCCGTCGCCTGGTTCTCCACCGCCGGATTCCACCAGCGGTCGAAGTGGACGACGTGGGTCGCCTTCGTCAGGTTCAGGCCGAAGCCGCCGGCCTTGAGCGACAGCAGGAACAGCGTCGGCCGCCGCGACGCCTGGAACGCCCGGACCTGCGCCTCGCGCGCGGAAGCGGAGAGCGCCCCGTGCAGGAACGGGAACTTCCGCCCGAAGCGCTTCGCCAGCTCGTCCTGCAGCCACAGCCCCACCTTGGCGTACTGCGTGAAGACCAGGACAGACTCCCCGTTCGCGAAAATCGTCTCGACGAGTTCGCACAGCCGCTCCAGCTTGCCGGCGCCGTCGCAGATCAGCTTGAGCTGCGTCAGCAGCGCGAACACGTCGCCCTGCGCCCGTTCGGCCACGCGGAAGTCGGCGAGGGCCTGTTCGTAGGCGCGCCGCTGCTCCGCCGTCAGCAGGCAGTACTCGCGGATCTCGCGCTTCTCGCCCAGTTCGGCGGCTATCGACCGGTCGGACTTCAGCCGCCGCAGGAGAAACGGTTCGAGCGCGTGCCGCAGGCGGCGTCCGGCCGAGCTCTGCTCATCGGCGGCAATCGGCCGGACGAAGCGCTCCGCGAACGCCCGGCGCTCGCCGAGCAGGCCCGGATTCAGGAACGCCTCCAGCGCCCAGAGGTCGCCGACGGAGTTCTCGACCGGCGTACCCGTCATCGCAATGCGCTTCGGCGGCAGCAGCGCACAGACGGCGCGGGACACCTGCGTGTCGGGATTCTTGATCGCCTGCGCCTCGTCGAGGACCAGCGCCGCCCAGGCGATTTCCGCGACGTTCCCGTAGTCCCGGACCAGCAGGTGGTAGCTCGTCAGCGTGACGTCGGCGCCCTCGACCGCACGGCGGAAGCCGCTGGCGACGTGACGGCCGCCGCCCTGATGCACGTAGACCCGCAGCGACGGCGCGAACCGGACGAACTCGTGCTGCCAGTTCGACAGCAGGGTCAGCGGCGCGACGACGAGCGTCGGCGCCCGGGCGGCCGCCTCGTCGCCCGCCTGCCGCCGCGCCTCCCGGTCCAGCAGGAGCCAGGCGATGACCTGCACGGTCTTCCCGAGGCCCATGTCGTCCGCCAGCAGCGCCCCGAAGCCATGCCCGGTCAGGAAGCGCAGCCACTCGACGCCGCGCAGCTGGTAGTCGCGGAGCGTGCCGTTCAGGCCGGGGATCGCCTGCCGGGGGCGCACGCCGCCGGACGCGCGGCGTGCGCTTGCGCGCAGTTCGCCGACCAGTCCCCGCAGCCAGCCGTGCGTCTTCGCGCCCTCCAGCTCCAGCCGGCCGACGTGGCCGATGCCGAGGGCGAAGGCCAGCGGCGACGCCTGCTTGCCCGCGCCCTTCTCCAGCGCCCGCAGCGCCTCCTTCAGAATGCCGCGATCGACTTCGATCCAGCGGTCGCGAAAGTAGACGAGCGTCGAGCCCTGGTCGAGCAGGAAGCGGATTTCCTCCGCCGTCACGGCTTCGCCGGCGACCCGGACGGTCAGCGCGACGGGCGGGGGACGGGCATCGCGCCCGGCGTCGCCGATTTCGGCCGTCGCCGTAACCGCCGCCTGCAGCTCGACGCCGACGACCGGATAGCCGGCCGCCTGCAGGTCCGCCGCTCCCCGGCGCAGGAAGTCCTCGGCCTCCTGACGCGTGAGCCGGACGCCGAGCCGCGAGGGTTCCGCGTCCAGCCGGCGCAACCCGGCCAGCGGCCGCCAGACGTAGGCGGCCTGCCCGAGCGCCTTCAGCCCGTTCCGCCCCGGCGGAATCTCGCACGTCACTTCGCACTGGGGGGCGGCGGCGTCCGTCCCGCCGGCCGAAAAGGTAAAGGCCACCCGGCCCCGCGCCGCGCGGTCTTCCGTCGCGTTGCCGCTCCACGCCTCCAGCTCGGCGGCGAAGGCCGCGCACTCCCCGTCGTCCCAGACCACCAGCCCCGTCCGCGACCGCAGCGCCAGCAGCCAGGCGTCGTGCAGCGTCTCGTGCCGCTGCTCCTCCGCGTCTTCCGACAGGCGGCTGAGCGTAAACTCGCGGATGTACTCGTCCACCCAGCCCTCGACGCCGCCCGCATCCGCGCCGAGGACGCGCCAGCGGGCGTGCCAGCCGTCCTCCTCCCGGACCAGCGCGGGGACGAACTTCCCGTCGGCGACGAGATTCAGTGCCTCACGCTGTTTCGGGCTGAGCTTCATCTGCGGCATCCGCCGACTGCGGCTGCTGTTCCTCCGTCGCCACCTCGCCGAGCGTCTTCGTGCCCGACAGGAGGGCGACGACCTGCTGCTGGACTTCCGCCAGATTCTCCAGCCGGAGACGCGGATCCAGGATGACGAAGGTGTCGCCCTGCTTCCGGTCCTCGTAGACCCGGCGGATCGATCCGTCCTCCAGCTCCCTGGCGTCGCGCTCGACCAGGATTCGCGACCGTTCGAGCATGACCGCGAGGACGTAGACGACGTTCTTCATCGCCGGATCGTCCAGCGTCACGAGCTGCCGGAGCAGCTCGCCCGCGTCCTCCTGCTTCACCGGCTCCTTGCGCTCTTCGCGGACGGGGGCCAGATAGACGCCGTCCCACTGCGAAAAGGGCTCCCAGTCGCGCTCCAGCGTCTTCCAGCACTCGGGATGGCAGTCGAGGCGCTCGTACCCGCCGGGCGTCTCGCGCAAGGCGCTGACGACCGGCGTCCGGTCAACGAGCGGATTCCGGCAAATCGTGCAGACGTGGCCCCGCGATCGGATGTTCCATTCCTGTGACATAAGCGAAATTATAGCATAAACTCTGCGACGGATTGACTGGCGGAATGCCCACTGCTCCTCGGGCGGGTACGCCTTTAGTACCCGGCGTGACCTCACGCCGGGGCGGGACCAAGCATCCCTCCACGCTGGCGCAAGGGAAATGAGAATTATCTGCGGAAATCTTTGGGCACTGCGAGGCCTTGTTCCCTCGGCTCGCCGGGTGGCTGTTACCGCGCCACGCAGCGAGGGCGCTGCGGGTACTCGGCTGGGCAGCGCAACGGGCGGGTACGCCTTTAGTACCCGGCGTGACCTCACGCCGGGGCGGGACCAAGCATCCCTCCACGCTGGCGCAAGGGAAATGAGAATT
>JBJEWA010000027.1:0-19258 GCA_051884805.1 Kiritimatiellia bacterium | reverse complement strand
AGCGGCCTTCACCGACCTACCGCCGCCACTGCCCACTTACTTCTTCAATCGACACGGGGGTCACAAGACAAAGTAAATGCAACCCCCGCTTCGCTAAGGGGTTGCATTTACTTTGTCTTGTGACCGTGGGGGGACCGGGGACGCGTGGGGTTGCTTCGGAGCCGACGCTTTTGATAAAATCCCCTACGGAGTTGTGGTGTTTGGCTGGATGACGCAAGAAAGGTTGACCATGAACATGAAAGCGAGACTGGGGTTCGGATTTGCCTGTGTGGCGGCGGCGTTCGGGTTGCCGGCGGTCGGGGGCGCAGCCGGTCCGATGCTGACGCCGTGGGGCGAGCGGGTGAACAGCGCGAACTGCTGGCGCGAATATCCGCGTCCGCAGCTGGTGCGCGACCACTGGACCTGTCTCAACGGCGACTGGGAGTATCAGGTCACGAGCGTCACCAATACGCCGGGACGGCCGACGGAGTGGGCCGGCAAGATCCGCGTGCCGTTCGCAATCGAGTCGGCGCTTTCCGGCGTCGGCCGCAAGCTCGAACCCGACGAGTTCCTGTGGTACACGCGCAAGTTCGAGTGCCGGACCGAAGCCGGTAAGCGGCTGCTGCTGCACTTCGATTGCGTCGACTTCCGCGCCATGGTCTTCATCGGCCATCGCGAAGTGACGGCGGTGCCGCACGAGAGCGGGCAGCTGCCGTTCGCGGTGGACGTCACCGACTTCGTGCAGGCGGGCGAAAACGAGCTTACGGTCTGCGTGTGGGACCCCACCGGCGGCCGCGACAACGGCGATTTCGTCAATTCACGCGGCAAGCAGGCGCTGGATCCCGCCGGCTGCTTCTACACCCGTTCGAGCGGCATCGTCGGGTCGGTCTGGACCGAAACCGTGCCCGACGCCTACATCGCGGGCTATCGGGTCGAGACCGACTTCGACCGCGGCATCGCGCGCATCGCCTTCGATTTCGCCGGCCGGCGCTGCGCCGACGGCGTGCGCGTCACGGTCGACGGCGTCGGCTCGTTCGCCGGGAGCGATTCGGTGGAGGTGAAGCTCGGCGACGGTTTCCAGTCCTGGTCCGTGGACCATCCCCACCTGTACGGGTTCACCGCCGAATTCGGCCGGGACTCCGTCAAGGGGTATTTCGGGATGCGCAAGATCGAAAAGCGCCGCGACCAGCGCGGCCATTTGCGCTTCTTCCTGAACAACGAGCCGATCTTCCTGCTGGGCACGCTCGACCAGGGGTGGTGGCCCGACGGACTGCTGACGCCGCCGTCCGACGAGGCGATGGTCTTCGACATCCAGACGCTGAAGGACTGCGGCTACAACATGATGCGCAAGCACATCAAGATCGAGCCGCTCAGATACTATTACCACTGCGACCGGATGGGGATGATCCTGATTCAGGACCTTCCGAGCGGCAGCGGCAATTTCCTCGATCCGGTGCGCGCCCAGACGGTGTGCGCGTATGGCCTGCAGCGCGTGGAGATGAAGGGCATGATGGATCTGCTCCAGCCGTCGCCGGCGATCGTCATGTGGAATCCGTATAACGAGGGCTGGAGCCAGCCGGGCGAGTTCCTGACCCATGCGATGCTCGACTTCGTGCGCGCATACGACCGGACCCGCCTGGTGAACGGCCCGAGCGGCTGCTGGGATTGGGAGGGCGGCGTGCTGCTGCCGAACGGCTGGTTGGCGCCGGAACGGCGCGTCGTCACCAGCCACCGGCCCCAGGGCGTCTGCGAGGCCGCCGACACGGTGGACTACCACCTTTACCGCGGGCCCTATATGTTCCCGGTCAACGATCGCCGCATTTCCTTCCTCGGCGAGTTCGGCGGGCTCGGACACGTGGTCGCCGGCCACCTGTGGAACGACAAGTCCGGCAACTGGGGCTACGGCGGCATGAAGGACACCGCCACGCGCGAGGGCCTCGAAAAGGTCTATCTCGGACTCATGGAGAAGCTGTCCGACTATGCCGCGCAGGGTCTGGGCGGCGCGGTCTACACCCAGACCACCGACGTGGAAAGGGAGCTGAACGGCCTGCTCACCTACGACCGGAAAGTGCTGAAGTTCGATCCTGCCGTCCTCCGCGCCGCCCATGCGAAGGTGTATGCGGCGGCGTTGGGCCGGTGACGGGGCGCACGCAAGCCAGCCTTCGCGGGTTCCTCCTGCCTGCGCCGTGGCCGGGGAACCCTTGCATTTTGTCCGCCGCATATGCTATAATGCCCGGAAATTTTTGAAAGGGAGAGAAGAATCATGAAGAGCGACATCCATCCGAAGTACGAGGACGCGACCATCACTTGCGCGTGCGGCAACGTCATCCATACGCGTTCCACGAAGAAGGCGATGACGGTCAACACGTGTTCCGCGTGTCATCCGTATTTCACGGGCGCGAAGACGCTGGTTGACACCGAGGGCCGCGTCGATTCGTTCAAGAAGCGCTACGCGAAGTTTGCGAAGAAGTGAGCCTTGGTCGACAAGAGCCAGATTGAAAGCGTTCTGGGTCGCCTGAATTCCGTCGAAGCGGAACTTGGCGACCCTGATGTTTTGCAGGACCGCAAGCGCTACCGCGCGGTCCTGGCCGACTATGCCTTCCTGAAGAAGCTGGACAGCGCGTGGACGATGTACCTGCTGGCGGTTGACGACGGGCAGGATCCGGAGCTGATCCGCGCGAGCGAGCGCGACGTGACGGCGGCGCTGCTGCCGCCCGATCCCCTCGATGCGCGCAACGCCGTCATGGAGATCCGCGCCGGCACGGGCGGGGAGGAGGCGGCGCTGTTCGCCGGCGACCTCTTCCGCATGTATTCGCGCTTCTGCGAGGCGAAGGGCTGGAAGGTTGCGGTGATGCACGCCAGCCAGACGTCGCTTGACGGCTACAAGGAGATCGTCTTCACCATCGTCGGCGAGGGCGCCTACGGGACGTTCCGCTTCGAGTCGGGGGCGCATCGCGTCCAGCGCGTGCCGGCGACCGAGGCGCAGGGCCGCATCCACACGTCGGCGGCGACCGTCGTCGTCTTTCCCGAGGCGGACGAGGACGACGAGCTCGAGATTCCCGAGAAGGACATCCGCATCGACCTCTTCTGCGCCGGCGGCGCGGGCGGGCAGCACGTCAACAAGACGGAGAGCGCCGTCCGCATGACGCACCTGCCGACCGGGCTGGTGGCCGTCTGCCAGGACGAGCGCAGCCAGATTCGCAACCGCGAGAAGTGCTTGCGGACGCTGAAGGCGCGCATCCTGGACTTCCGGCGCCGGGAGGAGGAGGCGAAGGTCGGCGCCGACCGGCTGACGCTGCGGGGCAGCGGCGACCGGTCGGACAAGATCCGCACCTACAATTTCCCGCAGAACCGCATGACCGACCATCGCATCGGCCTGACGCTGCATTCGCTGGACCGCATCGTCGAGGGCGAGCTGGCGCCGCTCCTAGACGCCCTGCGCGCGAACGACCTGGACGAGCGCATCCGGCTGGCGCTTTCGGAAAGAAGCTGAAATGGAAAGATTCGAGCTGGAGCCGGAGCTGAAGGCGGAGATCCGCGCCCGGGTGCTGGGCGAGGGCTGCATGAAGATCGTCCAGACCGTGCGCCGGAACGGCAAGACCTTCAGGATTTCGCTGCGTCCCGTGGAGATCGGCGGGGAGCGGAAGTTCCAGGCCGAGATGACGGACGACGGGCGGGTGCAGGTGAAGAACTTCGACGCGAACGCGGCGGCGGCGGGGCTGGAGGAGATCATCGCCCAGCGCGGGGCGCGGGAAATGCACCTGATGACGGCGAAGGGCGACCTGCACGTGCGCGTGACCCGGAAGGGGCGGGTGCTGGTGACGCGGTCGGACGAGATGAGCCGCGTGGTCACGGTCCGCCCGCACGACCGCGTCAAGAAGCTGCCGCTGACGAGCTTCGATTCGGCGGCGCTGCTCCGCGCGATCGGGCTTGCCGACGGCAGCGGACAGGTCCGGGCCTCGATGCGCGGCAAGTACGACCAGGTCAACGAGTTCCTGAAGGTCGTGGGGGAGACCGTCGGCGGCCGCCGTCCCCCGGAGGCGGCTTCGGCCTTTACCGTGGTTGACTGCGGGTGCGGCAAGGCCTATCTGACGCTTTCGCTTTACTTCTACCTGACGCAGGCGCTGCGGTTTCCGGACGTGCGCATCGTCGGCGTTGATCGCCGCGCGGACGTCGTCGCGGCGGCGAGGGAGCTGGCCCGGCGGCTCGACGTCGCCGACCGGGTGGTCTTCGTCGAGGCCGACCTGGCGGAGTTCGAGCTGAAGGCCGGCCTGCCGGACCAGGCTGAACCCCGCGTCGACATGGTCGTCAGCCTCCACGCCTGCGACACGGCGACGGACGAGGCGCTGGCGCGAGGCGTCGAGTGGAAGGCGCGCTACGTCCTGTCGGCGCCCTGCTGCCAGCACGAACTCCAGAAGACGCTGGGCGACGGGGGGGCGTTCGCCGGGCTGCTGCGCCAGTCGATCCTGCGCGAGCGGCTCTGCGACCTCCTCACCGATTCGTTCCGGGCGATGATCATGCGGATTCTCGGCTTCAAGACGCAGGTGGTCGAGTTCGTGTCGAGCGAGGCGACGGCGCGGAACGTCATGCTCAGGTGCGAGTACGGCGTCAAGCCTGGGCAGCCCGGTCCGGTCGGCGAGTACCTGGACCTCCGCGACTACTGGAAGGTGACGCCCTGGCTGGAGACGCGGCTGGCGAAATATCTCGGCAGGTATTTCGAGCGCTACCTCTGACCGACGATGAATCTGGACGTCCTGAGGGAACGGGCGCGGATCATTCGGGCGATTCGGCGGTTTTTTGACGAGCAGGGGTTCCTTGAGGTCGAGACGGCAGTGCGCATTCCGGCGCCGGCGCCGGAGGAGCACATCGACTGTCCGCCGGTCGAGGGCGGCGGCTATCTCCGTGCGTCGCCCGAGCTGCAGATGAAGAAGCTGCTGGCGGCCGGGCTGGACAAGATCTACCAGATCGGGCCGTGCTTCCGCGAGGGGGAGCGGGGTTCCCGGCACAATCCCGAGTTCACGATGATCGAATGGTACCGGCGGAATGCCGACTACCGGGACATCCGGGACGATCTGGAAGGGCTGCTGCGTCGGCTGTTCGGCGTTGCGGACGACCGGCCGCTCGACTTTTCGACCCTTTCCGTCCGCGATGCGTATCTCCGGTTCGCGGGCTGGGATCCGTGGGCGGAGTGGGACCAGGACCGCTTCGACTTCGACATGGCGACGAAGATCGAGCCGGCGCTGGGGAAGCTGGGCGGCGTCTTCCTGATGGATTATCCGCCCCAGGCCGCGTCCCTCGCCAGGCTGGCCTTCGGCGCCGGGCGGGTCGCGTATGCGGAGCGCTGGGAGTTCTACTACCGCGGGATGGAGCTGGCGAATTGCTTTACGGAGCTGTGCGACCGCGACGAGCAGACGCGCCGGTTCCGGCAGGCCAGGGCGGCGCGCCGGGCGCTGGGCGAGGCCGACTATCCGACCGACGAGGCCTTTCTCGCCTGCCTGCCGCAGATCGAAAGCGCGGCGGGCGTGGCGCTGGGCGTGGACCGGCTGGTCATGGCGCTGACGGGCGTCGGCGAGATTTCGTCCGTACGCGCCAAAATATGATATAATTAGCAGACACTTGACAAAGTGCAGTCGGGTGGACTGTATACTGGAGAGAATATGGCCAAGCAGAAGAAGGTCGAAAAGCAGTCGGGCAAGGCGTCCGCCAAGGGGGAGACCGGGGGCGCGTCGACCGGGCGAAAGGGCAGGAAGACGGCGGCGGAGGCCGCGAAGGAGAGTGCGGCGCGCCGGCGGCGGCAGCAGGAGGACGATGGCGACGACTTGCCGCCGGAGGATCTGGATGAGGCCGATGCCGTCGCGCTGGACACCGAGTCGCTGGCGGCGGAAGTCGAGCTGACGGAGGCGAAGGCGAGCGAGGAGACCGGCGAGGACGCGACCGCGCCCCTGCCGGTCGCGGCGGACGACGGCGACGGCGTCGACGCGACGGATGGCGACACCATCCTGCCGTCGATGGAGGGCATGTCGATTCTGCGCGAGACGGAGCTGAACGACGTGATTCAGGACGTCAAGCGCCGGAGCGAGGCCAACGGCGGGTACATCACCTACGAGGAGCTCAACCAGATCCTGCCGTCGACCATCGTCGACGCGATCCAGTCCGACAAGTACCTGAAGATCCTCGAGGCGCTCGGCGTGCAGGTCATCCGCGAGGAGGACGTCAGGAAGTACCTGGAGGCGAAGAACGCGAAGCAGTCGGATCCGAAGTCCCGTCCGGAGATGATCGAGGACCCGATCCGCATGTACCTGCACCAGATGGGCCAGGTCCAGCTGCTCCAGCGCGAGGAGGAGGTCGAGATCTGCTCGATCATCGAGGATGCGGAGGCGAAGACCCGCGACATGTTCAACCGCTTTCTCTTCGCGCCGACGATGTACGCCTCGCTGCTGGACAAGCTGGAGGGCCAGGGCGAGCGCTTCGACCGCATCGTGACCGACAAGTTCGACGACAACCGCGACGCCTACATGGCGATGATTCCCCAGTTCCGCAAGCAGATTCGCGACGTGGACAAGCGCCTGCGCGAGGCGAGCGGGAAGTACCTTGCCGAAGTCGCGAAGCGGAATCCCTCGCCGTCGGCCGTCCGGGGGGCCGAGAAGGCGCTCAAGAACGCGCGCGACGCCCTGCGCCAGTGCTTCGACGACCTGAGCTACAAGCAGAAGGTCCTCGAGACCCTGTGCGCCGAGGCCGACGAGCGGATTTACCTGCCGTACCGTTCGCTGGTCGCGAAGCAGGCGCAGCTGCTGACGCTGCGTCCGTCGAAGAAGCGCGACCGGGACCTGCAGCTCGTCCAGGAGCGCATGGTCAAGTTCGAGGCGCTCTTCGGCATGTCCGGCGAGGAGTTCGTCACGACCTTCTCCGAGCTGCGGAAGGTCCTCAAGGCCGGTCAGGTCGCCCGCACGAAGATGGTCGAGGCGAACCTCCGGCTCGTCATCTCGATCGTCAAGAAGTACATGAACCGCGGCCTTTCCTTCCTCGACCTCATCCAGGAGGGCAACACGGGGCTCATGAAGGCGGTCGAGAAGTTCGAGTACAAGCGCGGCTACAAGTTCTCGACCTATGCCACGTGGTGGATCCGCCAGGCGGCGACGCGGGCGATTGCCGACCAGGCGCGCACGATCCGCATCCCCGTGCACATGATCGAGACCATCAACAAGCTGATGCGGGTCCAGAAGCGGCTCATCCAGAAGCTTGGGCGCGAGCCGAGCGAACAGGAGCTCTCGAAGGAGATGGACATTCCCGTCGACCAGGTGCGTGCCGTCAAGCGCATGGCCCAGCAGCCGATTTCGCTGCAGTCCAAGGTCGGCGACAACGACGACGCGCATTACGGCGACTTCATTCCGGACCTGTCGAGCGAGAACCCGTTCGAGGTCACGGAGGGCCACCTGCTCAAGGAACGGCTGCGTGACATCCTCAACACGCTGACGGACCGCGAGCGTCAGGTCGTCGACTTCCGTTTCGGCCTTTCGGACGGCTACAGCCGCACGCTGGAGGAAGTCGGCCGCCTGTTCAACGTGACCCGCGAGCGCATCCGCCAGATCGAGGCGAAGGCGCTGCGCAAACTCCGCCATCCGAGCCGGATGAAATCGCTCGGAGACTATCGCAACAGCTGATGCTGGCGAGAAGGTAAACGAAAAGCAAACAAGAAGCAAGCGAAGAAGCAAGGAGAAAGAGCAAGATGAACTGCTGTATCCACCAGATGACTGCCCTGTTTCAGGGCGAAAGCCAGTGCGCCGCCGTCGGAATCGCCATCGTCGCCTTCGTGCTGGGCGTGATCTGCACGTGCCTCGCATGCCGGCTGTTCGGCCGGTGCCGCAAGCAGCGCTGCGGGAATGCGTCCAGCCGGAAGCCGCTGCCGAAGCGGGAGGAGCGGCCCTTCGAGAAGCGCAAGCCGCATCCGGCACCGGCGGACGGGTCAGTCGAGATCTACGTCGGCAACCTCAGCTATGACATGACCGAGGAGCAGCTCCGCAAGGAGTTCGAGGCCTACGGCAAGGTCAACTCGGCCCGCCTGATCGCCAACCGCTTCAACGGCAAGTCCAAGGGCTACGGGTTCGTCCAGATGCCCGACCGGGCCGAGGCCGAGCGGGCGGTCGCGGCGCTCAACGACCGGGAGATCATGGGGCGCAAGATGCGCTGCAACGAGGCGAAGAACCTGATCTGACCATGGCGAGGAGCGTCCTTCTGCCGTTGGCGAATGGCTTCGAGGACATCGAGGCCGTCGCCTGCATCGACGTCCTGCGGCGCGGCGGCGTCTCCGTCTGCGTCGCCTCGATCCACGAGACGCTGTCCGTCCGGAGTGCGCACGGCCTGACGGTGACGGCCGATGCGCTCTTCTCCGAGGCGAAGGATGGCGTCTACGACGCCATCGTCCTGCCGGGCGGCGGCGAGGGGACGGACAATCTCAGGCGCTGCGAGCCGCTGATCGAGCGGTTGCGCCGGCAGCGCGAGGAGAATCGCCTGCTCTGCGCCATCTGCGCGGCGCCGACCGTGCTTGAGGCGGCGGGGGTCGTCGATCCGGGCGTGCACATGACGTGCTATCCGTCCTGTCAGGGCGAGCTCGACCGGCCGTGGTCGCCGGCGCCGGTCGTGGCGGACGGCGTCTTCGTCACGGGACAGGCGCCGGGATCGGCGCTGCTGTTCGCCCTGGTCGTCCTCCAGCAGCTGGTCGGCGAGGAGCGGACGCAGCGCGTCGCGCGCGGCATGGTCTCGGACGTCCTCGGCTGATGCGCCTGTCCGACATCTCCGCCTTCGGGCTCAAGCTCTTCCGGGCGGGGCGCGGCCTTTCCCTCCGGACGGGCAAGTACTTCGGCCAGGCGCTGCTGGTCGGCGTGTTCGCTGGTTTCGTCGTCACGGGCTTCCGCTGGCTGATCGACCTCGGCTTCCGCCTGGTCTTCTGCGGCCTCGGCGGTGTCGGCCGCTGGGCGTTTCTCGTCCTGCCGGCGGCGGGTGCCCTGCTCGGCCATGTCCTGATCAAGCGCTTCGATTCCCTGGAGCACGCCCGCGGGACGGACAGCGCGATCCTGGCGTTCCACCGGCGGCACGGCTACGTGCCGCCGGCCGTCTTGCCGGTCAAGTCGGTCGCCTCCGTCCTGACCGTCGCCTCGGGCGGCAGCGCCGGCTACGAGGGACCGGTCACGCTGCTCGGGGCGTCGTGCGGCAGCATCGTCGCCTCCTGGTTCGGCCTTTCGCGCCGGGCGCGGCGCATCCTGATGTCCGCCGGCATCTCCGCCGGCATCGCGGCGCTCTTCCAGGCGCCGCTGGCGGGGGCGATCTTCGGCTTCGAGGTGCTCTATTCGTCGAGCGACATCGAGTACGACTGCATCCTGCCGTGCTTCGTGGCGTCGACGGTCGCCTATACGATCTTCGCCTGCTTCTACGGCTGGGGGGCGCTGTTTCCCATGCCGCTGTCCATCGCCTACGAGAACGGGCTGCGCCTGTTTCCCTATTTCTTTCTGGCGCTGGTCGTGACTTTCGGCGCCCGGTTCTACATCAGCCTCTACTCGTCGGCGGAGACGTTCTTCGCGGGCCTGGCCGTGCCGGACTGGGCGAAGGTCGTCGTCGGCGGCCTGCTGACGGGGATCATCGGCTTCTTCCTGCCGGCGATTCTCGGCACGAGCTATCCCGTCATCAGGGACGTCCTGACCCGCCCGTCGGCCGGCTGGGCGGCCCTGCTCGTGCTGTTCCTCGCCAAGGCGGTCGCCACCTCGTGCACGGTCGGTTCGGGCGGTTCGGGCGGCGTCTTCGCGCCGGCGCTCGTCTGCGGCGGCACGCTGGGCGGGGCGGTCGGCGTCGTCTTCGCGCGGCTGCTGCCGGCCTCGTGGGGCATCCACCCGGCCGCGTTCGCCCTGGTCGGCATGGCCGGCTTCCTCGCTTCGGCCATCCGCACGCCCCTGACGGCAATCGTGATGGTGGCCGAAATCTCCGGCAACCATCAGCTGATCGTGCCGGCGATGTGGGTCTGCGGCATCGCCTTCTGGCTCAACAGCGGCTGGACGCTCTACCGCAGCCAGCCCCACAGCCGCGAATCTTCGCCGGTCCACGACTGACGGATGACGGATTTTGTGCTATAATCCCCTATCATGAACGCATGTTGCATATTCGCCGGTCAGGGTGCCCAGATTCCCGGCATGGGCAAGGACTTCGCCGAGGCGGACTCCGAGGTGATGGGTTTCTTCGACAAGGCCAACGCCGTTCTCGGGTTTGACCTGAAGCAGATCTGCTTCGAGGGCCCGGCCGAGGAACTCACCAAGTCCAACGTCTGTCAGCCCGCGATCTTCGTGACGAGCTACGCGGCCTACGTGACGCTGAAGAAGCGCAAGGCCGTCGACTTCGCCTGCGCCGCCGGCCTTTCGCTCGGCGAGTGGGGCGCCCTGTGCGCCGCCGGCGTGCTGGACTTCGATTCGACGCTCAAGGTCCTGGAGGCGCGCGGCCGCTTCATGCAGGAGGCCTGCGAGGCGACGCCGTCCGGGATGATCGCCATCGTCGGCGCGACGCCCGACCAGCTGCAGGCCCTCTGCGAGCGGACGGGCTGCACGGTCGCCAACGTCAATTCGGATGCGCAGCAGGTGCTGTCCGGCTCGAAGGACGCGATTGCGGCGGCGGCGACGACGGCGAAGGAGCTTGGCATCAAGCGGGCGATTCCGCTGGCGACGGCCGGCGCGTTTCATTCCCCGTTCATGGCGCCGGCGCGGGAGAAGCTGGCGCCCGTGCTCGATTCGCTGACGTTCAGCGCACCGAAGATTCCGGTCCTGTCCAACGTGACGGGCAAGCCCCATTCGTCTGATCCGGGCGCCATCAAGGCGATGATGCTCGAGCAGGTGACGGGTACGACAAACTGGGCGGCGGACGTCGCGGCGGCGAAGGCGCTCGGCTGCACGACGTTCGTCGAGTTCGGCCCCGGCAAGGTCCTCTCCGGCCTCGTCAAGAAGATTGACGCGGCCCTGACGACGGCGAACGTCGCCGACCTGGCTTCGCTGGACGCCACGCTGGCGGTGCTGTAAGGCCAAGTTCATTCACCAAGTACTGGTCAGCATCAAGCGTACGGCGCCGGTTGCGCCGGAACTCTGCTGGCGGAGATCAAACCGATGACAAAGCTCAAAGACAAAGTTGCTATCGTGACCGGGGCTTCGCGCGGCATTGGCGCGGCCATCGTGAAGAAACTGGCGGCGGAGGGGGCGACGGTCGTCGCCTGCGCGCGCTCGATCGAGTCCTGCGAGGGCGCGGCCCTGTGCCTCAAGGTCGATGTGTCCGATTCGGCGCAGGTCGATGCCTGCGTGAAGACGACGGTCGAGAAGTTCGGCACGGTTGACATTCTCGTCAACAACGCCGGCATCACCAGGGACGGCCTGCTGATGCGGATGGGCGACGACGACTGGAACCAGGTCATCGACATCAACCTGAAGGGGACCTTCCTCTTCACGCGGGCGGTGGCCCGGCCGATGATGAAGAACAAGGCGCCGGACGGCACGCAGCGCGGCGGCGCGATCGTCAACATCACGTCGGTCGTCGGCATCACCGGCAATGCGGGGCAGGCCAACTACACGGCGTCGAAGGGGGGCGTGATCGCGCTCACCAAGACGACGGCGAAGGAACTCGGCTCGCGCAACGTGCGGTGCAACGCCGTCGCGCCCGGCTTCATCGAGTCGAAGATGACGGAGGCGCTGCCGGACGCGCTCAAGCAGTCCTATCTGGACACGATTCCGCTCAAGCGCTTCGGGTCGGTCGACGACATCGCCAAGGCCGTCGCCTGGCTGGTCAGCGACGACGCGGCCTACGTGACGGGCCAGATCGTCAGCGTCAACGGCGGCATGGTCTGACCCCTTGCGTGTCCCCCACCCGTTTTGGTACAATACAGACGTCAAAAACAAGGAGTACAACCATTATGGCAGGAAAACTTGAAGATCGCGTTAAAGACATCATCGTCGAGCAGCTGGGCGTCAACGCCGAGCAGGTGACGACCGAGGCTTCGTTCATCGATGATCTCGGCGCCGATTCGCTCGATAGCGTCGAACTCATCATGGCGTTCGAAGAGGAATTTGGCGCGGCCATCCCCGAAGAGGATGCCGAGAAGCTCACCACGGTCGGCAAGGTCGTCGAATACCTGAAGTCGAAAGGCTACGGCGACGACGGGTCCGCTCCTGCGAAGTAAGACGAGATGGCTTTTGCGTTCATCCAGAACCTCGGCCCCTGGCAACTGCTGATCTGCGTGGTCGTCGCGTTCGTCCTGTTCGGCGGCGCGAAGAAGATCCCGGATCTGGCGAAGGCGCTGGGCAAGGCCAAAAGCGAGTTCAAGAAGGGGCTCGCCGAAGGTGCGAAGGAAGAGGCCGAGGCCGGCAAGGCCGACGAGCCTGCCAAGGAGCTCGTCTGACCGAACCGATCAGAGAACGACTGAAGTCCGTTCCCAACCGCCCCGGCTGTTATCTCATGCGAGATCGCCGGGGCGTCATCATCTACGTCGGCAAGGCGAAGAACCTCCGCAAGCGCGTCGCCTCCTATTTCCGCCCCGGCGCCCGTCATGCGCCGAAGGTCCGGTCGATGGTCGATACGGTCTACGACTTCGAATTCATGACCGTGAAGAACGAGGCCGAGTCCCTGCTGACGGAAGCGTCGCTCATCAAGAAGTACAAGCCCCGCTTCAACATCCTGATGCGGGACGACAAGCGCTATCTGGCGTTGCGGGCCGACCCGCAGGCCGAGTGGCCCCGCTTCGTCTGCTGCCGGATCGTGCGCGACGACGGGGCGCGCTACTTCGGGCCGTTTCCGTCCGCGCCCATCGTTCGCGCGGCAAAGGATTTCGTCGAGAAGCGCTACGGCATCCGCGAGTGCGAGGCGATTGCGCCGGATGCGGACTGCCACCGGCATTGCCTGGCGGACGTGATCCGGACCTGCAGCGCGCCGTGCCTCGGCCAGATCACGCGTGAAGCCTACCGCGCCCGGTTTGACGAGGCCTGCGCCTTCCTGGAGGGAAAGCGGCCGCAGGACCTGGCGGCCGTCGAAGCGCGTATGCGCGCGGCGGCGGAGAAAGGCGACTACGAGGAAGCCGCCCGGTTGCGGGACACGCTTTTCGCCCTCAGGGAGATGACCAAGGCGCATTTCGTGCGCAAATCGCCGCAGCTGCGCGAAGAGGACGCGGCGCGCGGCCTGCGCGAACTGGCGGCAGTCCTCGGGCTGCCCGCTCCGCCCGCGACCATCGAGTGCGTGGACAT
This sequence comes from Kiritimatiellia bacterium, assembly GCA_051884805.1. Taxonomy (GTDB): domain Bacteria; phylum Verrucomicrobiota; class Kiritimatiellia; order RFP12; family UBA1067; genus UBA1067. The sequence goes on along the minus strand of JBJEWA010000027.1, from coordinate 6,023 downwards.
CTCGAATCTCTTCGGCACAGATTCCGTCGCCTCGATGGTGGTGGCGCGGGACGGGCTGCCGGACGGGCGCTACTATCGGCATTTTCGCATCAAGACGGTCGTCGGGGCGGACGACCCGCGGTCGATGGCGGAAGTCGTCCGCCGACGGTACGGTGCGGACTCGACGCTGCTCAAGACCTCGCCGCGCGCGGACCTCTTCGTCTGCGACGGCGGCATCACCCAGCTGAACGCCGCGCGCGCCGCGTTCGCGGAAATCGGCGTGACGGACATCCCCACGATCGGCCTGGCCGAGCGGCAGGAGGAAATCGTCCTCGGGGAGGGAATCGAAAATCTCTTCCTGCCGCGGGATTCGCAGGCCCTGTTCGTGCTGACGCGGCTGCGGGACGAGGCGCACCGGTTCGCCATCACCTATCACCGGAACCTGCGCGAGCGGCATATCCGCGAATCCGTGCTGGACGAGGTGCCGGGCATCGGCGAGGCGAAGAAGCTGAAGCTGCTGCGGCGGTTCAAGTCGATTTACGGCATCGCCCGCGCGGCAGTCGGCGACCTCGCCGCCGTCGCCGGCGTGAGCGCGGCGGTGGCCGCCGAGGTCCGCCGCGCCGCGGAGTCGGCCGCAGGCGAACGGACGTGAGGCCGGATGTGGTATAATACGGGCATGAAGAGGTGCTGGAGGTGGGCAAGGGCCGTGATTGCGGGGTTCCTGGGCAACAACTGCGCCATTCATGCGGCGGGGCTGACCTATTTCGCCATGCTGGCCGTCGTGCCGATTCTCTGCTGCATCCTGGTGGCGGCGAAGGCCTGCCGGGTCGATCATTATGCCAAGGCGCAGATCAACGCGCAGATCGACGCGATGATCGCCAAGGTCGAAAAGGCCCCCGCCGAATCGATCGCCCTGCTCACGCCGCAGGACGAGGAGGAGCGGCGGAAGAAGCAGATCGCCGCCGAGGAGTTTGCCGTGCAGGCGCGCAAGCTCTCCAACACCGTGTTCGAGCGGGTCGAGCGGTTCGACGTGGGGACGCTCGGATGGATCGGCTTCGGCTTCCTGCTGTGGACCGTGATCTCGTCGCTGGGGACGGTCGAGACCAGCTTCAACATCATCTGGGGGGTGGCGAAGCCGCGTCCGATCTGGAAACGCGCCTATATGTACCTGTTCATCATGATCGTGTTGCCCGTGATGGCGACGGTGGCGATGTCCCTGCCGGTCCTGAACGTGGCGAAGAACGTGATCGTCGCGACGCTGGGGGCGACTTCGCTGACGCACTGGATGTCGGACGGCCTCGTCTGGCTGCTCGAATCCTGGGCTTTCCGGACGGCCTTTACGCTGACGACGGCCTCGCTGGCCTTCGCCTTCTTCTTCTGGGTCATGCCGAACTGCCGGGTCGCCGTCCGCCCGGCGCTGTACGGCGGCGGCATCACGGCCGTCCTGTTCGGCGCCTGGATGAAGGTCTGCGCCATCGCCCAGGTCGGGATCGCCAGGTCGTCCGCGCTCTACGGGTCGTTCGCCTTCCTGCCGATTACGCTCGCCTGGCTCTACATGAGCTGGCAGATCGTCCTGCTGGGAGCGAACATGGTGCATTGTCTGGAGGAACCGAAACCGTGAAGATTCTGATTACAGGCGGAAAGGGCATGCTCGGACGGACGCTCCGGCGGGAGCTGGCGGAACACGAGCTCGTGGTGGCGGACTTGCCGGAGTGGGACATCACCCGGGACGCCGAGCTGGTCGAAAAGGTTGGCGCGGAACGCCCGGACGTCATCGTCCACTGCGCGGCCATGACCAACGTCGACGCCTGCGAGACGGAGCGCGACCTGGCGTTCAGGCTGAACGAGGAGGGGTCGCGCAACGTGGCGCTGGCGGCGAAGGCGTGCGGTGCGCGGCTGATCGCCGTCTCGACCGACTACGTCTTCTCGGGCGAACCGCCGACGGAGCCGTGGGCCTGGAGCGAGACGGACGTCCCCCGCCCGCAGACCGTCTACGGGGCGTCGAAGTTCGCCGGCGAGCGGATGGTCCGGATGCTTTGTCCCGATGCGGTCGTCCTGCGCATCGCCTGGCTCTACGGCGCGGGCGGCCCTTCGTTCGTCCATACGATGGCGCGGCTCGGCGCCCAGGAGGGCGCGCCGCTCAAGGTCGTCAACGACCAGCGCGGCAACCCGACCTCGGCCAAGACGGTGGCGGAAGTCATCCGCTTTCTCCTCGCGAAGCCGGAAGTCTCCGGCATCGTGCACGGGACGTGCGAGGAACAGTGCACATGGTATGACCTGACCGTGGAGCTTTTCCGCCTGCTCGGGCTGAAGCGGGCGGTCGTTCCCTGCACGACGGCGGAGTTTCCCCGGCCGGCGCCGCGGCCGCGCAATTCGGCGCTGAAGAAAGGCGTGCTCAACCGCCTCGGCTACCGGACGCCGAGCTGGAAACTGGCGCTCGCCGAGTTTGTGCAATCGGAGTTCTGAACATGGACAAGACCGACTATCCGATCGGACGGATCGTATTTGGCAGCGCAGCCTCGATTGCCTCGGCATACGAGCGCTTCGCCAGTCAGCCTGTGGACGAGACGCGCCTGGCCGCGACGCGGGAGTCGCCTTTCCCGTCCGTCCGGCAGACGCTTGCCGGCGAGGTGCGGATCGCCGGCATCGGCACGTTCTGCGGCAAGCGACGGCAGCTCCTGACCTTTGCGCCGAGCGAACGACCGGGCTGGTGGATACGCCGGCTGGACCAGCCGGAGCAGCTGGACACGAAGGTTGACATCGCCAACCTGTGGACGAGTGCGCAGAACCTCGTCCTCCGCTCCGGTTCGGCCCACAACTACCTGCGCATGGTCGAGCACATCATCGCGCTCAAGTGCGGCCTGGGGGTTGACAACGTCCTCCTGCGGGTGAATTCCGGCGATCCGCCGCTGTTCGACCAGTCTTCGCTGCCGCTCGTCGAGGCGATGCACGGTGCGCCAATCGTCGCCACCGACGAGGCGGCGACGTACGTGACGGTGAAGGAGCCGGTCGCCTTCGGCGGGAAGCGCGGCGACTTCCTCCTGTTCCTGCCGGCGGCAAACGGCGAGCGGAACCTGCGCATCGACTGCGCGATTTCCTGGAACACGGTGATCGGGGACCAGCGCGTTCTTTTCGACGTGACGCCCGATACGTTCGCCTACGCCTCGCTTGCGCGCACGAACGCCACGCACCGGCAGTACGTGCTGGCGAAGACGGTCGGCAAGCTGTTCGCCGCGACGCGCAACTGGGGATACAACGAGCGGAACATCCTCATTCACGGACCGAGGCGCTACTATACCGAACCGCGTTTCCACGTGGGCGAGAAGTTCCTTGAGCCGGTCTGGCACCGGGCGGCCCTCGACCTGCTGGCGGCCCTCGCCCTGACGGGCGAACACCGTTTCTGCGGCACGGTGGTCAGCTTCCGCGCGGGACACACGCTCGACTGCGACGCGGTACGGGCGCTCTATCGAAACAATCTGCTGGTTTTGGTATAATATGTTCCCTCATTTCAGTCTGTGACGGTTCGGCGCGGTGTCGGGCCGTGTGACGGGCTCCATGTCTACAGGGAATGAACATGAAGAAAGAACATTGTCACGTCTTTACGTCGGAATCCGTTTCGGAAGGGCATCCCGACAAGGTGGCAGACCAGATTTCCGATGCGATTCTCGACGCCTGCCTGAAGGCCGACGGCCGCGCCCGTGTCGCATGCGAGACGATGGTCGGCCCCGACGTCGTCGTCAACATGGGCGAGGTCACGTGCCGCGGGTTCGAGAAGATCGACGTGACGAAGATCGTCCGGCGCGTCGTGAAGCGAATCGGCTACGACCGTCCCGACGAGCATTTCTGCTGGAATACGTTCAAGTACGTCTCGTACCTGCACGGGCAGTCCCCCGACATCGCGCAGGGCGTCAACCGCAAGGCGAAGACGAAGCAGGGCGCCGGCGACCAGGGCATGATGTTCGGCTATGCGACGAACGAGACGCCGAGCTGCATGCCGGCCGCCGTCGTCTATGCGCACGAGCTCCTGAAGATGTTCGCGAACCTGCGCAAGCGCGGCGAATGTCCGTGGCTGCGTCCCGACGCGAAGAGCCAGCTTTCCGTCGTCTACGAAGACGGCAAGCCCGCCCGCCTCGATACGGTCGTCATCTCCCACCAGACGACGGAGGCGGGGGCGACCAAGAACAATTACGCGCGCATCGAGAGCCTGGCGAAGAACTACCTGGCCCGAACCGGCCTGCTGGACGCGAAGACGCGATTCCTCATCAACCCGACGGGGAAGTTCGTCATCGGCGGCCCGTGCGGCGACTCGGGCATTACGGGCCGCAAGATCGTCGTTGACACCTATGGCGGAATGTCCGCGCACGGCGGCGGCGCGTTCAGCGGCAAGGATCCGTCCAAGGTCGATCGCAGCGCGGCCTACTACGCGCGCTATGCGGCGAAGAACATCGTGGTCGCCGGCCTTGCGGACCGCTGTCAGATTCAGGTCGCCTACGCGATTGGCGTCGACCGGCCCGTCAGCTTCTGCGTGAAGACGTTTGGTTCGGCGAAGGGCGGGGTGACGGACGAGGGACTGGAGAAGATGCTCGCGTCCGGCAAGATCTTCGACTTCCGTCCCTACGCCCTCATCGACGACCTCGGCCTGCTCAAGCCGAAAGGCTGGAACTACGAGGAGACGGCGGCGTACGGCCATTTCGGGCGCGCCACCTTCCCGTGGGAGCGTCTGGACCGGGTCGAGCCGCTGAAGAAGTGGTTTGGCCGCTAATCTTTACGTCCACTTCCCGTTCTGCCGGCGCAAATGCAGCTACTGCGCGCTGTATTCCCGCGCCGGCGTCCCGCGCGCCGACCGCGACGCCTACGTCCGGCGGCTTGCCGCCGAAGTCGGCGAACTGGCCGCCGCCGGGCCGGGTGGGGCTGGCCGTGCCGCGCTGAAGACGGTTTATTTCGGCGGCGGATCGCCGGCCCTGTGCGACTTGCGGCTGCTGGCGGACGCCCTGCGGCCGCAGCTCGACGGCGGGACGGAGTTTACCGTCGAGCTGCATCCGCTGGATGTGACGGACGAAACGCTGCTGATGCTGGCCGACCTGGGCGTCAACCGCATCTCCATGGGCGTCCAGTCCCTGAACGACGACATTCTGGCCGACATGGGGCGCGGCTATGCGGCCGTTGACGCGGAGCGGGCCTTTGCGCGGATCCGGCGCCGCTTTGACAACGCCGGCATCGACCTGATCGTCGGCTATCCGTCGCCGCGAACCGGTCGCCCGTTCCCGTCCGGTTGCGGGGAACTCGGGCTGTCGCGCCTGAAGAACTGGGGGTTGCGCCACTGTTCGGTCTACTCGCTCATGTTGGAGGAGCAGACCCGGCTGTGGGGGCAGTATGGCCCGGACGCACCGCAGGCGCACCGGCTGCCTTCGGATGACGAGACGCTGGACACGTTGCGGGCCGTCGCCGCCTTCCTGTCGGAGCTTGGCCTCCGGCGCTATGAAATCTCCAACTACGCCGTTCCCGGCTTCGAGTGTCGGCACAACCTGGCCGTGTGGCGCGGCGAAGACTACCTGGGACTGGGCGACGGGGCGTTCGGACGGCTGGGCCGGCTGCGCACGTCAGTCCGGAACGGCGTACGCGCCGAAACCGAGGTCGACGCCTTGACCGACCGTAAGGAACGAACGCTTTTCCGCCTGCGCACGCGCGACGGACTGGATGCGACCGACTTTCCCGAGTGGGGACAGACCCTAAAAAAATTCGTCAAAGCAGGGCTGTTGACGCAAGAAAACACGATTTATCTTCTGACCGAGCGTGGCACTGAGGTCTGCGACTCGATTCTGGTTGAACTCGTCTGAAGGGGGCGGGGCGAGGCCAAGATGGAGCGAAGGAGGGAGCGGGAAGATTTCCGCAGAAGATTCTCATTAGGCGGTCCCGAATGGGGACAGACCCTAAAAAAGTTCGTCAAAGCAGGGCTGTTGACGCAAGAAAACACGATTTATCTTCTGACCGAGCGCGGCACGGAGGTCTGCGACTCGATTCTGGTTGAACTTGTCTGAAGGGAG
>JBJEWA010000026.1:0-4234 GCA_051884805.1 Kiritimatiellia bacterium | reverse complement strand
GAACGCGGCGGCGGCACGATCGAGCTGGAGCGCGGCGAATACCACTTTCGCGCCGAGAGCGCGACGCCGATGCAATTCTACATTTCCAACCATGACCAAAGCGATTTTCATCCCGTGCAGCTGCCGCTCACGGGACTTCGCAACGTCAGGATCAAGGGCAACGGTTCGCGCTTCGTCATGCACGGCGCGACCATCGCGGTCGCCGTCATCGATTCGGTCGGCGTGACGCTCGAGGGCGTGTCGATCGACTGGGCGCGGCCCTTCGTCACCTCCGCCTGGATAACCGAGGTGAAGGATGGCGAAACCACGATCGAAATCGATGGCGAAAAAGAGCCATACGCGGTGGAAGACGGCAAGTTCTACGCGCTCGGCGAGGGGTGGAAGACGCCGTATGAGTGCATGCTCGCCTGCCGCGGCGATTCGCACGCCGTCGTCGAAGGGACGCTGGACATCTGGTGGCGCGGCAAATTGCAGCCGACGGCGGTCAAGGACCGCTGGATCCTGCCGCTCGACCTGAAGGCGAAGAACGTCCGCCCCGGCGACTGCCTGCTGATACGGCCGGACAAGCGGCCGTTTCCGGCGACCATCGTCTACCGCGCGACCGACACGCGGTTTCATGACCTGGTGCTGCACACCGCCTGGGGCATGGGCGTCATCTGCCAGCGCAGCGAGAACTTCGCCTGGACGGGTTCTGGGGCGGCGGCGGAGCGCCTGAGCGGCGTCTTCGCGCCGGCCGGGGAGCGGCGCTTCGCCACCCTCAACGCCGACGCGACCCATTTCTCCAACGTCAAGGGCAAAGTCGAGATCGAAAACTGCCTCTTCGAGGGCATGATGGACGATGCGATCAATGTGCATTCGACCTGCCTCGGCGTGACCGAAAAGCTCGACGACCGGACCTTGCGCTGCCGCTATATGCACCGCCAGGCCTACGGATTCGAGGTGTTCGCCGCCGGCGAGCGCCTTCGCTTCATTCGCGGCAAAACGCTGGAGAACGGCCCCGTCCTCACGGTCGCCGAGGTGGAGAGCGTCGATCCGTATGAGGTCGTCGTTACCCTCGATCAGGCAATTCCCGACGGCTACGGCGTCGGCGACGCGGTGGAGAACGCCGATTACCAGCCCTCGGTCGTGTTTCGCGGCAATATCGTCGCCCGCAACCGCGCGCGCGGCACCTTGTTCACGACGCCCAAGCCGGTGCTGGTCGAAAGCAATCTCTTCGAGCGCGTCATGGGCTCGGCGATACTCTTCGCCGGTGACTCCCAGGGCTGGTATGAGTCGGGCGCCTGCGAGAACGTCGTCGTCCGCGGCAACACCTTTCGCGACTGCATGACTTCGAAATGTTCGTTTTGCGAGGGGCTCTTCTCGTTCTATCCGATGATCCGCGACGTCGCCGCGCAAAAGGTAAAATACCACCGCAACATCACCATCGAGCACAACCGCATCGAGACGTTCGACGTGCCGCTCATCTTCGCGATTTCCACCGAGGACGTGAAGTTCCGCCACAACACCATTTACCTGAACCACCATTTCCCGGGGCTCGGCAAGGGACGTTTCGTCCTTGACCATTGCGGCAAATTCGAGACTTCGGAGGGCAATCGCTATTTGACGGTGTCGGCGCCGCAGAGCGCGTGGAAGATCCACGACCCGGCGCGCCCCAATCCGCCCAAGGTGGCTGTCGACGAGCGCGGCATTCCCAGTGACGCGGTGGTGCTGTTCGACGGAACGCAGGAGAGCTTCGAGCGCAATTGGCGCGGCGGCAAGTGGCGGGTCGAGGACGGACTGCTGCTTGCTTCCGACCAGGGAACCTGGATCGACACCAAGGCGAAGTTCCGCGACGTCCAGGTCCATCTCGAATGGCGGGCGCCTTCCCCGAGCTCGCTGAAGGGGCAGAACCGCGGCAATTCGGGCGTGTGTCTCGGCGGCTGTCACGAGATCCAGATTCTCGACAGCTTCCTGACCGACCCCGCCAAGACGCCCAATCCCAATCCGACCTACGCCGACGGACAGGCCGGCGCGATTTACGGCCACCATCCGCCGCAGGTGAACCCGGCGAAGGATTCGGGCGAGTGGCAGACCTACGACATCGTCTTCCATCCGGCGGTCTGGGACGGCGAACGGCTGGTGGAGAATCCGCGCGCCACCGTCTTCTTCAACGGTGTACTGGTGCAGGACAATGCCGAGATCTGGGGCAACACTTTCGCCACCAAGCGATACGCCGACGAAAAGAAGGGGCCGGAGCGGACGCCGATTTCGCTGCAGGAGCACGGGACGCTCGTCGCCTTCAGGAACATCTGGGCGCGGGAAATACCGCCGTTGCCGCGCCGGTAACGCCGGCTGCGGCGGTGCGGGCTGGCGACTGAAAGGAACCGATGAAGACGACCAAGCTGCTGTTGTGGTTGGCCTGCGCTCTGGCTTGCCAGGCCTGGGCGGGCATCCCCGACGGATACCGGCGACTGTGGAACGAGCGCGTAAACGCCGGCATTGACGCCCGGATCGAGCGCTGCCGCAAGGCCGATGCCGTCGCGGCGGGCTTCGCGCCGGGGACGGAAGTCGAAGTCGAGCAGCTGACCCACGCCTTCCAGTTCGGCTCCCATATCTTCAATTTCGACCAGCTCGGCCGCGACGACTGGAACGCCCAGTACCGCGCCACCTTCACCAATCTCTGGAATGCTGCGACGGTGGCGTTTTATTGGGACAAGATGGAATTGAGCGAGGGCGCGATCCGCTTCGGGGCCGGTCCGCGCGACAGCGCCGCCTTCTGGAAATCGGTCCGGGAGCTGACGGCAAAGGCGAAGTGGGAGCAGTTCCCGGAATACCGTCGCCCGGCGCCCGATCCGGTTCTCGAATTCTTGCGTGCGCACGGCCTCTCGGCGCACGGACACCCGATGATCTATCCGCCGTTCACCGCGCCCTGGGTCACCAATGGCGTCGATAAGGCCGGACTTGCCCAACGCTACGCGCGGCGCATCCGCCAGCTGGGCGAGCATTACCGGGGAATGCTGGACCAGTGGGATGTCGTCAACGAGACGGTTGATCGCTCGTGTTCGATGGCCGGACCTTACCACGATCAGGTCGTGTGGGGACGGCCGAAGCAGCTCGTCCCGGACGACTATACTTTTCGCTGCCACCAATGGGCGGCGGCGGCGTTCCCTGCCGAGGTCAAGCTCGAAATCAACGACTCGTGGCGTCCGATCTACGTTCCTTTCGTCCAGTCGCTCATCGATCGCGGCGCAAAGATCGATGTCGTGGGGTTGCAGATGCACATTTTCGGCGCCGATGAGGCGCGCAGGATTGCGGAAGGGCGGCCGTGCATCGCCAACGGAACCGACTGGTCGCCGGAGGCCCAGTTCCAGATGCTGTGGGCGCTCGATACGCTGAAGCGGCCGATTCACATTTCCGAGATAACGATACCGGCGCCGGACGATACGCCGGAAGGCGAGGAAACCCAGGCGCGGATGATGCGCGACAACTACCGGCTTTGGTTCTCCTGGCCGACCGTCTACCGCATCACCTATTGGAATCTGGTGGATCACACCTACCACAGGGAAAATCTCGCCTCGGGGCTGTACACGGCGGAAATGCGGAAGAAGAAAGCCTATCACGTCCTCGACGAGCTGATCAACCGCCAATGGAAGACGCGATTGACGGCGAAGGCCGGCGACGACGGCGCAATCCGCTTCCGGGGCTTCAAGGGCAAATACCGCCTGACTTGGCGGGACGGGAATGGCAACGTCCAGACCAAGGAGACAACGCTCGATTGACGCTCCCCACCTCTCCCGGTTTTGCCAGCCAATGGCTTGTGGGGCCTGTCCCCAGGCTTCCCCAATCGTAAAATGAGAATTCGCTGCGGAAATCTTGGCTCATTCGGGTTTCCTGCGTTTCCAGGCCGCTCCCACCGCTTTCGTCGCTCCTCTCCCTCCCGCACCAGTACCCGGCGTGACCTCACGCCGGGGCAAGACCCCGAACGAGGCCTGTTGAAACGCGGGACTCCGCTTGAGGACAAGAGAGACAAGAGAGACGAGAGGGGCGAGAGTCGGGTCGCCCGTTGCGCTGGTCGGCAGAGTACCCGCAGCGCCCTCGCTGCGGGGCGTGGCAACCGCCACGCCGGATACTCGGCTTGGCGTCGCCCCGGCGTGAGGTCACGCCGGGTACTGATGCGGGCCGCCCGTTGCGCTGGCCAGGAGAGTACCCGCAGCGCCCTCGCTGCGGGGCGTGGTAACAGCCACGCCCAAGTACT
>JBJEWA010000025.1:0-4355 GCA_051884805.1 Kiritimatiellia bacterium | reverse complement strand
GGGAGGGCTGGCCAGCAGAGTACCCGCAGCGCCCTCGCTGCGGGGCGTGGCAACAACCGCCGGGTACTCGGCTGGGGCCTCAAGTGGGGTCTATCCCCGGCCTTTCATCGGCCTCAAACGGGGTCTGTCCCCACGATTTCTTTGCCATCTTTTCCCTGCGCTGACGCGCAAGGTGGGCAAATTCTGCCCCATAGACAAAGCCTCTAAATTTCGTTGAAATTTACAGTTGCTGTCCCCGTGATTTCACAAGAGGCTTAGTGTATCAATGGTACTGTATAGATAAACTCTGACCCTTCCCCCCCCCGTAAAGTCATTCCCGACGGGGAAGCCCCCCGGCTTCCGCCGCTTCGACGCCTCCAGCGCCATGGGCATCTGGGCGCAGGCGGTCGTCATCAGTTCGCGGAAGAGCTCCCGGTCGGCAGGCCGCCGGCCGTGCGCGACGAGCACGCCCAGATTGGCCGCCAGCCGCGGAAACCCGTGCTCGCGGATGCCCTCCCGCCTGACGCGCGCGTGGTAGGCCGATATTTGCGCCGGCGCATAGGCGCCGACTGCGGATTCGACCAGATCAAGATAGTCGCTTTTCGAGACTCCCGTCGCCGCAGACGCGCACATCGCGCCGCACATCACGCCGCACAGCACGTACGCCAATCGCATCGCGCCATTCCTCTTTCCGTTGCCTGATCGGACTGCCGCAACCGCCTGCGCTCCAGCGCAGGGAGCCGGAGCGACCTTAGCGGATGATGAGGATCAGGCCCCGCGACGCCGACAGCCGGACGCCCGCGCCGTCCGTCTTGAAGGACCAGCCCGCCGGCAGCGGGACGTCCGTCTCGAAGGTTGGCGTTCCGGAGGCCGAGCTGGCGGTCACGAAGCGGTAGTGCGACGACACCTCGGGATCGAGCTTCGTCAGGTCGCCGGTCACCCTAACCGTCATCTCCGCCAGGTCGACGACGTCAAACGGGACCGTCTTGCCGGCGAGGAGGTCGTCGATGTCGATCACGATCTTCCGGGCCGCAGCCGAGGTGAACACGACGTTGTCCGCATTGACGTACGAACCGCCGCCGACACCGTATTCGACCGAATCGACCACCACCGCATGGCCGTTGAAGTCCAAGACGCCGCCGCCCGAGAGCTTCAGGACCGTGCCGTCGGGAATCGCCCCGCTGCTGCCCGCGACCAGTTTGCCGCCCTCGACGCTCGTCCACTGCCGCCACTCGTTCGTCGCATTGAGCGTCAGCGTCGCCGCGCCGCGCTTGGTCAGGCCGCCGATCGTGTTGTCGCCGACGACGATGGCGCCCGGCAGCTCGATGGGATCGCAGTTGTCCCACTTGCAGACGTTGTTCGTCACCACGCACTTGAGATTGTAATACGACGTCATCTTCATCTGGTCGATCGAATTCGGGCAGGTGATCGTCACGCGCACGCTCTCCTGGGCGTAGCCCCAGCCCGGCGAGGTGATGCGCACGCCCCTGAGCGTGCGCGTCGCCGGATCCCAGTCCGCAGTGGCGGTGGCGCCGACGCCGGTTCCGCCCTCAAGATTGTCGATGACCACTTCCGGCGCACCAATCAGGCCGGTATATTCCTTCGGCAGCCGAATCGCCTGCACGCCGCCGGCGACATTCGCCGCAAACGGCGTGTCGGAGTGCTGCTGAACCGCGCCGGACGGAGTGTCGATGACGGCGCCCTGCCCGTACACGCAGACGTCGCTCACGCGCCTGCCGTTCGCCAACCAGGCGAACAGCGAGTTTGCTCCCGTGCCGGACGAGCGCAGCACGCCGCCGTCGAAGTTGACGATGAAGGCGTGCGGATTGTCGTCGGGATAGCTCGTGGCGCCGCCGAAGACGCCGGGCGTCTCCAGCACGCCGCCGTCGATCAGATTGAGCCGCACGGTGCACACGGGTTCTCGCGGTCCGTAGAAGGCCCCTGCCTTCAGATAGCCGCCGTCCGCAACCGTGACCTCCGCCTGGTTGGGCACGTTGCAGTCGTAGGCGACGCGGAAATCCTTGACCGTCCATGAGCCGCCCAGCAAGTTGAAGTTGCAATGGTGATTCCTGCCGCAGGCGACGCCGAGGATGTTTTTCACCGTCCCGCTGCCGCCGTAGGCGTTGATGCAGCCGTAGCCGTATTGACCCACGTAGAGATTCCAGTCGCTGACGACCTCGCCCGCCGTCAATTCAAGATAGCCGTACTTGTACGAACCGATGACGGACGACAGATGCGACTGGCCGCTTTGGACAATGTTGAGGCTGCCGCCGTTCACGTACACGGCGCCTGCGCCTTCGCCGGCGGAATAGGAAGTCCGCCCGCCGCCCACGATCACCCGGTTCGAGACGACCGCGTCCCGCTGCACTTCGAGGACGCCGAGGTTGTGGCAGCCGACCCAGATCACGCCTTCGGCGCGGCTGACGAGATCCGTGGCGACGGTGTCGCAAGTCGTCCGCCACGCGGCGTTCGTGACTACGAGCCGCGCGGCATTGCGGATGTCCCAGCCGGTGCTGGTCGGGAGCGAAGAGCCGCCGACAAAGACCGTCTCGTCACCCTGGACGACCGTGCTGCCGTCCTGGACGCAGACCGTCGCCAGCGGCCCTTCGTAGGGGTTGTCGGGATGGACAAGGCCCCGCAGCTCGCTGTTGCCGACCAGATAGAACCTGCCGCCGCCCGTCAGTTCGAGGCGACCGTGGTCGGCCGCGAGCGTCACGTCCCGCGTCTCGCCGGCCGGCGCGAGCAGCCGCAGGACGCCGCCGGCGACGCCGATCGTGCGCGGCTTGCCGGCCGGCACGTTGTCCGCAACATCCTGCGGGTCGAGCGTATAGACGCCGTTTTCGCACTCCGAGGCGTCGATGGAGAAATGGGCCCATTCGCCCGCATCGGTCCAGGAGACGCCGTTGATCGCCGCATAGATGTCGCTCGGCGTCCAGCGCGGATTGCCCTCGCCGTCCACGCCGAGACGTGCCGCGAGATAGGCGTTGTTGGTCAGCGTCACCTTGGACCAGTCGGGGATGGAGCCCGGATATCCGAGCAGCAGGCCGACGTTGCCGGCGCCGTTGACGGTCGTCGTACCTGTATGGGTGTTGCGCTCCCGCAGATAGACGCGCCCGAGGCGGCTGTTCGCGCCGCGATCGCCGACGAAAAGGGAACCTTCGCCCGCAATCGGCCCGAAGTCGTACTGCAGCGCCCGGATCCAGCTCCCGTTCTCGTTGTCCCACAGGGTCGGTGCCAGCACCGTCCCTTCGCCCGCCAGCGTCACGCCGCCGGTGAACGCGTAGTCGGAGCCGTCGATGCCGAGCATCGGTTTCGCGGCCGAGCCGGAAACGCAGTTGAGGTTCACCGAATTCTTGCAGAGCAAGGGACGGAAGATTGGCGTGATTCCGGCGCCAAGGCCAAGCGACGAGGTGACGCCGCTCCCCGCGTCCACCACCAGCGGACCGTCCTCGGTCGTGCCGAGATCGGACGCGTCCAAGGTGAAGATGTTGTATCCGCCCTTGAAGATCATGCGGCCAGAGCCCTTCACGGTCAGGCCGCGGAGGTACCAACTTTCCGTACCGTAGCGGTAGAGGTCGTAGGACTGCAAGTCGATGACCCCGTAGCCGGGGCTAATCCAGTAGGACACCGACGTGCTGGGCGAAAGGGACGCGTCCGCATCGAGCACGATTTCCCACACGCCCCTGCCGTAGGCGCCGCAGGCGCGCACGTCGAGGGCGTACGAGCCTGCCGCGCCGGTGCCGAAGCCGGCGAGGCGAATGCCGCGCTGGTAGAAGTTGACGTCCGCGCCGTCGATGATCAGCGAACCGCCGTCGTGGACGCAGATGTCGCCGCACGGCTCGACCTGCAGGGCCAGGCCCAGCGCATTGGCGCCGGCCAGCGTGACTGCGCCCGCGTCGATGTGGAAGTCGCCGATGAAGCCGCTCTGCGCCGCCGAGACCTTCCAGTCCGTCGTACCCGTCTTGCGCACGGCGCCGGAGCCGTTCAGCAGCCCCGCCTTCGGCACGGTGACCGTGGCGCGGAAGACGAGCGTCGCCGTATCCGCCAGGGTGACGGAATCCAGCGCGTTCACTGCCGTCATGTCGTCCTCGTCGGCGACCCAGGTCTCGCCGTCGGGAATCGTCACCGCGCCCGTCAGGACGGACCAGTCGGTCTCCGCGCTTGCAAGCGCCAATCCATGCGCCAGCATCGTCGCAGCGACGCCGACCACCATCGAACCGTATCGCATATGTGTCAACCTCCCAAATCAGTCCGGCCGAATCAGATGACCGGCATGTAGTCCTTCGTGAGCGGACCGCGCAGCGCCTCGTCGGCGGCGTCTTTCGCGGCCTCCCGCTCCAGCTCGTCCCTGCGCTGCCGGAAATAGTCCCGGAGCT
>JBJEWA010000024.1:0-19887 GCA_051884805.1 Kiritimatiellia bacterium | reverse complement strand
CCCAGCCGAGTACCCGGCGTGACCTCACGCCGGGGCAGGACCCCGAACGAGGCCCGTGAGGCCGGGGACAGACCCTGCAAAAACCTTTGAAATGGGGCGCGTCTTGAAGCCGTCGGGGCAATTGTAGTATAATACGCGCAATCGCCCACTTGATGATCTCTGCGGGCGGGGAACGGATAAACTCTAAGAAGGAAACAAGCAATGGCACGTGCATACAACTTCTCCGCCGGACCTGCGGTGCTCCCGCTCGAAGTCCTGCAGGAGGCGCAGAAGGAACTGATCGACTACAAGGGCTGCGGAATGTCGGTGATGGAGATGTCCCACCGCGGCAAGGACTACGACGCGATCCACCAGGAGGCGATCGCGACCTTCAAGGAGCTGTGCGGCCTCGATGACGAATGGGCCGTCACCTTCATCCAGGGCGGCGCCTCGATGCAGTTTGCGATGATCGCCATGAACTTTCTCCCGCAGGGCGCCGTCGCCGACTACGGCAAGCAGGGCACCTGGTCGGGCAAGGCGCTCAAGGAGGCGCAGACCGTCGCCAGGCTCCGGGGCGCGACGGTGAACGTCGCCGCCGACTGCCAGAAGGACATTCCGACCCGCCAGCCCCGCGACGACGAGTGGAAGTGGACGCCCGGCGCGGCCTACAGCCACATCTGCTCGAACGAGACGATTGCCGGCGCCGAGCTCAAGCGCTTCCCGGTGACGGGTTCGCCGCTCATCTGCGACATGTCCTCCGACATCCTCAGCTGCGAGCGCGACTACCGCCAGTTCGACATGTTCTACGCCGGTGCGCAGAAGAACCTCGGCCCCTCCGGCATGGCCGTCGTCGCGATCCGGAAGGAATTCGCCGCCCGGGGCCTCGCCGACCTGCCGACGATGCTCCAGTACCGCACCTACGTCGACGAGAACTCGCTCTACAACACGCCGCCGACCTGGGGCATCTACATCTTCGGCGAGACGATGAAGTGGGTCAAGAAGATGGGCAAGGAGAACCTCTTCAAGCTCAACGCCGAGAAGGCGAAGAAAATCTACGACGTCATCGACGGCAGCGACTTCTGGACGGGTACGGCGCTGCCGGAGTTCCGTTCGAACATGAACGTCACCTGGCGCATTCGCGGCAACGACGAGGAGCTGGAGAAGAAGTTCCTCGCCGAGGCCGGGAAGCTCGGCATGAGCTCGCTCAAGGGGCATCGTTCGGTGGGCGGCCTGCGCGCCTCGATCTACAACGCCTTCCCGATGGCGGGCGTCGACGCGCTCGTCGAATTCATGCGGGAATTCGAGCGGAAGAACGGCTAAGGAGCGGCGAAATCATGGACATTGTCATTTTGCTGGGCGCCCCGGGTTCGGGGAAGGGCACGATCGCGGGGCGGCTCGCGAGCGCAGACGCGAACCTCAAGCACGTGAGCTCGGGCGACCTGCTCCGCAGCGCCGTGGCGAAGGGGACGCCGGCCGGGCAGGCCGCGAAGGCCGCGATGGAGGCCGGTCAGCTGGTGGCCGACGAGATCATCGCCGAGATGATCAAGGACGTCATCGCCGAGACGCAGGGCGACGTCACGATGCTGCTGGACGGCTTTCCGCGCAACGTCCGGCAGGCCGAGGTCCTGGAGGCGATCCAGGCGCCGATCCGCTCCGCCGTCCTCGTGGACGTTCCGGACGAGATCATCGCCGACCGCATCGCCGGCCGCCGCACCTGCCCGAAGTGCAAGGCGGGCTACCACGTGAAGGCGCTGCCGCCGAAGGTCGAGGGCGTCTGCGACGTCTGCGGCGAGCAGCTGGTCGTCCGCAAGGACGACAATCCCGAGACGGTCAAGGACCGGCTCGTCGTCTATCACCGCGAGACCGAGCCGCTGATTCAGTTCTACGCGGCGAAGGGCCTCCTGCGCAAGATCGACGGCGATCAGGGTCCGGAAAAGAATGCGGCGGCCTTCAAGGCCGCCATGTAGGGGCGGTGAAGGTAGACGTCAAGACCAAGGCGGAAATCGACCGCATGCGCGAGGCGTGCCGGATGAGCGCGGAGATCCGCGACATCTGCGCCTCGGCGGTCGCGCCCGGCGTCACCACCGGGGAGATCGACGACCTGGTCGTCGCGTACTGCCGGAAGCACAACGTCAAGGCGAGCTTCTACGGCTACTCCGGTTTCCCCGGCCACCTCTGCGTGTCGATCAACGACGAGGTCATCCACGGCATCCCGAGTCCTGACCGGGTGATCATGCCCGGCGACCTGGTGAAGACCGACGTCGGCATCTGCACGCACGGGTTCAACGGCGACACGTCGCGGACGGTGGCGCTCGGCGTCACCGATCCCGAGGTCCTGCGGCTCGTCGAGACGACGAAGGCGTGCCTCAAGGCGGGCATTGCCGCCTGCGGTCCGGGGGTGCATCTCGGCGACGTCGGCTTTGCCATCCAGCAGGTGGCGGAGGCGGCGGGCTTCGGCATCGTGCGGGACTGGATCGGCCACGGCGTCGGCCGCGACGTGCACGAGGACCCGGAGGTGCCGAACTACGGCCAGCCCGGAACGAAGCTCGTGCTGAAGCCCGGCATGACGATTGCCGTCGAACCGATGATCACCATGACCAAAAGGGGCGAACGGACGGAGGTGCTTGAGAACGACTGGACGGTCGTGACGCGGGACCGCTGCCTTTCGGCCCATTTCGAGCACACGGTGGCCATCACCGACGACGGGTGCGAGGTTCTCACTTTGCCGGCGGACTATCCCTGAAGCCCTCAAGCCCGAAGGCGTTCCGGTCGAATGGCGGCTGATTGCTTGGGGGTGGATGGTCCGTCGGCGTTTCTTTGCGGTCTTAAGGGAAAGGAGTGCGGCATGGAAGTCAGGATTACGAACGACAATTTCGCGACGGAAGTGCTGGCGTCCGACCGGCCCGTGCTGGTGGACTTCTCGGCCACCTGGTGCGGTCCCTGCCAGCTGCTGGCGCCGATTGTGGCGGAGATCGCCCGCGAACAGGCCGAGGTGCTGAAGGTCGGGAAGCTTGACGTCGACGAGGCGCCGGAGCTGGCCGCGCGCTACGGCATCGCCAGCATTCCCGCGCTGTTGCTGTTCAAGCGCGGCGAGGTCGTCGCCACCACCGTCGGCTATCGGTCGAAAGCCGAGCTGGCGGCGTTGCTCGCGCCGCACCTTTAGGCGGCGCCTGCCGGGCGCATCGCGGGCGCGACGACATTGGCTTTTTTCGGCTGCCAACGGCGCCCTGCGGCAAAATCATGGCGAGCGGGGCACTGAAAGTGCCGCGTTCGCCAGCTGGTTAAAAAAGTTGCAGCGCCTTTTTCTTGGCGATAGGTTGCGACTTACAAGGATAATGCCGATGAAATATTAAGTTATGCCGCCAATGTCCCCCGAATGGGTGTAGTTGACGGGGGGGGGGGGGGGGAAATGCTAATATCAAAGGTGAAAATGCACAAAACCAACCCCGGATTATAAAAGAGGAGTAAGACAATGCAGAAATTAGCGCAGATTTTGCGGCAAAATTGCATAATTTCGTGGATGAGAAGCGGGCATCGAACGCTGGCTTTATCCCTATTCGGCGGGAGCCTTGTGCTGGCATTGGCCGCGAACAACTGTCTTTGGGCGGCTGACGATCCAATTGACGGAACGCTGGTCTGGGTGGGCGATTCCGCTGGCGGCAATTGGTCGGATGAAGCTAATTGGCAAGTCGGCGGAGGATCAACGGCAACGGTTGCCGAGTTGCTGGGCGCCCGTACGATCTACGATTTGAGTGCGCTTGCAGATGGTGCGAGCTTGACGAGCGATTGGACCAAGGGCAACTCGCTCGGGGGGAATTTTCCGGCAGACACGCTGCCTATTCGCGGCCTTATCGTCGGCGGCGAGGCGCGCACAATAAATGTTTGGCATGGATCTGGCGCGCAGCGGTGGCGCTTTTGCAACGGAACCACCGTAGACATCGAAAACGCCACCTTGCGACTGGAGCCGTATGTAAATACGGCCGCGTATCCTTATCAGACTTTGCGCAAGAGCGGTTCCGGAAAACTGCGCCTAATGAGGTCGATCAGTTTTTGGGAAGCCGATCCGTCCCTGGAGATTCTCGGCGGCACGGTAGCCTTGGCGGATGGCTTTAAGGCGGATAACGCCGTGATCATGCTGCACAATGGCGGAACCTTGACGGTGGAAGCCAACGGCAAAGTCCAGCTTGGGCGCATCTATTCTGCCGATGCCGCAGTTGCCGACCAAACTTCGGTGCTGAGGGTGGAATCGGGCGCGACGCTCTTCCTTGATGTCGGTTTTACCGGTTCTGGCACGTTGAAGGCGTTTGCCGGCAATATCGAGGGCGATGGAGCGATCCGCTTCGCCGGCGGTCAGGCCTACAACTTCAACGTCGGCGCAAAGACCGACCCGCTTGCGTTCACCGGAACGCTGGATGTCCTGAATGCCGATGCGATTTTCGGTACTCCGGAGGCGCCGCAGCTGCTCGATCCGGCAACCAAGTTCGACATCCGCGCGGGCGGATTTGCGGTTCTTTACGGCGACCAGAAGCTGGTCACGATGCCGGCCGGCAATGGTGCCACCGGCGGCATATTGGTAGAAAAGAACGGTTCGCTGACGTTTGACTCCCCTGCCATCCAGTCGTGCTGCAACGCTCGGATTGCCGGGGCAGGCGCGATAGTCAAAGATGGTGCTGCCAATGAACTGGTCTTCGACAACCCGAAGGATTACACCGGTGCAACGGTGGTGAAGGCGGGAACGCTCAGCGTCGATACCTACAAGCCGGTCGCAATGGCCTCCGGTGCGCACTGGGATTTTGAAAATGAATATGACATGGGACGCGATGCGTCCGCCGGTGGCGGCATTCATCTGGTGGCGGAAGACCCGTCCAAATATGCTTTCGTCGCCGATGGCGTCGTGGGCCGTGCCGTCCATTGGGACAAGGCTACGAATATTCCGGCGGCCGTACTCACGAATGAAGCCGGCATCGCGACCGGATCGCAATTGCCCAAGGGCTATAGTTCGGTTACCATCAGCCTCTGGGTGCGCCCGGCGCAAGATTGCGGGTGGTATCCCAATCTGGTGACATTCGGCGATCTCAGCGGCGGCAACTACAAGCAGTATGTAGTCGCTTTTTCCCTGTATCCCTCCGGGGATTCTCGTGCCAATGGGTTGGGCAAGCGAGTCGCATTTTATCCGTTTGTGGGTTGGAGCGCCAGAGGAGCGGATGCGGCGGTTGCGGAACTGGGCGACGAAGGTTATTCGATAGTAGACGGCAAATGGCACCATATTGTATGCACATTCGATATTAACACGCTGCTCGCTTCGATCTATGTCGATGGGGTATTGAAGGGTACCAAGCAACAAACGTACGGCTTGAAGATAATCGACAATCCCGGCATAAAAATTGGCAATGCAAGTCTCACCGATGCGCATAGCACATACTCGGGCGACATTGATGAAGTCAAGGTGTTGCCGGGGGCGTGGACTGCGGAGCAGGTCGCGGCGGAATATGCCACGCGGGGCTTGACGCCGGTCCCGGAAGGGGACGCCTCGCCGGTTGCCGAGTGGAACTTTGATGCGTGCGAAGCCGAAGGGAGCGGCAGTTTTGCGGATTCCGTCTCGGGCCTGCGGCTGGTCAGCGTCAGCGAAAACGGCACGGAAGGAGTGGTGGCCGGCGTCGGCACGGCGGAAACTCGCGATGGCCGGCAATTCAAGTTCGCCATGACGGGAGCCAAATACGACGGCAGCACCAGAGTGGACGCCTCGGCGCTGCGACTTGCCGAGGGCGACGGCGAGAAGCTCGCGCAGGCGCTGCCGGCCGGCTCGTCGTTCACGGTTTCGGCGCGCCTGCCGAGACAGCCGGGCACCGGCATCTTCATGATCATCGGCGACGGGTCGGAGACCGGCAGCGTTCGCATGGAATACGTGAATGCCACGCCGCGCCGCATCACTTGGTTTGTCGGGAACGGGAGCCGCAAGTTGTTGGATCAGGGCGAATTCGACATTCACATCAAGGATCAGGAGGATACGCCTTCCGGGTGGGTCCAATGTTCGGTTGCCTATGACGCGGAAGCGGCGGTCGTGCGCTACTATCTCGAAGGCGTCGAGATCTATGCGGAAAGCCGTACGCTGCCGTCAATCAACTTCAAGGACATCGTCTTTGGCGCCCGTGCGCGCGATTCGGAAACCGGCGCACTTTCGCAGTTCGTCGCCACTACTGCGCTTACGTGCAGGATTGACAACCTCGCGCTGTTCGACCAGGCGTTGTCCGCCGACGAGATTCGTGCCCATGCGCGTTCGGTAATCGGGATTGCGGCGGATGCGACGGTTTTGCCGACTGCTTCGCCGGTCACGGTGGAGAGCGGCGCGGTGCTGAGAGTGAAGAACGGCAACGAGAACTTGCAGTCGCTCTCCGGCGCCGGCGACGTGGAGATTTCGCGCGGCTCCTCGCTTACGCTCAACGCCTTGGATGGCTTCACCGGGCGCATTCGCGGCCCCGGCGAGCTGTTCCTCGGCGGCAAGGCGCAGCTGCCCGCTGCGGTTGCGGTGGAGAATCCGATAACGATTGCGTCGATTACGACCGATAGCGACGGCACGACATTGCCGATGGTCGATGGACGCGACAAGGTGTCGGTCGCCGCGACGGGCGTATTCGTGCTGGAGGATGAGGTCCAGGCGGTGCCGAAGCTGTATCCGATCGCGCGCAATGTCGGCGAGTATGTCCTGCCGGAGGACGCGAGCGGCTGGCAGCTGGTGCCGGCGGCCGCGCATGCCCGGCTCGCGTTCGTGGTCCGGGACGGCGTTTTGTATGCGCGCGTCTCCGGCAAGGCGATGATCATTCGCATCCGCTAGAATCAGGCGGAATCAGACTGAAGGAAGCGCAGCAAAATGATGAGGTTTGTCCGTTGTCTCGTAGCCGTCGTCTCGGTCCTGGCCTTCAGGGCCGAGGCGGTCTGCAAGGTCGAGTGGAACGGTGCGCCGCTGAAGGTGCACCCGGCGCGGGTTTCCGCCTATCCGATGAACCAGGTCTATCCCGGCTATCAGCGACCGGTGGAGCAGACCAAAATCGACACTTTCGTCTCGTTCGACATGGCGGCGCGCGGCGAACTGGTCGTGGCCGGGGATGAGCCGTTTGATCGCGAGCAACTGGTGGTCCTGCCGCTTTGCGAGCCGCGCGAGCTGTCGGTGGAGGGCAACAGGCTGAAAATTGCAATCGACAGGCCGCAGCAGCTGGTCATCGTTTACGGCAAGGAAAAGCACGCGTTGCACGTTTTTGCCAATCCGCCATTGGTGAAGCCGACCGAAGGCGACATAATCTACTTCGGCCCCGGCGAACACTATGTCGGGGCGGTTGCGCCGAAGAGCAACCAGACGGTGGTCATTGACGAAGGCGCCGTCGTCTACGGCTCCATTCAGGTGTTCCACGCCGAAAACGTGAAGATTGTCGGGCGCGGCATCGTCGATTGCTCCTACCAGTTCCGCGACGAGCAGTCGGGCGTGGCGTTCGAGAACGGCATCAGGGCCGGGTTTTCGAATTGCGGACATGGCGCACAGAAGGCGGTGACGGCGCTGACGACCGCGTGGGCGACGAACGTCGTCGTCGAGGGCATAACTTTCCGCGATCCGCCGCGCTGGACGGTCATTATCCGCACCCAGTCGAAGAGGGTCACGCTCGACAACATCAAGCTTATCGGGCTTTGGCGCTACAATGCCGACGGCATCAACATCTGCGCTTCGGAGGATGTCACGGTGCGCAACAGCTTTGTGCGTTCGTTCGACGACTGCATTATCGCGCGCGGCAGGGCATTGGAGAAGTCCGGCCGGGTGACGCGCAACATCCTGGTCGAGAACTGCGTACTGTGGTGCGATTGGGGCAAATGCCTCGAAGTCTGGGCGGGGTGCGGCGATTGCCTCATCGAACGCGTCGCCTATCGCAACATCAAGTGCATCTCATCCGACTTCTTCGTGGCGGATGTGACGACTTGGTACGGCTCCAACAATACGCGGATAAAGGACATCCGCATGGAAGACATCGACGTGGACTATTGGGGCGAGCGTTATCAGGGATATATGCAGAAAAATCGCGATGACGTGGAATTCCCGAAGAAGCTGCGTGATTCGTCGATGCTTTTCATGGTGGATGTGGCCCGCTGGGGCAAGGATATCGGCAATCAGCAGTGCGAGAAGGTGGATGACTTGTCATGCTTTGATGTCAAATACGAGAACTTGATCTTCAGGAACTTCCGTTGCCATGGCAAGCTGCCGTCTAAACTTATGGCGCGCGTCAAAGCCCAGCCGAACACTCCGCTCGAAATCAAGAACGTCACGGTAGAAAACATGCCGGCAGAACTTGACGTGAAACTGATCGGCGTAAAGTGAGCCATTCGGCGCGGACTGCGCGACTGCGTCCGCAGAATACGCCGCAGAATACGCCGCGAAGCGCGGCGCCATAATCGGCGGATTATGATATACTGTCCGGCGTTGCGAGTGAAAGCGACGCATGGAAAGGATTGAGCCATGGGACTGAAAGAGCGGATTAGACCCGCGAGGGCGGCGACCCTTGACCTTGACCTTGCCCAACGGGCGGAGCGCAAGCTGCGCCGATACGGCACGGACTTGAACGGGGTGCTTGCGTTCATCGTCGCCGTCCGTGGCCTGCCCGACCTGCGCAAAGCCCCGCAGACGATGGACTTCACGACACACGGGCAGACCTTCACGGCAGACGTGACGCCCGACCCCGACGGCGGGTATTGCGCGAACGTGCGCGGGCATGACAACTGCTTTACCGAGGCCGACACCTTGCCGGAACTCCGCAAGTGTCTGATCGAGGTGACGGACCTCATGCTATTCGACGAGGGCGAGAAGGTTGCGCGGTGAAGCCGATGACCGCGCAAGAGGTGGAGCGCATGCTTAAGGCGCGCGGATTCCGCCTTGCCGCTTCCAACGGAAGCCATTTCAAGTGGACTGACGATGCCGGGCGTTCCGTTCCCGTTCCGCACCACGGCAACCGCCCGATTCGACAGGGTACGCTGCATTCGATATTCCGGCTGGCCGGGATTCCCCCGCCACGCTGAAAGATGATGCGATATCCGCAATGCGAGTGAGACGCGGAAGCCGATTTCGCCCTGCCCACGAGAGCCGATTCGATCCCGGCGACTTTCACCTCGCGGGCGCGTGGTTGGTCGGACTGGCGGGGTTCGGACCCGCGACCCCAACATTAAAAGTGTCGTGCTCTACCAGCTGAGCTACAGTCCGTCGTCAAAACGGCGGACAGTATACCAAATATTTTACCGCTGCGCTACGGGATTTGGTATAATGCCGGACAGATTGACTTACCGGTATCTCTATCAGGACAGTGCGAACCGCAATCTTGCGGGGGAGATTGTCGCGCGGAACCGCGCCGACGCCTATCGGCTGTTGCGCCAGCGGGGCATCCGTCCGTACCGGGTCATCGGCGACGACCCGTGGAACTGGCGGCCATGGGCGATTTCCGCCGGGTATCTGCTCCTGTCGGCGGCGCTGGTGACGGTTGGCGTCATTGCGATTTCGCAGGCGCGCCAGCTGCGGGAGCTGCAGATGATCGAGGCGGAAGAGGCGGGCTATTGAAGAGGAGAGGGCAGGCGATGAAGATTGACACACTGTGCGTGCAGGGCGGCTACCGGCCGAAGTGCGGGGAGCCGCGGCAGGTTCCGATCTACCAGACGACGACGTTCAAGTACGACACGACCCAGCACATGGGCGACCTGTTCGACCTCAAGGCGTCCGGCTACTTCTACACGCGGCTGGCGAACCCGACGAACGACGCGGTGGCGCAGAAGATCGCGGCGCTGGAAGGGGGCGTGGCGGCGATCCTAACCTCGTCGGGCCAGGCGGCGAACTTCTTCGCCGTCGCGAACCTCTGCAAGGCGGGCGACCACGTGGTCTGCTCGGCGCAGATCTACGGCGGCACCTTCAACCTCTTCAACGTGTCGCTCCGCGACTTCGGCATCGACTACACGTTCGTCGATCCGGCGGCGGACGCGAAGACCATCCAGGCGGCGTTCCGGCCGAACACGAAGTGCGTCTTCGGCGAGACGGTGGCGAATCCGTCGGGGGTGATCCTCGACATTGCGAAGTTCGCGAAGATCGCGCACCGGAACGGCGTGCCGCTGATCGTGGACAACACGTTCCCGACCCCGGTCCTCTGCCGTCCGTTCGAGTTCGGCTGCGACATCGTCACGCACGCGACGACGAAGTACATGGACGGCCATTCGACGCAGGTGGGCGGCTGCATCGTTGATAGCGGCAACTTCGACTGGGCGCAGCACGCCGACAAGTTCCCCGGCCTGGTGGAGCCGGACGCGTCGTACCACGGCCTCTCCTACGTCAAGACCTTCGGGAAGCTCGCCTACATCACCAAGTGCACGGCGCACCTGATGCGCGACTTCGGCGCGATTCCCTCGCCGTTCAACGCCTTTCTCGTCAACGTCGGGCTCGAGTCCCTGCACGTGCGCATCCGCCGCCACGCCGAATCGGCGCTCCGGATCGCCAAGTGGCTGCAGGCCCAGCCGAAGGTCGCGTGGGTGAACTTCGCGGGGCTGCCCGACTCCCCGTACCGTCGGCTGCTCCGCCGGCAGTTCGACGGCCCCTCG
Organism: Kiritimatiellia bacterium; assembly: GCA_051884805.1. Lineage (GTDB taxonomy): Bacteria > Verrucomicrobiota > Kiritimatiellia > RFP12 > UBA1067 > UBA1067. The sequence goes on along the minus strand of JBJEWA010000024.1, from coordinate 9,297 downwards.
CCGTGCGGGGTGCTGACGTTCGGCATCAGGGGCGGGCGCCGGGCCTCGATCCGGTTCATGGACGCGCTGAAGGTGATCGGCATCGTCACGCACGTGGCGGACGCGTGGAGCTGCGTGCTGCATCCGGCGTCGCACACGCACCGGCAGCTGTCGGACGCGCAGCTCAAGGCGGCCGGCATCCCGCCGGACCTGATTCGGCTTTCGGTCGGCCTGGAGGATCCGGAGGACCTGATCGCCGACCTGAAGCAGGCGTTGGGTAAGGTCTGATTGCAAACCGGCCGGAGGCGGTGACGCCCGGCCGCTCGAAAAGGGGGAGATGGTCAAATGAAGAAGAACTGGTTGCTTGCCGGCGCGTGCGGTCTGGTCGCCGCCATGGTCTACCTTGCCTCGACGGCCGACTATGCGTTTCCCGGCGTGGGTGCGCAGCTCATGGCGATCTGGCGGGGGCTGGAGCCGGGCGACGGCGTCAATTCGCCGCTGATGTCGGTGTTCGCGCGTGCGCTCGGGGCGGGGAACCTGATCGCGCCGGTCAGCGGCACCGTCGCCGTGGTGGCGTTCTTCCTTCTGATGGAGGCTTTCATCGCCTGGCGCGTCAGCGACGAGAAGATGGTGCTGGAGCGTCACCGGATCTCGCTGATCGCGGCCCTGGTCGCGACGGGCGTCTTCATCTTCACCCCGGCGGTGCGGTCGGCGGCGACCCATGTCGAACCGCGGCTCTTCGACTTCGCCTGGGCGCTCCTGTCCTTCGCCCTGGCGCTGCCGTTCTTCCGCCGGCTGGCGCGGCTCTCCTGGCTCTATCCCCTGCTGCTCGGCGCGATGGCGGCCTGCGGCCTGTGCGACACGGCGCTGTTCCTGGCTTTCGCGCCGTTCTTCATCGCGATAGTGGTGATGCTCGCCCGGCAGACCGGCCGCAATCCGCTCGTCGCGCTGTTTCTCTTCGTTCTCTCCACCGGCGTCTCCCTCGTCGCAGCCGCACGCTGCTTCGGCCTGCCGCTCGTCGAGATCTTCCGGCAGACGGCCGGCGAGCTGGCGGCCTATCGCGAGACTTCCGGCTGGCTGTTCGTCCTGCTGTTCTCGACCGTGCCGTTCGTGACGGCGCTCTTCTCCAGCGGCAAGGCCTTTTCGGAAAAGCCGGGGCTGGTGCAGTGGCTGTTCCACGGCGCGATGTCGTTCGTGGCGATCCTGGCGATCGCCACGCCGCTCTCGCCGTCGGCGCTGATGGCGCCGTACGGCGTCCTGCCCGTGACCACGAGCGCCTTTGCCGCCGCCGTCGCCGGCTACCTCGTCGCCTACTGGTGGGTCAACCGCCATCTCGCCGTGGGAATGATCGCCGGCGCGATCCTGACCTTCGTGCTGACGGTCAACTCCCTCTACTGCCTGTTCTCCTTCGACGGCGAGGCCGGCGCCTTTGCGGACAAGGTGGCGCGGAAGATCGTCACCGATCTCGGCTCCCGCCGCTGGTTCGTGACCGACGGCACGCTGGACAACCACCTGAAGCTCGTGGCGGCCGAAATGGACCGTCCGCTCAACCTCATCTGCCTGGCCAAGGACCTGGACACGGCCTACCTGGAGCGGCTGGGCGCCCTGGTCGAGCGGGAGGGCGTCGGCGGGTCCAAGAACGCGGCCCTGCGGCTCTCGCTCTCCCTCGGCGTGCTGCCGTTCGTGCAGGACTGGTTCGCGTCCGACCCCTCCGTCGCCAAGGACGTGGCGATCTTCGGCGCGCCCGACCTGTGGTATTCGGCCGGCATGACGCCCGTGCCCGAGTTCCTCTTCTTCGGTGCGGACAAGTCCATTGTCCCCGACTGGTCCGTCTGGAAGGAGTTCGACGCGATCCTGAAGGCGCCGAAGGGCTGGGGCAGCTATCACGACCGCAAGGTGACCGATCCGGTCGATCGGCTGCGCTACTCGCTTCGCCGCCACGTCGGCTTCGTCGCCAACAACCGCGGCGTTTACCTGCAGGACGAGAAGCGCGACGACGAGGCCTTCGCCATGTACGAGCTCGTCCTCGGCGAAATCGACCACGACAACATCTGCGCCATCTTCAACGAGGTCGGGATGGTCGGCCAGAAGCATTCCCAGGCCCTGGCGAAGAAGCGCGAGCTGGAGCGCATGCTCAAGTCGGCCATCGAGGACAAGCACCGGCGCTACCTGCTGTGGCGGCTCGGCACCTACTACGGGTACATCCGCAATCCGGACATGTTCGTCCGCCTCGGGCACGCCTGGGCCCGCTCGGGCCGGCCCGGCGATGCGCTCACGCAGATTCGCCGCGCCATCGACTTCGTCCCGACCGACAAGAAGTCGATCCTGCTCAACATGATGGCCTCGCTCTATGCGAGCGAGAACGAGCAGACGAAGTCCCGCGAAATCTACGAGAGCGTGCTGGCGCGGAACGACCGCGACCACGACGCGCTCATCGGCCTCATGCGCCTCGAACTCATGGAGGGCAACACCGCGAAGGCGCTCGAATACCTGCAGCGCGCGGCGGAGAACGCCGGCGACGGCAAGCGCGCGAAGGTCGAGCAGGCCATGGTGGCGATGATGAAGGGCGAGCTGTCCCGGGCCAAGGAGATCCTGAAGAAGCTGACCGACGCCGAGCAGAAGGACCTGCAGGTCTGGTCGCTCCTGGCGGCGGTGACGATGCAGCAGGTCGATGCGGCCAAGACCGACAAGGAGAAGGAGGTCCTGATCCGGGAGCTTGAGCAGCAGATCGTGCCGTCGATGGAGAAGCGGGCGCAGGACCAGTTCGACTACCACGTGCAGGCGACGAAGGGCTTCCTGCTCCTGCGCAAGGGCGAATCCCGGCGTCGCGACGCCCGCGATGCGTTCGTGACGGCGGCGAAGGCCCGGCCGGACATCGCCGCCACGCAGGACCTGGTGCTGGGCCTCGACATCTCGCTCGACGACAAGGAACACGCCGAGAAGCAGGCGCGCGAGGTGCTGCGCCGCAACCGCAAGGCGCCGCTGGCGAACTACGTGATGGGCTCCCTGGCGCTGGGCCGGGGCAAGTATGCCGAGGCCGAGGCGTACCTGCGCCGGGCGGCGGAGGCGCCCCAGCCGGTCGTGCTGGCGATGAACGACCTCGCCGAGGTGCTGCGCCGCAACCGGAACTTCGCCGAGGCCGAGCGCTACGCGCGCAAGGCGACGGAGAAGGAACCCCGGCTCTGCGTCGCCTGGGAGACGCTGGGCGCGATCCTGATGGACTCCGAACGGAACCTCGACGAGGCCGAGACCTACATCCGCAAGGCCTGCCAGCTGTCGAAGGACAAGGACGGCCGGGACGCCGACATCCGCATGCTCATCTCCCTTGCCCGGGTGCAGGTCCGCCGCGGGGACCTGCAGCACGCCAAGGTGACGATCCGCAAGGTCCGCGCGCGCATCAACGAACTGTCCGAATACGAGAAGCGGGAATTCGAGGAAGCGGTCAAGAATGTGCGGTAGCGCCCTGCTCCTTGCGCTAACCTTTCAGGTCGGGCCGTTCTACGAGCAACGGCCCGACTTTGCGGCCTTCAGGCCTTTCTGGTCCCGCGAGGCGGAGACGACGGACGTCCTCTGGCCGGTCTTCACCGCGCACCGCGACTGGTGGCGCTGCTGCTGGTTGGCGCATTATCAGGAGCAGGCGGACGGCGGCCGCCAGTTCGCGGTGCTGCCGCTCTGGTTCAACGGCAGGACGGTCGGGGAGGACGGCCGGGCCGCGCCCTACTGGGGGCTTTTCCCGCTGTGGGGCCACCATCCGCATCTCCTGCTGATGTACGACTGGAAGTTCTGCCTCTGGCCGCTGTGGATGCAGTACCGCATGCCGCGGCCGCAGGAGGGCCGCTGGCTGACGACGAACGCCGTCTTGTTCCCGTTCCTGCACTGGCGCGACGACGGCTCGTGGGGGCTGTGGCCGCTGTACGGCGTCAACCATCAGCGCGAAAGCGACCATCGAACCGTCCTCTGGCCGCTCGTCACCTGGGCGGACTACCGCGAGGACCGCGACACGGCCGGAGCGGGCAGCTCCTGGCTGGTCTGGCCGCTCGCCGGCCGCGTCAGTCGCGCGCGGGAGACGCAGACGCTGATCCTGCCGCCCCTGTTCTCCTGGACCGAGCTGCGGTCGCGCTCGCAGCTGCGCGAGGATCTCGGCGGAGCGGAGTTCCGGCTGCGCTGCCCCTGGCCGCTCTTCGAGTACGAGCGGCGCCACACCCGCACGCGGCTCTCCGTCTGGCCGTTCTACGAGGACGTGAGCGACGTCTCGTTCGTGAAGGGGCGTCAGGGGCCGCACGTCCGCCGCTTCGGCTGGAAGCTGGTGGAGCTTTACGACGGGGAGACGCGCGTGTTCCCGTTCTGGGCGAGCGGCGAGGGCTATCTGCGGATCTGGCCGTTCTGGGAGTCGAGCGTGGCGGCGGACGGCGTCGTCCGCAGCCGCTGCCTGTCGCTGTTCCCGATCCGCTGGGTCGCTGCCGTTGACCGCAACTGGGCGAAGTTCTGGACGTTCTACGAGCGGACGACGGATGCGTCCGGCACGGACCACTCGCTGCTGTGGGGCCTGTTCAGCTGGAGGTCGTCCGATGGCTAATCAGGTTCGCGTGTGGCTGCGCGCCTTGCGCGTGGATCAGTGGACGAAGAACGGCGCCGTGATGCTGGCGTGGTTCTTCTCCGTCGCCGACAGCTCCCAGCGCGAAATCGCGCGCGGCTGGGAGTCCTTCCTGATGGCCCTGGCGATGGCCGCCTCGTTCTCGCTCGTCTCCTCCGCCTTCTATCTCCTGAACGACGTTTCGGACTTCGCGGAGGACCGTCGGCACCCCGTCAAGCGGCTGCGTCCCGTCGCCAACGGGGAGATTCCGCGCCTCACGGCCGTCCGCGCCGCGCTGGTCCTGTTCGCCGTCGGCTTCGCCTATCCGTCGCTGGTTGTCATCATCCTGCCGTCGCGGACGACGGCCTTTGCGACGATGCTGGTCTACACGGTCATGCAGTGCCTCTACACCGGCTGCCTGAAGCGCGTACCCTACGTCGACGTCGTGACCCTGTCCGTCGGCTTCGTGCTGCGCGCCGTGGCGGGCGCGGCGATCATCTCGGCGTACATCTCGCCCTGGCTGCTGGTCTGCACCTTCTCCCTGTCGATGTTCCTGGCGCTCTGCAAGCGCAAGGGCGAGATGGCGGTCGCCATGAACTCGCGCGCCGTCCTGAAGCGCTACCACCCGACCGTCCTGACCGTCCTGATCTGCGTGGCGGGCGCGGCGGCCTTTGGCGAATATCTCGTCTACACGCTGACCTCGAAGATGGGCTGCCGCTTCCCCCTGCTGTGGATCACCTCGCTCTTCGTCTTCGCCGGCATCGCGCGCTACCTGTACCTCGCCTGGCGCAGCGGCGACGTCGGCCGCCCCGAGCGGGTCTTGCTCTCCGACCGCCCCCTCTGGTGCGCCCTCGTCGGCTACGCGCTGTCGGCCGTCCTGGCCGTGGCGGTCGCCGTATGAGCCTGGCCGACGAGCTGGCGGCCCGGCGGCGGTTCGGCATGCAGCCGGGTCTCAAGACGATTCGCGCCCTCTGCGCGGCGCTGGGCGACCCCCAGCGTGCGGTCGCGGCGGTCCATGTCGCCGGCACGAACGGGAAGGGCGCCGTCTGCGCGTTGCTGGACGCCGCGCTGCGGGCGTCCGGGCTGCGGGTCGGCCGCTACACCTCGCCGCATCTCGTGCGGCTGAACGAGCGCTTCTTTCTCGACGGCGCGCCGGTCGGCGACGCGACGCTGGAGGCGGCTTCCGCCGCCGTCATGGCGGCGATTCGCCGCTTCGACGGTCCGGGCGACGCCCAGGTCACCTACTTCGAGGCCCTGACGGCCGTGGCCTTCCGCCTGTACGCGGAGGCGGCCGTCGACTGCGCCGTGCTCGAATGTGGCCTTGGCGGCCGCCTGGACGCGACGAACGTCTGCGATCCCGCGCTGTGCGTCATCACCCGGATTGGCCTCGACCACTGCGACTGGCTCGGCGGCACCGTCGAGCAGATCGCCGCGGAGAAAGCCGGTATCGTGAAGCCCGGCGTGCCGGTCGTCCTCGGCGAAAACGAGCCGGCCGTTCGCGCCGTCGTCGCGGCGCGGGCAAAAGCGCTCGGTGCGCCGTTCCATTACGCGCCCGACCTGGCCGCTGCGGCCGAACTTCCCGCCGACTTGGCGCTCCCCGGCCCGTTCAACGCGGAGAACGCGGTGACGGCGCTCGCCGCGCTCCGGGTCCTCGCCGCCACGGCGAAGGGCCGCCTGCCCCGCTTCACGCCCGCGTTGGCGCCGTCCGTCGTCTGGCCCGGGCGCTTCCAGCGGATTGGCGACGTCATCGTGGACGGTGCGCACAACCCGCCCGCCGCCCGGGCGCTCGTGCAGGCGCTCCGCTCGGTCGGCGCGACGTCGGTCGCGCTGGTCGCCGGCTTCTGCGGCGACAAGGCCGTCGGCGAGGTCCTCTCGCTTCTGGCGCCGCTGGTCGTGCGGGGCTATGCCGTCCGGACCAGCAGTCCGCGTTCGCTTTCGGCGGCGGACACGGCCGCGAAGATGCGCGCCGCCGGCATTGGGGCCGTGGCCTGCGGTTCGTTGCGCCAGGCGCTGGACGCGGCCCGCAACGCGGGCGGTCGCCGCGTGACGCTCGTCTGCGGCAGCCTTTTCCTGGCCGGCGAGGCGCTGGTCGAGCTTGGCGCCTATCCGTGGCCGGCCGGTCCGTTCGAGCCGTCCGAGACGCTGCGGCCCTGAGGGCGGATTTGACGGCTATGCGGCGGTTTTGCTATAATTCGCGCCGTTTTGACCGTGAGAGTGTAGCGCGAGTGCGCGAGAGTATTGCGGAAAATTACCAGAAAAGGCACGTAATGGATCAGATTAGGATCAAGGCGGAGGCGCGTACCGAGCAGGGTACCGGCGCCGTCCGTCGCTTGCGCCGTACCGGGATGATTCCCGGCTCGGTGATGAAGATGAAGAAGGGCGGCACGGATCTCATCAAACTTCCGGAGCACGACTTCATGATGGCGATGCGCGGCAGGACTGGCAAGCAGGTCCTGGTCACGCTCGACATGAACGGCACCGAGGTTCCGGCGCTGCTGCGCGAAATGCAGAACGACGTCCTCAAGGGCACTCCCATCCACGTGGATTTCAGCGAAGTCTCGCTGGCCGAAAAGGTGCGCATCACGGTTCCGCTGTACCTCGTCGGCGAAGCGACGGGCGTCAAGCTCGGCGGCGGCGTCCTCGAACAGGTGCTGCGCACGATCGACATCGACGTCCTGCCGACCGACATTCCGGAGAAGTTCGACGTCGACGTCAGCGGGCTCGGCCTTGACCAGACGCTGTTCGTCCGCGATCTGCAGCTCGGCGACAAGTACACGATCGTGACGCGCGGCGAACTCGCCGTGGCGGTCGTCAAGGCGCCGGATGACGTTCCGGCGGCCGGCGGCGCGGCGGGCGAGGCGGCGGCCACCCCCGAGGTCATCAAGAAGGGCAAGGAAGACGCAGCAGCGGCTGACGCCGGCAAGAAGGAGGAGAAGAAATGACGAAGAAGTACGATGCGCTTTACATCTTTGTCGGCGTTGCCAAGGACGACGTCCTGGCGGCGAACCTCGACAAGGCTCTGGTCGAAGTGACCCGTCTCGGCGGCAAGGTGCTGGAGAAGGTCGAGCTGGGCAAGCGCCAGTTCTCCCGTCCGATGAAGAAGCGCGAGAACGGCGTGTACGTCAAGGTCCGCCTGGAGCTCGACGCCGCCCGGGTGGACGAGCTGGTCCGGCGCTACAAGCTGGTGGAGGAGGTCTTCCGCGTGCAGCTGCTCGCCGTCGACGAGCGCCGCGAGGCGCAGATCGCGCAGGAGCGCGCCGAGCGCGCGGAGATCCAGGCCCGGAAGGAAGCCGCGGCCGCCGCCGCCCTGGCCGCCAAGATCGAAGAGGCCTGAGGAAAGCGAGGTGCCGAATGGCGTCTTTCAACAAGGTCATCCTGATGGGCAACCTGACGCGCGATCCGGACGTGCGCACCACCGGTACGAGCGGCATGAAGGTCGCCCGTCTCGGTCTGGCGGTCAACGAGCGCCGGCGCGATCGCAGCGGCCAGTTGCAGGAGTTTCCGGTCTTTGTCGACGTGGACGCGTGGGACAAGCTGGCGGAACTCTGCGGCCAGTACCTGACGAAGGGTCGTTCGATTCTCGTCGAGGGGCGGCTCCAGATGGATTCCTGGGAGAAAGACGGCGTCAAGCACCAGAAGCTCAAGGTGCGCGCCTCCACCATCAAGTTCCTGCCGCAGGGCGACCGTCTCGGCGGTCCCAGGCAGGAAGGACCGATGGCGGGCGCGGCCGAGGGCGATTCCGAAGACATTCCGTTCTGAGCAGTCGAAGGACGGCCGGAACCCGCCTCGGGCGGCCCGGCAGTCCCTGAAACCGAAAACAACTTAAATCAAGGAAAAGCAAAATGGCTTTCAAGAAATCCAACAGCTCGGCCGGCGAGGAATTCGCCGCGCGCAAGCGTCCGCCGCTCCGGTCCTCCGACCAGATCGACGTCAACGACATCGAGACCCTCAAGCACTACATCACGGACTACGGGAAGATTCTTCCCGCGCGCATCACCGGCGTCACGTCGGCCCAGCAGCGCCAGATCCGTCAGGGCGTCAAGCGCGCCCGCAACATGGGCCTCATGGCCTGAGGAAGGAGCACGGCAATGGCACAGATCGAAGTCATGCTCATGGACAACGTGAAGAAGCTGGGCAAGGCCGGCGAGATCGTCAGCGTCGCGCCCGGCTACGCCCGCAACTATCTCTTCACGAAGGGGCTGGCCGCCATCGCGACCGAAGCCGCGAAGCGCCGCCTGAAGAAGCTCGAGGCCGAGCGCGCCGCCCGCGCCGCCGAGGAGAAGAAGGCCGCGCTGGAAGTCGCCCGGAAGCTCGAAAAGCTCGAGATCACCGTCTCCGCCCATACGACGGACGGCAAGAAGCTCTACGGCTCCGTCAGCGCTTCCGACATTCTCGCGGCCATCGAGGCCAACCGCGGCATCAAGATCGAGCGCAGCCAGCTCGAACTTGGCGACGCGCTCCGGGAAGTCGGCGAGTACAACCCCACGATCGATCTCGGACATGGCGTCGTCGTCAAGTTCAAGATCACGATCCTCGACGAGGAGGCGCCGAAGGAGTGACTTCGGCCCGGTCCGCCCGTGTCCGCACGGGGCTTCCGAACGCAGGCGCCGCCCGTACGGGCGGCGCTTTCGTCATGCCGGGGCGGCGGCAGCCCGAGTACCCGGCGGCGGTTACCACGCCACGCAGCGAGGGCGCTGCGGGTACTCGGCTGGCCAGCCCAACCCGCCCCAGCCGAGTACCCGGCG
>JBJEWA010000023.1:0-4367 GCA_051884805.1 Kiritimatiellia bacterium | reverse complement strand
GCGAGGTGGCATGGTTGCAGATATGCAGAATGGCGGAGCGGCATCGGCGGGAGCGGCGGCATCGGCGGGAGCGGCGGCATCGGCGGCACCGGCAGGAGCGGCATCGGCAGGAGCGGCGCGGCGGCGTACCGGCGCAAGGTGGGTGCTTGCTGGCGGGCTTTTCCTATGTGCGCATAATGTGTGCGCGGGCGAAGGTAGGCGGCGCACCATGAGGCTGACGGCACCGTTTTTCCTGGCGGCGCTCTGCGCCCTTGGTGCCCAAGGCGCGGCAAGGGCGCAGGGCCAGACTGCCGCGGTGCGCTTCGTGTGGGCTGGCGACGGGAAGATTTGCCGCACGGAAACGCGGCAAATCGAACTTGTCGCGGCAGACGACGGCGCATGGCGCTTCGTGTTGCCGCAGAACGAAATCCCGGACGATGTTTCGCACGTTGAAGTCGTACCGCAATTCATGTGCGCCCGAACGGGTGACGAGGGCTATTGGATCGACGGGCGCGGCGTTTACGGCGGGTTCGGCCGCGAACCGGGCGTCTATCGCAAAGACCGCCAGGTGATGCCGGTTTTCGGCGTCAAGCGCGGCGATTCGATGTGGTGCGCCCACGTCAGGACATGGCGGTTCGATTACGACTTTACGGTAGCGGCGACCAATGGGGAATATCAAGTCTATCCAGCGTTCCGCTGCCGTGACGTCCGGCGGTTCTTCGCCGGTTATTACAACGACATCGTCATCGATTTTCGCTGTCTGCGCGGAAAGCAGGCCGATTACAATGGCCTGGCCGAGCTTTATCGGCGCCATCAGCTGGACCGCGGGGCGGTCAGGACCATCAAGGAGCGGATGCGCAATGCTCCCGAGCTCGCCTACCTGTGCGACGCGATCGTGGTCAGGTTGCAGACGCACGCGTCCAAGCCGATACCCGACGAGGATGCGGAGAAGCTGTTTTTCCAGCGGGGCGAGGAGTTGCCGGTCGTCGTGCGCATGCCCTTCGGCGTGGCGGAGGAGTTTCTTGAGGCCCTGAAGCGCGCCGGCATCGACAAGCTGTCGATCTGTTCGGCCGGCTGGCAGGACGGCGGCTATGACGGCCGGGTTCCCGGGCATTTCCCCGTCTGCGCCGAGGCCGGCGGCGAAGCGGAGTTCCTGCGACTGATCGACAAGGCGAAAACGCTCGGCTATCAGTTCGCGTTGCACGCCTCGAATACCGATGGCTACATGTGCTCCAAGCTGTGGAGCGAAGATTGGGTCTGTAAACGCGCCGACGGCACGTTGGACAAAGGCGGCATCTGGTCGGGCGGACAGTGCTACTGGGTTTGCCAGCAATATGCGTGGGAGCACTGGCTGCCGGACGAAATGCGGCAAATCGCCGCGCTGGGCATTCGCGGTCCGCATTACATCGACGTCTATTCGGCGACCTATCCGCAGCGTTGCGGCGATCGGCGCCATTGGTGCACGCCCGAGCAGATGGCCGAATACCAGAACCGGATCCTCGCCGAGGGCAAGCGCCTAATGGGCGGTTCGGCCTCGGAATCGGGATTCGATCACGTCGCCGGCAACCTTGACTACATCAACTACGTCGAGCGCGATCTGAAGCGGTTGGCGGACGGCAGGCATTCGCCGCTCGTGACCGGCGTCGCGCCGCTGTGGGAACTCGTCTATCACGGCATCATCCTCTATACGCCCGACCGCTGGTGCCAGAACCATACGCGCGGACAGTGCACGTACAAGCTCGAAAAGAGCGGCGATCCGCGCTGGATGACCGGCGACGGCGTGGAGGATCCCCGCGTCGCGCTCAAGATCGTGGAGTTCGGCGGACGGCCGATTTTCTACACCTACAGGTTCGAGGACGTCCCGCGCATCCGCAAGGCGTGGGAGGAGTTCGTGCCGGTGAGGCATTTGCAGCCGGAGCGGATGACGCGGCACGAAAGCATCGACGACGGCGTCTTCATGACCGCTTTCGAAGACGGTTCGCGCATCATTGCAAATTACCGCAACGAGAGCTACCGTTATCGCGACTACGCCGTCAGGCCGGTCAGCTACTTGCTCGTCAACCCTGACGGCACCGTGTTCACCCCCAAGCCGTTCTGAGGTCGGGACACGTCCATGCGAATGACACGGCGCGAGTTTATCGGATCATCGACGGCGGCATGGGCCTGCACGGCCTTCGGCAGCGGCGGCAGGGCGGAATCGCTCTCGCCGGATTATTGGTGCACGTGGGGCATACAGAACCGGCTGGTCAAGCAACGCGAGCGGGCGAACCCGACGTTGCTGGCGGGCGATCAGGGTGCGTTTGCCGCCCGTAACAACCTGACCGAGCAGCTCATCTTCGACGCCGGCGGATGGTCGCAAAGGATGGGCGTCGGCTTCCGGCACAAGCTGTTCATGCTGCTCGACGACGGTTGGGATGTCGCGTTCGACTCGCTGCCCGCCAAGTGCATCGAACGCTTTGGCGCGCTCGAACCCTATCCGGCGAGATTCCCGTCGATGGGCAAGACGCCGTTGGCAAGGCTGTCCGCCATCAATGCGCGACTGAAGGCGGACGGCTGGCAGGGCGCCGCGCTGTGGATCGCGGCGCAACGCGAAGGCGACCGGCACGGCGCGTTGGCGCCGGGCGTCGAGGACTTCTACCGGCGGCGGATCGAGCTGTCGGCGCGCGCGGGCATTCGCTATTGGAAAGTCGATTGGGGCGTGCGCAGCGGCAATGATTTCCGCGGCATGGTCTCGCGGTTGGCGAGGGAGATTTGCCCGGAGCTGATGGTCGAGCACTGTCCGCTGCTGACCTTTCCCTTCAACTCGCAGCGGTTCGACGCCGCGCAGAACGAATTTGTCGGCAATGGCCGCGCCGCCGTCGAGATCGACAATCGCGACCTCGTTGAGCGGATGCGATTTTCGGACGTCATCAGGACTTACGACGTGGTGAGGCCGCTCGGTTCGGTTACGACCCTCGACCGCACCGTCGACTATTCGCGGCTGATTGACAAATACGGTTGCTCGACCATCCTCAATGTCGAGGACGCTCCGATTATCGCGGCAGTCTTGGGGCATGGTCTGGGGATCATGCGCGACATTGACGCGGCGGAATCGCCGGGAACGCTGCTTGTCCGCGCGGTTGCCAACTGGCGGAACTTTGCGCCGGTTTACGGCGGCAGGGCGGGCTATGCGACGGTGGCTTCCGAGCGTATCCTGTCCGAACGCCATCGGTTCAAGGAAGGGGAATCCTGGCTGAGGTCGGCCTGGAATCATGAAATCATGCAGGCGGCGCCGGCAATTGTCGCGCGGGGCCTGCCGTTGCCGGAGGTAAAGGCGCTTGAAAATGAGGTTCCGTACGTTCTTGCCGGGCGCCATCCGGGCGGGGCGCTGAGCGTCGGCACGTTGCCGAGGCTCGATGCGGCCGGCCGGGAAACCACGCCGCCGGTTGCAGTCGTCGTCAAGGCGGCGTTGCCGCCCGAGACGCCGCTCGCGCTCTTCGGGGCTCCGCGCAAGGTGATCGTGCCGGTTTGCGGCCAGGTCGGCGAATTGCAGGTTGTCAATCTGGCCACCGGCGGACAGGCGCGGGTCAGGCCGACGATGGCGGGGCAATGTCTGTGCCTGGACCTGGCGGAGCTTTATGCCGCCCTGTCGGTGAGCAGGGAGCGCGAGCTGCCGGTCATGATCCGCTATTGACGCCGGGGGAAACGGACGAGGTCTGTGGTAATATCGCACGGCATTTTGCTGATCTCCTGTGTGGTAACAGTGGCATCGCAAAAATGCTTTTTGCTTTCAACCGAAAATTACTGCCTGTCAGCCTAAACATCGTCAGTTTTCAGCCCGTCTCATCCCGGACTTTGCCACATTGCCAAAATTGCACAGCTGCATGGCAACTCCGTCCGGCATGATCTGGAAGCCATGCCGCGCGTAGAAAGAAGCGTTTTTGCTCTCCTCCGGCATGATCTCGATATAGATATAGTTCCTGTACTTCTCTTTCACCATTCCGATCATGGTGCCGGCGATCCCGCGGCCGTGATAGGCCGGGTCCACCAGAACATAGTGCATATAGGCCACCAGCTCACTGTCGTCGATCAGCCGTACCAGGCCCACAAGGCGGTTGCCATCCCAGGCGGTGATGACCGTGGAGGAATGCATCAGCGCCTTGTAAAGCCGCGCCGGATATTGACCGGACACCCAGCCCACCGACAGAAACAGCCGCTGTACCTCGTCCTGTGTGAACTTCTTTTCCTCGGTATAGGTAATTTCCATCATTCTTTCCAAAGGCTGTGCAGGTTGCACCGCCTTATTGTACAATGAACTGGGTCATCTGATCCAACCAGCTGCCTGTAAATGTTTCAACGCCTCCCTTGCCGCTGACCACGCCAATCACTTTTTTCACAGAGGAGTTTTT
>JBJEWA010000022.1:0-20143 GCA_051884805.1 Kiritimatiellia bacterium | reverse complement strand
CCATCCGCGACGCGATGGAGAAGCAGATGCGCGCCGAGCGCGAGAAGCGCGCGATGATCGCCGAGTCCGAGGGCGAGCGCCAGTCGAAGATCAACCGGGCGGAGGGCGAGCGCCAGCAGGCGATTGCGCTGTCCGAGGGCGAGCGCGCCCGCCGCATCAACGAGGCGGAGGGCAAGGCGAAGGAAATCCTGCTCGTCGCCGAGGCGCAGGCCACCGGCATCGCCAAGGTCGCCGAGGCCCTGAACGGCAAGGGCGGGATCGAGTCGGTCAACATGCAGCTGGCCCAGCAGTACCTGACGCAGTTCGGAAACCTCGCGAAGACGAACAACACGATGATCGTGCCTGCCGACCTCGCGAACGTCGCCGGCATTCTCCAGGCCTGCACCAGCGTGATCAGGCGGTCGCAGCCTACGGCATAGCGCATGGGAAATGGGGCATGTGGGCATGCGGGGGACCTTGGCGGGGATGGCGCTGATTCTCGCGGCCCTGCACGTTCCGGGCCAGGCGTTCGCGCTTGACGTCTCCCGGCGCTACCGGTCGCCCCGCAATCCGGAACGCAAGGCGCGCGCCTCGACGGAGCTGATCGTCCTCCATACGACGGAAGCGCCCGCCCGCAGTTCCCTCAACAAGCTGTCGGAGCGCGGCGAGGCGCATTACTGCGTGACGGAGGAGGGGCGGATCTACGCGATCGTCGACCGGGACCGCGAGGCGTTCCATGCGGGGCGCTCGATGTGGCGCGGGCGGGAGGACGTCGACAAGTTCTCGATCGGCATCGAGTGCGTCGGCTATCACAACCAGCCGATGCCGTCCGTCCAGCTGAGGGCCGTCCGGGACCTCGTCAAGGAGCTGCAGCGCCTGTATCGCATCCCCGACGCCTGCGTCGTCAGCCACAGCCACGTCGCCTACGGGCTGCCCAACAAGTGGCAGCCTCGGCGTCATCGCGGGCGCAAGCGCTGCGGCATGCTCTTCGCCATGCCGAGTGTGCGCCGCATCCTGGAGCTCAAGTCCCGGCCCGCAGCGGACGCCGACACGCGCTCGGGTCGGCTCATCGTCGGCGACCCGTATCTGCAGCAAGTCCTGTACGGCAAGACGGACACGATGGTCGGCAAGTGCAGGGCGGGCGGCGAGACTCCGGCTTCCGGCGGATGGTTCAAGTCCCTGTTCGGTTCCGGCGCGGCGGACCGGAAGCCGCCGTCCCCGCAGCCGTCCGTCACGGCGAAGACGCCGACGAAGGCGCCGGCGCGGACTGCGGTCAGGGCCGCGGTCCCCGGCAAGGCGGCCGCAGCGTCCGGGAAACCGGCTGCGGCGTCCGGGAAGGCGGCCGCAGCCAAGGGCAGCCCGCCGAAGTCGGTCGCCCAGCTTCAGGCCATGGGCTACGTCCGCAAGGGGACGGTCACCCCGAACAATTCCGCCTCCCGGATCGCCGGCAAGCGCTGGAATGCGGCCGACACCTACTATGTCATCCGGGACAAGGTGGTGCCGGGAAACACCCTCGATGCCTCGCGGATCGAGAAGGGGATGTGTGTGTGGATGAAAAAATGATATAATCTCGAACCATGGCGAGGGTCAAGCTGACGAAGACGGAGCTTAAGGCTCAATCGGACGCGCTGAAGCGGTTTCAGCGCTTCCTGCCGATGCTTCAGCTCAAGAAGCAGCAGCTGCAGGGGGAGATTGCCGGCATCGTCGCCAAGTCCGAGGCCGCGACCGCGAAGGAGCGCGCGCTCCGCGACGGTCTCGACCGCTGGGTCGGCCTCCTGGCGACGGACGAGGCGCTGCTCGCGGGGCTGGTCAAGGTCCGGAGCGTCCGCACGGGGAGCGCGAACGTCGCCGGGGTGACGATTCCGACCTTCGAGTCCGTCGAGACGGAGGTGAAGGAAATCGACGTCTGGGCGACGCCGGCGTGGGTAGACAACGCCGTCGAGGCGGCGACCCGGGTGCTGTCGCTCCAGTGCGAGCGGGCGATTTACGCGGAGCAGCGCCGACTGGTGGAAGCGGAGCTGCAGCTGACGAGCCAGCGCGTCAACCTGTTCGAGAAGGTGAAGATTCCGGCTTGCAAGGAGGCGATCCGCGTCATCAAGATCGCCTTGGGCGACGAGCAGACGGCCGCCGTCACGCGCGGCAAGATCGCCAAGGGGAGGGCTCCGCAGTCATGATCGTCCCGATGCGACATCTCGACCTCGTCTGCGTGGCCGCAGACCGTTCCGCGATGCTTGAGCGGCTGCGTGCCCTCGGGGCCGTGCATCTCGACCTGGCGTCCGCCGGCGGGGCGGCGGTGGCTGCGGCGAAGGGCGAGATCGACGAGGCCGTCCGCGCCGTGCGCCTGATCCTGAAGGCGCGCGGGCGGGATTTCTCCGAAGACGTCCGTCCGGCGTCCGTGGCGGCCGTGCTTGCGCTTGACGCCGACCGGGCCGAGCTGGAGACCGAGCGGGAGCGCCTGGAGCGCGAGATCAAGACCTACGAGCCGTATGGCGACTTCGACCCGGCGCTGGCGCGTCGGCTGCTCGACCAGGGCATCGACCTGAAGGACGTCCTGCCGGCCAGGCTGCCGGAGATGCGGCTGTCGAAGCTGCGCGAGAAGCTTGCGCGCGTCGAAAACCGCATTGCCGTCGATACCGCGAAGATTGCGCTGGCCGACGCGCAGGCGATCCTGACCGCCTGTCCGGCCCTGCGCGAGCGCATGGAGTTCGAGCAGGCCAAGGCGCTGCTGCAGGATCAGGGGGCCGTCGCGGCGGTCTCCGGCTGGATTCCCGCGCCGCAGGTCGCCGGGCTGACCGCCGTCGCCCGCAAGGCCGGCTGGGGGCTGCTGGTGCGCGAGCCGGCGGCGGGCGAGACGCCGCCGACGCTGATCGATCCGCCGAAGTTCGTCCGCCCGGTAAAGGCGCTCTTCGAAGGGCTGGGCATCGCGCCCGCCTATGACGAGGCCGACGTGTCGGTGCCGTTCATGGCGTATTTCTCGCTCTTCTTCGCGATGCTGGTCGGCGACGGCGCGTACGGGGCGATCTTCCTGACGGCGACGCTGCTGTTCCGGCGCAAGCTGCCGAAGAGCTGGTTCGCGCTGATGACGGTCTTCTCGCTGGCGACGATTGCCTGGGGTGCGCTCTCGAACACCTGGTTCGGGGCGAAGCTCCCGTGGTGCGAGAGCTGGCCGACGGTGCGCTGGCTGGCGGGGGCGGGGGCGCCGGCGGGGCACGAGTACGACAACATGATGTTCCTCTGCTTCACGATCGGCGTCTCGCACCTGATGCTGGCGCGGCTCTGGAACGGCTTCTGCCGCCTGAACGACCGTTCGTGCCTGACGCAGTTCGGCTGGGCGGGCATCGTCCTGTTCATGTACGTGCTCACCAACTCGATCGTCGGCATCTTCAGCGGCGTTCCGACGTGGTGCTACTGGGTGTTCGGAGTCTCCTTCTTGACGGTCTTCGCGCAGGCGAAGGGGATGGACAAGGGCATGCTCTTCCTGAACGCGATGTCGGTGCTGGGCGACATCATCAGCTACGTGCGCCTGTTTGCGGTGGGGCTGGCGTCGGTCAAGGTGGCGGAGAACTTCAACGCGATGGCCGTCGAGCTGGCGCTTCCGGTCTGGATCAAGTGGCTGGCGCTCGTGTTCGTGCTGCTGGTCGGGCACGGGCTTAACCTCGCGATGGCGGGGCTTTCGGTGCTGGTGCATGCGGTCCGGCTCAACACGCTGGAGTTTTCAAACCACAAGGGCATCAGCTGGGCTGGCTTTGCCTTCAAACCGTTCATGAAGATAAAGGAGTAACGACTATGGATCCGATCATTGTTTCCGGTGCGATTGCGTGTCTCGGGCTGAGCGCGGCGGGTTCCGCCTTCGGCACCGGCTTTGCGGCGGCGGCCGCCGTCGGCGCCTGGAAGAAGTGCTATGCGGCGAACAAGCCGGCGCCGTTCATCCTCCTCGGGCTCGTCGGCGCGCCGATCACGCAGACCCTGTACGGGATGATCCTCATGTTCATCATGCTCGGCAAGACGGGCGCCCAGGCCGGGACGGGGCTTGCGTGCGTGCTGCTGGGCGTCTTCGCCGGTCTCGGCATCGGGCTTTCGGCGCTCTTCCAGGGGCGTGCGGCGGCGGCGGCCTGCGATGCGCAGGGCGAGACCGGGCAGGGGCTCACGAACTATTTCGGTGCGCTCGGCATCGTCGAGACGGTGGCCATCTTCACGATGGTCTTCACGATCATCGCGCTCGGCAAGATCGCCTGACGTGCGGATCGGCGCGGTCGACGCGGAGGTCGCGGAGACTTTCCTGCAGCGGGCGCGCGGCCTGATCGGCCGTCCGCCCCTTGCGCCCGGAAAGGGCCTGCTGATCCGTCGTTGCAACTGCATCCACACGCTGTTCATGCGGTTTCCGATCGACGCGACGTTCTTCGACCGTCGCGGGGCCGTCGTCAAGGTCGTGCGGAACATCCCCCCGTGGCGACCGTGGGTCTGGGGCGGCTGGCGCGCCGTCAGCGTGCTGGAGACGGCGGCGGCTCCGGCGGTATGACAGGGGATTCAGCGGGCGGATACGAGTCATGAACAAGATCATGGGAACCGTCTTGGCGCTGGCGACCGGTCTGAGCGCCCTCGCCGGCGGGGATTACACGCAGTACGTCGACCTGTCGATCGGCACGGAATACAACGGGCATACCCACGTCGCCGCATCGTATCCGTTCGGCATGGTGCAGGCGGGTCCCGATACGGGACGCGGCAATTGGGACTACTGCTCGGGCTACCGGAATGCCGACCGGACGATTTGGGGATTTTCGCAGACGCACCTCTCCGGCACGGGCTGTCCGGATCTCGCCGACTTTCGGCTGCAGCCGGGCGGCGCGGACCGGGCGTATCCGTTCCGCAAGGAGACCGAAGTCAAGACGCCCGGCTATTATGCCGTGACGCTGGACGAGATCGCTGCCGACGTCGAGATTGCCGTCTCGAAGCACGCGGCAATCTACCGCATCGCCTATCGTGGCGACGCTCCGCCCGAATTGATGCTCGACACCCAGTGGATGATGATCAACCGCAATCGCGCGGCGTCCTGCGTATCCGAAAACGAAGTCAAGGCCGATGCGGCGAACAATGCGGTCGAGGGACATCGGACGACCCATGGCTGGAATGAGCGCACGGCCTATTTCCATCTGGTGACCGATCGCGCCTGGACAATGCGCCGGCTTCCGACGGTCGATGAACGGGAAAAGGGCGGACGCTACGTTCTGAGCTTCGGCGACGTGAAGCAGGGCGAGACGGTGACGGTCAAAATCGGTCTTTCGGCCACGTCCGTGGCGGCGGCGAAGGCCAATCTGGCGGCCGAGATTCCGGGTTGGGATTTCGCGGCCGTGAAGGCGGAAGCGACACGCGAATGGAACAAGGTGCTCGGTTCGATGACGGCCGAGGGCGATCGCGGCCAGCTCGTCTCGTTCTACACCTCGCTCTACCACCTCTTCCTTCAGCCGAACAACATCGCGGACGTGGGGGCGAAGCCGTATTTCTCGACCTTCTCGACCTGGGACACGTTCCGGGCGGCACATCCGCTCTACACGATTCTTGCGCCGGAGACGGTCCAGGGCTTCGTGGATTCCATGCTGAAGGATGGCGAGAAGCGCGGCTACGTGTCGATTTGGACGCTGTGGGGCGGCGACAACCAGTGCATGATCGGCACCCACTCCATTCCGGTGATTGTCGACGCGATTTTGAAGGGACTGTGGCAGGGCGACGAGCAAGCCGCGCTCGCCATGCTCGTCCGCTCGGTCACGGGTTCGCAAAAGGAGCTTGGCCGCCAGAAGGGGGACTTCGATCTGCTGGAGCAGTACGGCTACTACCCCTACGACCTCATCAGGGGCGAGTCGGTGTCGCGGACGCTTGAATGCGCCTATGACGATTCGTGCATCGCGCGGCTCGCCAAGCGTCTCGGCCGCGAGGATGTCGCCGGGCGTTTCGCCCGTCGCGCCGCCTATTGGCAGAACGTCTTCGATCCGCGGGAGCAGCTCGTGCGCGGCAAGGATACGAAGGGCGCTTGGCGCACGCCGTTCAACCCGTTCGAGCTCGGACACGGCCACGATACCGCCAATGACTTCACCGAGGGCAATTCCTACCAGTACACCTGGCACGTCATGCAGGATCCGATGGGGCTGATCGAGGCGTGCGGCGGCAAGGCGGCCTTCGCGGCGCATCTCGACCGGCTGTTCACGCTGCCGTCGAAGATCGAGGGCGTGGGTTTCGTCAAGGACGTCTCGGGACTGATCGGCCAGTACGCCCACGGCAACGAGCCGAGCCACCACGTCATCTACTTCTTCCAGTTCGCGGATCGGCCCGACCTGACGGCGAAGTACGTCCGTCGGGTCTTCGACGAATTCTACCTGCCGAAGCCGGACGGACTTTGCGGCAACGACGACTGCGGACAGATGAGCGCCTGGTATCTCTTCAGCGCGGCGGGTTTCTATCCGTTCGATCCGTGCGGGGGCGACTACGTCCTCGGTGCGCCGCAACTGCCGAAGATCATGTTCCGTTTGCCCAACGGCAAGACTTTCACGGTCGTCGCCAAGAATCTCTCGCGGGAGCACCTGTTCGTGAAGTCCGTCACGCTCGACGGCCGTCCGCTGCAGGGCTTCGTCCTCAGGCATTCGGACGTCATGGCCGGCGGCGAACTCGTCTTCGAGATGGGCCGCTGACGAGAATCCGCAGTCTCAATGCGAACTGCGGCAAGGGGTTCTCGCGCTGTGGGCGATGCACTATGACACGGTGAATGGCGTTCCCGTGTAGCGAAGATAGACGTTTTTGAAATAGGCCGTATCGTGGAATCCGACGGCCTTGGCTATGGCGGCGGCGTTACCTCGTCCATGGGCGGCCAATTCCCTTGCCTTGCGGATGCGGAGGCGGACGAGATACTCGTTCGGCGCCAGTCCCGTGTGGCGCTTGAAGAGCGTGAAGAGCCGCGTCCGCCCGTAGCCGACGAATCGGATGAGGTCGTCAATGTGAAAGTCATCGGCATAGTGCTGGTTGAGGAACTCGACGGCGGACTCCATCATCTGTGTCCGCGGGACGATGAGGGGCTTGCGGAGAATGCTGACTGACCGGAAGAGGATGACGCAGCAGAGGCTGCGGATGAATCCTTGTTCGGCCGGTGAAGGCGGGTCGGTCCGCTTGAGATAGCCGGAAAGCTTGCGGATGGAGGATTGAAGGTCCGAGTCGAGTCGAAAGGGCCTGGCTGCCATGTCGGATAGCGTTTGGCAGAAGGATTTGATGTCGGCAGGGGAGAACACCGAATGCCGTGGACGCCTATTCGACTTTGGGTCGATATGAAGTCCGATGCGCTCGCACGGCGCGTCCGTGCCGCCGCCAAGGAGGTGCGTCGTGCCGCAGGGAATGACAACGCCCGAACCTTCGCAGACATTGACCGTACCGTAGCCGTCGATATGATAGGAAAGTTCGCCCCGCAGGCAGAAGACAAGCTCCAAGTGGGGATGCTTGTGCGGCTTGGTATGGACGGCCTTGGCTGTGTCCCATCGGGTAATCCCGGAGATCCACCGAAGACCCAGTTGGTCGGATGTGATGCGTCCGTTGACGTGTTCGTAGCCGTTCCTGCCCATAACGGGACGATAGTATACACGATTTTCGCGTCACGTGAATACGAAAATAATACTGTGAATTATTTTCTGGATTTTTGCGTGCTATAATACGCTGCATGAACAATTGCATTCGGGGAGTGGTGCCGCCGATGGTGACGCCTTTGCAAGACGACGGTTCGCTTGACGCCGAGGGAACCGGGCGGCTCGTTGAGCATATCCTGTCCGGCGGGGTCCACGGTCTTTTTCTCCTGGGAACGACTGGCGAGGCGCCGGATCTGCCGTATGCGGTCCGCCGCGAGCTGGTCGAGCGGGTTTGCCGTCAGGTGAACGGACGCGTCCCCGTCCTTGTCGGGATAACCGATACGGTCTTTTCGGAGTCCCTGAAGCTGGCGGAATTCGCCAAATCCTGCGGAGCCGCGGCACTTGTCGCCGCGCCGCCCTATTATTTCGCTGCGGGCCAGCCGGAGCTGATCGCCTATTACACGAAGCTGGCGGACAAGGTGCCGTTGCCGCTCTGCCTCTATAACATGCCGTCTCAGGTGAAGGTGATGATTGAGGTGAAGACGGTTGTTGAATTGGCGAAGCATCCGAACATCGTAGGACTCAA
Organism: Kiritimatiellia bacterium; assembly: GCA_051884805.1. GTDB lineage: Bacteria > Verrucomicrobiota > Kiritimatiellia > RFP12 > UBA1067 > UBA1067. The sequence continues at coordinate 11,980 of JBJEWA010000022.1, read as the reverse complement.
GGACTCGTCCGGCAACATCGGCTATTTCAACGCCTGCCGTTATCAGCTGCGCGATCAGAAGGACTTCGCGATCCTGATGGGGCCGGAGGAGGCGATGGGCGAGGCCGTGCTGATGGGCGCGTCCGGCGGCGTTGCCGGCGGCGCGAACATCTTCCCGAAGACGTTCGTAGACGTCTACGATGCGGCCGTCGCGAAGGACGTGGACAAGGTACGCGAATTGCAGGAGCGCATCATGCGCGTCTCGTCGCTCATCTATGGCGTCGGCCACCACAACTCGAGTTTCGTGAAGGGCGTCAAGTGTGCGCTGTCGCTGATGGGCATCTGCTCGGACTCGCTGGCCGCGCCGCGCGAGCCGTTCAATGAACAGGACCGCGAGCTGATCCGTCGGCGGATCGTCGAACTTGGGGCGCTATGACGGCATTCTGCATATGAGACCGCTGGACCTTGTCATCCTTGCCCTGTATCTCGTCGGCGTCACAGTCTTCGGCTGTTCGTTCTACTTTCGGAAGAGCGCGAAGGGCGCGGCGGGTTTTGTCGCGGGCGGTGGCAAGGTCCCGAGCTGGGCCATCGGGCTTTCGATTTTCGCGACGCTCGTCTCGTCCATCTCGTTCCTGGCGTTGCCCGCCAAGGCGTTTGCCTCGAATTGGAATGCGCTTGTCTTCTCGTTCACGGTGCCGCTGACGGCCATCGTCGCGGCGCTGGCGTTCGTTCCGCTCTACCGCAATCTCCATTCCGTGTCGGCCTATGCCTTCTTGGAGGAGCGGTTCGGCGCATGGGCGCGGATGTACGGGAGCGTCTGCTTTCTCGTGATGCAGACGGCGAGGTCGGGCGTGATCCTTTACTTGCTGGCCTTGCTGCTCAAGACGCTTTTCGGCTGGTCGGTTCCGATGATCATCCTGGTCGTGGGGCTGACGACCTGCGTGTACTCGATGCTTGGCGGCGTGCTGGCCGTCATCTGGACGGATGCGATCCAGTCGCTGGTCCTGATCGCGGGAACGCTCCTTTGCATTGGCGTTCTGGTCTTCACGATGCCGGACGGGATTGCCGCGGCGGCGCACCGCATTTGGACGGACGGCAAGCTTTCCCTTGGCTCGTTCACCCTGACGGAATGGGCGAGCGAGACCTTCTGGGTCACGTTCATCTATGCCGTGTTCATCAACTTGCAGAACCTTGGCATCGATCAGAGCTACACGCAGCGCTACATTTCGGCAAAGGACGTCAAGGACGCCATGAAGAGCGTCTGCTTCGGCAGTTTCCTGTACCTGCCGGTGACGGCGTGCTTTGTCGTCATCGGGACCCTCCTCTGGGCGTATTACTCGGGACGGCCAGGTTCAATTCCGGCCGAAATCGCCGCCGTGAAGGATTCCGTCTTCCCTTACTTCATCGTCCATTCGCTCCCCGTTGGCGTGACGGGCCTGCTCGTCGCGGCCATCGTCGCAGCGGCGATGAGCACGGTATCGGCGACGCTCAACTCGGGGGCGACGGTCATCATGGAGGACTGGTTGAAGCGGTATTTCAGGAAAGACGCCTCGGAGCGCGCCTGTGTCATTACGCTTCGCGCTTCGACGGTGTTGCTCGGCATGGCGTCCATCACCATCGCTTTCGCCGTGATCGGCGTGGAGTCCGCGCTTTCGACTTGGTGGATGCTCCAGAGCGTCCTTTCGGGCGGGATGCTCGGACTCTTCCTGCTCGGCTACGTCTCAAAGCGCGTGAGCAAGGCACAGGCTGCCGTGGCAACGGTGCTGGGTGTTCTGACGGTCGCGTGGGTTGTCTTCGGACAAAAGACGCTTCATCCGAATCTGGCGATTGTCCTCGGAACAACGGTTCTTTTCGTGTCGGGGCTGGGGTTGCCCTTGCTTGCCCGCAGAAGTCGGACCGGAGTGTCCGTCGGGAACTAAACACGCGGCATTTGCCGCTTTGGTTCTGGAAGTGGTACCCGTGAGAAAATCGTACAGCGAACCAAATTCTCTGATTTCTATGGTATACTTTTGCCGAAACATGGGGAAAGCGTATCTAGGCATTGAACTGGGATCGACGCGCATCAAGGCGCTTGTGATCGCGCTTTGTGGTTGCTCGACTGCATTTGCCGGGCTTGTCCGCATGTCGGCGAACGCGCCCGAGGGTGAGACGCGATATCTGAAAGTGGGTCTTTGGGCGTTTCCGATGGTGACGGATTGGGATGGGGACGGGCGAGCCGATCTTGTGGTGAGTTCACCGTGTCAGCCCTATCGCGGCACGTACCTCTTTCTCAATCGCGGCAAAAACCTTTTTGCCCGGGCGCAGCGGATTTCGGACGAGGCCTATCAGGAGACGGCCATGTCGCGGACGGATGGGAAGGACGTCGTTTTGCGTCCGGGGCTTGCGAGCTGGGACTTTCGCCACGATGGTTACGCGAAGGCGGTGGCGTTTCCCCCGAACGTGAAGGCGAATCCACACCCGTTCAATGTGCGCGGCAACATCTGGCGTTTTGCCGACTACGACGGGGATGGACGGGATGATCTTGTCGTCGGTGTCGGCTGCTGGAAGACCTATGGCTGGGACAATGCCTATGATGCGGCTGGCGTCTGGACGAATACGCCGATCAAGAGCGCGATTTACGTCTACCGAAACGTGAAGGGAACGGGTCCTGCGGCGGAATACGCCGATGCGGTCGAGTTGCGGCTCAAGGACGGCTCGCCGTTCGAGACCTATGGCAACCCCGCGCCGATGCTGGCGGACTGGGACGGCGACGGTGACCTCGACATCCTCTGCGGGTCGTTTATTGACGATTTCCATTATTTCGAGAATGTCGGGACGCGGACGGCTCCTGCCTATGTTGCGCGCGGCAAGTTGATGACGAGAACCGATGCGCGTCTGACGATGGAGCTTGAGATGCTTAAGCCGACCGCTTATGACTGGGATGGCGATGGGCGGCTTGATCTGATCTGCGGTGACGAGGACGGCCGCGTCGCATTCATCAGAAATTCTGGAAACGCCGTGAACGGCAAGCCGTTGTTTGAAATGCCCGTTTACTTTCGGCAGGAAGCGGACGAGCTCAATTTCGGCGCGCTCTCGACGCCGTGGGTTGTCGATTGGGACGGAGACGGCGACCAGGACATTATCTCCGGCAATTCGGCGGGATATCTTGCGTTCATCGAGAACCTGTCCGGCAGGGGCGTGTCGTTGCCGCGCTGGGCCGAGCCGAAGCTACTGAGGGCTGATGGTCGCATCATTCGCGTTCAAGCGGGTGCGAACGGGTCGATTCAGGGACCGGCGGAGGCCAAGTGGGGCTATACGGTCTGTTCGGTCGCCGATTGGGATGGCGACGGGTTCGACGACATCATGATCAACTCGATCTTTGGGGATATCGTCTGGTATCGCAATCCTGGGCGGAAGGGCTGCCTTGATCTTGAAGCGCCGCGTCCGGTGGAGGTGGAGTGGAACGGTCCACAGCCGTCGCTTGCGTGGGGTTGGCGCAAGCCGCAGGGCAAGGCGCTCCTGACGCAATGGCGCACGACACCGGTGATGGTTGATTGGAATCGTGACGGGTTGGTGGATCTGGCCGTTCTTGACACGGGAGGGTATCTTTGCCTCTTCGAGCGATTCAGGGATGCGGAAGGCGTTTTGCGGGTTCGTCATCCGCAACGTGTCTTTGCGGACAGGCATGGGCTGCCGCTTTGCCTCAATGCGGGTCGGGCCGGCAGGAGCGGTCGCCGCAAGATTTGCTTCGCCGATTGGGACGGCGACGGGCGTCTCGATCTGATCGTCAACGGCATCAACGCCGATTGGATGCGGAATCTCGGCGCCAAGGACGGCGTGACGCGCTTTGCCGATCCGATTCCGCTGGATATGCGCGTTCTCTCGAACCACACGACTTCGCCCTGTCCGTGCGATTTCAATGGCGACGGTCGCGCCGATCTGCTCATCGGCGCCGAAGACGGCTATTTCTATTTGCTCGGACGGGATTGATTCTGTCGGAGCGCGAATGGCGTTATGCCGAGAAGGCGCTATGGGAATTCGGGGGCTTCGACGAATTCTACCTGCCGAAGCCGGACGGACTTTCACGGTCGTCGCGAAGAATTCCCGTGGGCAGCAGCCCTCCCGCCCCTCTTGATTTCAAGGTAACAAAAAGAGTATAATGTGCAGACAAACATCCAGAAACAGGAGTTAGAAGACAATGGCTAATACCAAAGGCGGACGCGCCGCCCGTAAACGTGATCGTCAGAACGAGAAGGCCCGCGTTCGCAACGCAAGCTGCAAGGCGAAGCTTCACGACGCTCACAAGAAGCTGTTCAAGGCCGCCGAAGCCGACAAGAAGGATGAAGCCGAGAAGAAGTTCAAGGAGTTCGTCTCCGGTCTTGACAAGGCCGTGAAGCGGGGCATCATCACGAAGAACACGGCGAATCGCAAGAAGAGCCGCGCGCAGCTGAAGATCAACAAGATGGCGAAGTAGGCGTCCGGCGGACTGCCGGACGGATCGAATCGCCGAATTGTCGACAGCGGGCAGTTCGGCGTTTTGGTTGCGGGCAATCGGCGGTTCGACGACAGGCGGTCCGTAGACTTGCAAACCGGTCAACCCGATCATATCCCGAAAGGAAGGAGCGAAAACATGGATAAGAAGACTCTCCGCGACGTCGAGCTCAAGGGCAAGCGCGTCGTCATGCGTGTCGATTTCAACGTCCCGATGGCCAAGGACGGCTCGGGCAAGATTACGGACGACACCCGCATCGTTGCGGCGCTTCCGTCCATCAAGTACGTGCTTGAGCAGGGCGGCAGCCTCGTGCTCATGAGCCATCTCGGCCGCCCGAAGGGCGTCAAGCTCGGCAAGCCGGCGAATCCCGACAATGCGGCGTTCACGCTGAAGCCCGTCGCCGAGGCGCTTTCCGAGAAGCTCGGCCTTGCGGTCAAGTTCGTGCCGGACTGCATGGCGGCCGACGACGTCGTCAAGGCGCTCAAGCCGGGCGAGGTCGCGCTCCTTGAAAATACCCGCTTCTACAAGGCCGAAGACGGCAAGGTGAAGAAGGACGACGAGAAGAAGGGCATCCACCTCACCGACGAGGAGTTCGCGGCGAAGAAAGCGGAACTCAAGGCGGAGCGCGCCGAGATGGCGAAGAAGCTCGCGTCCTACGGCGACATCTACTGCAACGACGCGTTCGGCACGGCGCACCGCGCCCACGCCTCGACGGCGGTCATCGCCGACTACATCCAGCCGGCGGTCTCGGGCTTCCTGCTGGAGAAGGAGATCCAGTTCCTCGGCGATGCGGTCGAGCACCCGGTCCGTCCGTTCGTCGCCATTCTCGGCGGGGCGAAGGTCTCGGACAAGCTGGCGGTCGTGAAGGCGCTGCTCAACAAGGTGGACACGCTGATCATCGGCGGCGGCATGGCCTACACCTTCAAGAAGGCCCAGGGGCTTCGGATCGGCGCCTCCCTGTGCGAAGACGAGCAGGTCGCCTACTGCAAGGAGATGCTTGAGGCCGCGGCGGCGAAGGGCATCAAGATCCTGCTCCCGGTCGACAACGTGATCGCCAACAAGTTCCCGGCGACGAAGGACGCCTCCGACATCGAGCTGAAGACGGTCGAGAACGACATTCCGGACGGCTGGATGGGGCTGGACATCGGCCCGAAGTCGGTGGCGCTCTTCAGCGAGGCCGTCAAGGGCGCGAAGACGGTCGTCTGGAACGGTCCGATGGGCTGCTTCGAGTTTGCGCCGCTCTCCAAGGGCACGTATGGCGTCTGCGAGGCGGTGGCGACGGTCAAGGCCAACGGCGGCACCTCGATCATCGGCGGCGGCGATTCCGTCAGCGCGGTGAAGAAGAGCGGCAAGGCGGCCGAGATGAGCCATGTCTCCACGGGCGGCGGCGCTTCCCTGGAGTTCCTCGAAGGCAAGGTCCTGCCGGGCGTGGCGGCGCTGACGGCAAAGTAATCGAGGCGCACCGAAGCGCAGAAGCATTGCCCGGTTCGCGGACTGTCCGCGCGACCGGGCAATGTTTCTGCACATTGATTTGCGCTTTTGCCGCGCCGACATCGCGCCAGATGATCATGCGACGTCGGTTTTTCCGTTTTCATAGCAGCTGGGAATTTGCGGCGGCACTGCGTCGGGGTGGTATAAACTGCGGCATGGAAAGGCTCGCGACCGACATCTATACGTTCGAGAAGCTCGTTATACGTTCGAGAACCTCGTCGGGAACGGCTTTACCTACGTCGACAAGACCGACCGGCTCTGGCCGCTCGTGAACCTGTCGCTCGGCTCGCAGTTCTTCCTCGCCCGCCCGAGGCGGTTCGGCAAGTCGCCCACGGTGTCCGTCCTTCAGGCCCGCTTCGAGGGGCGGCGCGAACTGTTCAAGGGGCTCTTCATCGAGCCGTTGTGGGACGGCCCCGATCACGTTCCGCAAGCTTCTGAACGACCTCGCGGCGACGGCGCCGGACCGCCAGAACGAGCAGCTGTGGCAGACGATCGTGTACGTGATCCTGAAAATGGTGGGCGTGGACGTCGGCGGCGAAGCCGCTGGGTGAGACGCCCGATCCGCGCTGGGCGGACGTCGTCCGCCGGCTGCCGCTCTTCGCCTGCAGCGGGGTGAATGCGGGCGGCGGAGACGCATGGGGGCGCTGACGGCTTCGCCTTTCCCGGCAAGTCGGTCTAATGCGTCTCCTGATGGAACATCAGCAGCGTGTACGCCACGAAGATGCAGATCCAGGCGCAGCCCTTCCAGCGCAGGATGACGCCTGGACGGCCGGGATGCCTCCAGTTGATGCCGAAGAAAGCGATCGACAGGGACAAGGCGGCCATCAGGGGAATGTCGCGGGTCAGAATGCCGCGGGAGAACGCGGGCGCTCCCCCGGGGGCGGGGGCGAGCGGAGATATGAGCGTCGCCAGGCCGACGACTGCCAGCGTGTTGAACAGGTTCGAGCCGACGATGTTGCCGAGGACAAACTCGTGCTCTCCCCGGCGGGCAGATGCGATCGCGCTGGCCAGTTCGGGCAACGACGTGCCCGCCGCGACGATCGTCAGCCCGATCAGCAGGTCGCTCGCGTGCATGAACCTAGCGAAATCCACCGCCCCCCAGACGAGAAGATGCGACGAGCAAATCACCAGCGCAAGCCCGCCGACGACCTGGACGAGCGCCAGTCGCAGGCACGGCCTTTCGCCGTTCCCGTCTTGCATCCGTCTCTCCGGACACGTCCCCGTCCGCCGGTAGCGCCGGCAATACAGCGGCAGAATGACGGCGAACGTCGCCAGCAGCAGCCCGGCCTCAAGGCGCGAGCACGTTCCGTCCCCGAGGATCCACCATGAAAGCAGCGAGACGCCCGCAAGCCCGGGACCGGCCGCGAAAGCGACGGACGGAGCCACGACAATCGGGCATGCCAGAGCCGCGATGCCGAGGATCATCTCGATGTTGAAGATGTTGCTGCCGTAGGCGTTGCCAAGCGACAGGTCTGCGTGTCCGGAGAGCGCGGACATCGTCGAGACGCACAGCTCCGGCAGACTCGTGCCGAACCCGATGATCACCATTCCGATGACGAACGAGGAAACGCCGGACAACCTGGCCATCGCCGCCGCGCCGGCCACAAAGACGTCGCTCGACCAGGCGAGCGCCCCGAGACCGCCAACCAGCAAGACGAGCGAAAGCGGGAGCGGTATGTCGGCATACATGGCACTCCCCCTCAGACGCCGACGCCTGGCCCCTCCTCCGCGGAAGCGCCCTCGACGCTTCCCCTGTCCATGAACTTACCGAGAAAAAACACGCCGACTACGGCGGAGATCGAGGCCACGACGATGATGACGAGTTTGGCGATCATTGCGCACTTCTCCTTTCAGTCCTCTTCCCGTTTCTTCCCCGTCTTGCTTCGCCTCAGGCATTCCCGGAAGAAACCCAGCATCAGCAGACCGGTTACCTCCGTGTCGTTGGTCGACATGGGGCAGGATGCCGCTATCCGCGTTTCCGCCGGCCGGCTGTCGTTCTCCCGGCGGCAGAAGCCTCCGGCCAGGACGGCGCCGAGAATCCCGGCGGACGCGAGAGCGGCCGCCGTGCGCAACCGACGGCTGCGCCTGCGGCGACGCACGGATTCAACCAGCCGATCGGCGAAATCCGGCGGCAGATGCCTTTCCGGCACGTTTACCAGTTTCATCTTGCTTTCCTCCTTGTCGGTTTTCGGCCAAGAGCGCGTGCAGGACCTCCCGCGCGTTGAAGAGCCGCGATTTCACCGTGCCTTCGCTGATTCCGAGACCGGCGGCCATCGAGGCTACGGACTCCCCCTTGAAATAGTGGCGGACGACCACCTCCCTCAGCAGCGGGGAGATCCCCGACAGCGCCTTGCGCACGGCGTCCGCGCCGGAATGATCGACCAGTGTGCGGACGAATTCGTCGGCTACCGCCGAGAGATCCCACAGGTCTCCGAGCGGAATCAGCTGTACGCGCTTTTTGCGCAGATCCATTCGCCGAAAATTCAGGATGATCGCATAGACCCAGCTGAAGAAGCTGCCCGTCGGCTCGAAGGTCCGGATTTTCCGGATCGCCTGCTCAAAAGCGCGAAAGACCAGTTCCTCCGCATCGGAATCGTTGCGGCACAGCAGGGCGGCGGCGGCAAACAGCCGGTCTCCGTACTCGGAAACGAGCCGTCTTGCCCCGCTTTCCTGGTCTATTCTGATTTCCTGCCAGATTTCCATCCGGATGCGATTCTTGATGCGTCTCCAATATGGTAAATGCAGCCATGTCGGCCCAAGGTTCACTCGTCTACGTTTTTCCCGCTTTACGCATTCCGCAAAGATTCTTGTTCTGGCCTTCGCGGCAGACGCGTGCCGCAAGGCGCTCTCGGAAAGCGGCGTTTCGGCTGCTTCCATCGCGGGGCGCGGCGGGGCGATTTTTTGCTATAATACGGCAGATTATGAACAAGTTGGCTCAAGGACTCAACGAGACGCTCGGTTCCGCGGCGGCGTTTCTTTCCAAGGCGGGGCGGCGGATGTACTTTCCCTATGGCGGCATCCTCGGTCAGGGCGGAGAGGCCAAGGGGTGCGAGATCAACGCGACGATCGGCATGGCGTTCGAGGAAGACGGCTCGCCGCTCGTGATGAAGTGCTTCGAGCAGAATCTCGCTTTTGACAAGAAGGCGTTCCTCTATGCGGGCAGCTTTGGCCTGCCCCGGCTGCGTGAGCAGTGGAAGGCGATGGAACTCAAGAAGAACCCGTCCCTCAAGGGCGTGAAGTTCTCCTCCCCCGTCGTCACCAACGCGCTGACGCACGGCATCCGCATCGCCGCCGAGCTGTTTGCCGACACGACGGACGAGCTGGTCTGTCCCGACCTTTTCTGGGACAACTACGAGCTGATCTTCCAGGAGGCGATCGGCTGCCGGATCCGCCGCTTCAACACGTTCAAGAAAGGGGGCTTCGACGCCGATGCGCTGAAGGCCGCGCTGCTCGCGCCGGGCGACAAGAAGATCGTGATCCTCAACTTCCCGAACAATCCGACCGGCTACACCGCGACGGTCGGGGACGCGAAGAAGATCGTCGCCGCCGTGCGGGCCGCCGCGAAGAAGGGCAAGAAGATCGTGGTCATTCTCGACGACGCCTACTTCGGGCTGGTCTACGAGCGGGGCGTCCACGGCGAGTCCCTCTTCGCCGAGTTCGCGACGCTCGACCGGAACGTCCTCGCGGTCAAGCTCGACGGCACCACCAAGGAAGACTACGTGTGGGGCCTGCGCGTCGGCTTCATCTCGTTTGCGTTCAAGGGCGCGACCGACGCGCAGCTGAAGGCGCTGGAGGCGAAGGCCGCCGGCAACGTCCGCAGCTGCATCTCCAACGCCTCCTCGATCGGCCAGCACCTGGCGATTGCCGCGTATGCCGACCCGGGGTATGCCGCGCAGAAGCGGGAGAAGTACGCCGTCCTCAAGGCGCGCTACCGGGAGATCCGCGCGATCCTGAAGCGGCATCCGGAATATGCCGCCAACTTCGAGGTCATGCCTTTCAACTCGGGCTATTTCATGTGCGTGAAGCCGCTTGGCGTCGATGCGGAGCAGGTGCGCCGGCGGCTCATCTCGGAGTACTCGACGGGCACGGTCGTACTGTCGGGGCTGATCCGCCTGGCGTTCTCGACGATTCCGAAGGCCAAGCTTGCGAAGCTGTTCGCGAACGTCAACGCGGCCATCGCCGATCTGAAGGCCTGAAAGGTCCGGCTTGAAGGTTCTCGCTCCCGCCAAGGTAAATCTCACGCTTGAGGTCGTCGGCAGGCGTTCGGACGGCTATCACGCCCTCCGGTCGGTCGTGATGCCGGTTTCCCTGGCGGACGAGCTGGACGTCGAGCTGACGAACGACGGGTCGCTGTCCAGCGACGCGGGCTATGCCGACGATCTGTGCCTCAAGGCGGCGCGCCTGCTCAAGTGCCGGGTCGCCTGCCTGGCCAACGGCCTGGGCGCGCGCATTCGCGTGACGAAGCGCATCCCCGTCGGCGGCGGGCTTGGCGGCGGCTCGGCGGACGCGGCGGCGGTCCTGCTGGCGCTGAACGCGCTCTGGCGGCTCGACCTGACGCGCGAGGAGCTGGTGGAGATCGGCGTTCAGGTCGGCTCCGACGTGCCCGCGCTGGTGCTCGGCGGTCCTGTCCTGATGGAGGGGCGCGGCGAGCAGGTCACGCCGCTGCCGGTCGGCGCCGCGCCGCTGCCGGCGCTCAATCTGGTCATCGCCAATCCCGGCGTCGCCTCGTCCACCCGGGAGGTCTATGCCGCGTGTGCGCCGCGCCGGCCGGGCGCGCCCTCGGCGACGGCGGCGATGGTCGCCGCGCTCGGTTCGGGCGATGCCGGCGCGGTTGCCGCGGCGCTTCACAACGACCTGCTGGCGCCGGCCGTGCGGCTGCATCCCGAAATCGGTTCGGCCCTGGCGGCCCTGAAGGCGGCCGGCGCGACGGGCGTGGCGATGTCCGGCAGCGGAGCCAGCGTCTTCGGGCTGGTCCCCGACGGGGCGACGGCCGCGCGGATCGCCGCCGGGCTGGCGGCAGGGGGACTGGCCGCCTGGCCCGTCACCACCCTCCCGTCCCGCCCCGCTCAGTTTCCCGCCATTCCGGAGGCGCAGTCATGAAAGCCAAGCAAGCAGTTGTCTGGTCGGTAGCACTGGTCGTCGGCGCCGCGCTCGGGTCGCTCGGCGTCGGCTGGCTCGACCGGTTCATGGACTTCGTCGCGTCCGCCTACACGCGCGGCTTCCAGCTCGTCGCGATGCCGACGGTGGCGCTGGCGATCCTGACGGCGATGGCCTCGCTGGGCGAGGGCCGCGCGATGGGCAGGGTCTTCGCGAAGACGTTCGCCCTGACGGTGCTGACCTCGCTGCTCGCGGCGCTCGTCGGCCTCGGCCTGTTCCTGCTCGTCGATCCCGGCACGATTGCCGCGGACGCCGTCCAGGGGGTCTCCGCCGCGACGGCGGCGACGGTCAGTTCGCTGGCGGAGCGTCCGGACACGGTCTACGGCCACATCCTGAACGCCATCCCGAACAATCTCGTCAGCCCGTTCCTGACGGGCAACGTGCTGCCGGTCGTCCTGATCTCCGCCGCGACGGGCATCGCAATCGCCGCGCTGGAGAAGCGGAGCGCGAACGTGCGGGCCCTGCATGCGTGCCTGTGCGGGCTGCAGGAGGTCTTCTTCGGGCTGATCCGGGGACTCGTCAGGGCGCTCCCCGTCGGCATCGTCGCGTTTGCCGCGCAGCTGGCCGCGCAGATGTCCGCCGGCATCGCGGTCGGGCCGATCGGCAAGTACGTCCTGGTCGTGCTCGGCGGCAACGTCATCCAGTTCTTCGTCGTGCTGCCGCTCTTCTGCTACTGCCGCGGCGTCAACGGCTACAGGGTGATGCGCCAGATGGCGCCGGCCCTGCTGATGGCGCTCTTCACCAAGAGTTCGGCGGCAACGCTGCCGGTGACGGTGGCGACGGCCGAGAGCAACCTGAAGGCGAAGCCGTGGGTCGCGCGCTTCGTGCTGCCGCTCTGCTGCACGATCAACATGAACGGCTGCGCGGCGTTCATCCTCGTCA
>JBJEWA010000021.1:0-20288 GCA_051884805.1 Kiritimatiellia bacterium | reverse complement strand
TGGATAGCAAAGTACCCGCAGCGCCCTCGCTGCGTGGCGTGGTAACAGTCACCAGATGCTTGGCTTGGACTTGCCCCGGCGTGGGGTCACGCCGGGGGCTAATGCCCGGACGCGCCGGCTCACGCCCCCGCTCGCACCGATTTGGTATAATACGCACGTTATGGCACGGGAGACGAACGAATATCGCGAACAGCGGCTGGCGAGCATGAAGGCGCTCGCCGAGATGGGGTATGCGCCGTACGGCTGCAGATACGATCACGAGGACCTGGCGGCGGTTCGGGCCGCTTTCGAGGAGGGGAAGTCCGTTCGCGTCGCGGGCCGACTCCTGATGATCCGCCGCATGGGCAAGATGAACTTCTGCACCATGAACGACGGCACGGGCCGCTTCCAGCTCATCTTCAAGCGCGACGAGCTTGCCGAGACGGCGTTCGCGGCGTTCAAGCAGCTGAACCTCGGCGACATCATCGGCGCGGAAGGCGTGCTCTTCACGACCCAGAAGGGCGAGAAGTCGCTGGTCGTCAGGGAGTGGACGATGCTGGCGAAGGCGCTGGAGCAGCCGCCGGAGAAGTTCCACGGCTTGGCCGATCAGGAGGAGCGCTATCGCCGCCGCTACGTCGACCTGATGACGAACGACGAGGTGCGCGCGCGCTTCTACACGCGCTCGCGCCTGCTGCAGGAGACCCGCAAGTACCTGTGGTCGAAGGGCTTTGTCGAGGTCGAGACTCCGATTCTGCAGAACCAGGCGGGCGGTGCGGCCGCGAAGCCCTTCGTCTCCCACTTCAATGCGCTCGACCGCGACTGCGTGATGCGCATCGCGCCGGAACTCTATCTGAAGCGACTGCTGGTCGGCGGCATGAACAAGGTCTTCGAGCTCGGCAAGGACTTCCGCAACGAGGGCATCGACCGTACGCACAATCCCGAGTTCACGGTGTGCGAGATCTACGAGGCCTACGGCGACCGCAGGTCGATGGAGGCGATCATGGAAGGGCTGCTGCCGCACCTCTGCGACACGGTCATCGGCAGCCGCGTCGTCGAATACGGCGAGAACAAGGTGCCGATCGACTTCACGCCGCCGTACCGCCGCGTCGCCTACAAGGATCTCGTCAGGGAGCTGATGGGCGACGACTGGTTCGAGCTCGATTTCGCGACGCAGCTTGAGCGGGCCAAGGCGAAGGGCCGGGAGACGGAGACGAATCTCGAACTCGACGGCGTGACGACGGAACTCATGCTCACGCACGAGGTCTACGACAAGCTCATCGAACGGAAGCTCGTGCAGCCGACGTTCGTGACCCGCATTCCGCGCGAGTTCGTGCCGCTGGCGAAGGCCTGTGCGGACGATCCGTCCCTCGTGGACGTCTTCGAGTTCGTCGTCGCCGGCCGCGAGCTCTGCCCCGGCTATACCGAGCAGAACGACCCGCTCGAACAGCGCAAGGCGCTGGAGAACCAGGCGGGCGAGGACACCGAGAAGATCGACGAGGACTTCATCAGCGCCCTTGAGTGCGGCATGCCGCCGACGGGCGGGCTCGGCTTCGGCGTTGATCGTCTCGTCATGTTCCTCACCGGCTGCGACTCGATTCGCGACGTCGTCCTCTTCCCGCAGCTGAAGCAGCAGGCTTAGGCGGGCGCTCCGGGCGCCGGGTCCGCCGCCGGCCGGCGGTTCCGCTGCCGACCGGTCTCGACCGTCGCGGAGGCGATGATGAGCAGGGTGCCGAGCCATTGCAGGCCCGTCACCTGTTCGTCGAGCAGGACGACGGCCAGCCCCATGGCGACGACGGGCGCGAAATAGGCGCTGACGCCGACGACGGAAACCGGCAGGTATTTCTGTGCGCCGTTCCAGGCCCAGAAGGGCATCAGCGTCGAAAGCAAGGCCAGCGTCGCCGTCAGCAGCCAGGATCGGGCGTCGCCCGGCCAGACCGGGTTGAGGAACGGCAGGAGCGGCGCGAGCAGGACGGCGCCGATGACCATGGTCCAGGTCGTGAACACGGAGGAGCCGAAGCGCCGGATGGCACTCTGGCCGCAGACCGTGTAGACGCCCCAGGTCGCCGCCGCCAGGAAGATGCAGAAGTCGCCGAGCGAATAGGCCGACAGCTCCAGTCCCCGTCGGGTGAGAATCTGCACGACCAGCAGCGCCCCGACGAAGCCGCAGCCGAGTCCGGCCAGCTCGCCGCGCGAAATCCGGCGGGAGACGAGCGCGGCGACGGCGAAGATCATGAGCGGCGTGAGGGCGTCGGCCATCGAGGCGTTGGCGACGCTGACGCGCGCGCAGCCGGCGAACACGCACCAGGCCATGACGGAAGTGCCGACCGGCGCCAGCCAGAGGAGCGTCAGCCAGTCCCGCCGGTTCGGGCGGGCGAGCGCGGCCCGGCCGCGGGCCGTCAGACAGCCGAGCGACAGCATGACGCCGCCGGCCAGCGCAAAGCGGCAGAAGGCCAGCGTCACGGCCGAAACGCCGTACTGCCTGGTCAGGACGGATCCGGTGACGAACGTCAGGCCGAAGCCGACTTCCGCCAGGACCAGCAGGACGAATCCGATGAGGTAGCGTCTGAACATTGGCGGAGATTATACCACAAAGGATTCTGCCGCCGGCCTGCCGGACGGAAGGGCGCGGGGACTGCGGCGCACCGGCGGCTCAGAACCGGAACTTGCAGCCGACGTACCACATGATGCCGCCGATCGGATAGCCCGGATAATACTCGAAGTCGCTGTCCGTCAGGTTCTCGAGCGAGACGTAGAGCTCGCCGCCGAACGGCGTGAAGGATTCGAGCGGCACGGCGAGGCGCGTGTTGAGCAGCCAGCCGGCGTCCAGTTCGCGCAGTTCGGCCGCTTCGTCCGACGAGCGGACCGAATAGGCGTACATCTCGTCGATGAACTGCCCGTCCAGCGTCCACCTGAGGTAGTCGCAGATCTTCCAGGTGCCGCCGGCTGTCGCCGTCCATCGCGGCAGGCGCGAGACGGGCGAAGTCTCGGGGTTCGTGTAGGCGAGACCGGCGAAGAAGGCGAGCGCGTCCGTCGGCCGCCAGTGGCCGGAAAGCTCGACTCCGGTCGCGCGCATTCCGCCCGCGTTGACGTAGCCCCTGCTGGTCTTGTCGATGCGGTTGCGCGCGTCGGTGTGGAAGACCGTGACGAGCAGGTCCGCCGTCTCGCCGGTCGAGACCTTCGCGCCGCCCGAAACGTAGTCCATCGTCTCGGCGTCGAGCGTGTCCCTGGCGTAGTCGTCGGCGACGGCGCGGGTGTAGACTCCCGGATAGTGGACGCCGCGCGAGCCGTTCACGAAGAACCGCACCGTCTCCCGCCAGTCGAGCGTGAGCGCGGCATCGGGACTCCATTCGTGGTCGTACTTGCTGTGGAAGTAGTACCGCGAGCCGACGGAGGGCGTGAGCGTCCAGTCCTCCGCGAGCGCGAAGTCGTAGCGCACGCCGAGATAGGGCGAGACCGTGTCGAGGCGCCCGTCGGTCTCGAACGGCACCTTGCCGGTCTGGAGGTTGCGCGTCTCCGTCTCGCCGTACTCGTCGGCGACGTCGAGGCCGCCGGTCAGCCACAGGCCCCGCCAGACGTTCCAGTCGTAGAAGTTGCGGCAGCCGAAGTTGAGCCATTCCGTGTGGGCGTTGCCGTCCATCGGACCGGTCGGCGTCTTGCAGAGACCGTCCTGCCACCAGTCGATCTGGCCGCGCTCGAAGTAGACGAGCGAGTAGCCCCGGAGGTGTTCGCGTTCGGTGTCGAAGCGCAGGACGTAGAGGTCCGTGTCGAGGTCGAAGCGGTCCGTCCGCGGCGTGGTCCCGTGCTTTTCGCCGGGATCCTCGACCTTGCTGTCCGTCCGCTGGTAGACGAAGCCGAGGTGTTCGCTGTCGGAGAGATCGACGCCGAGCCGGCCGAAGGCGCTCTTGAGGATGGCCTGGTTGTGGTCGCGCGTGCCGTCCGAATACTTGTAGCTCATGCCGCCGTAGGCGTCGACCGGTCCTTCCTTGACGCCGGCCGATCCGGCGGAGAGGAAGGTGTTGTAGCGCCCGTAGCCGAGGTCGATTTCGCCCTCGTAGCCCTGCTCGCGGCGGCGGCGCGTTTCGACGTCGATGGCGCCGAAGGTGTCGGCGTAGCGGGCGGAATGGGGACTCTTCTGGACGGCGACGGATTCGGCGAAGTCGATGGGCATCGAGTCCATGAGCGGATGGCTCCACATGCCGGAACCGCGCGGCGCGCCGTCCGTGTACATGCGCACTTCGCCGCCCGGGCGCGCCGTGCCCATGCCGCGGAGATAGACGCTGCCGCCCTGCGCGCCGCCATAGCTGCCGATCGGAGCATAGCGCGAGATGGAGACGCCCGGAACCTGGCGAAGGGCCGTCTGCAGGTCCTGCGCGTTCAGCACCGACAGCTGGTCGCGCGAGACGAGGACGCGGTCCGCGCCGTCCGGGGCGACGGTCTCTTCCTGTGTGATGGGAGAAGCCGTCACCATGACGTCCGGAAGCGCGGCGACGTCATTGGTCCCGGCCTGCGCGGAGCCGAGCGAAAGCACGGCCGCCAGGGCCGTCGAAAGCGTAATCCGGTTCATGGCGGGAGATTATACCAAAGCCGACGGCCGTCAGGTGGAGTGCCGGCAAAATCCCCGGCTGGCGGCGGGGACGCCCGTCGGCGCGTTGACCCGGAGCCGGATGTTTGGTATATTCGGGCAAACGCGGAAAAGGAGAAAGCGATGAAGAGACTGCTGGTGTCGTTGGGCGCGGGCGCCCTTTGCTGTTCTGCCCTGGCCACGGCGATGGACGCCAAGGCGAAGGTGCTGAAGACCTTCGCGACCGTGCGCTCGGGACCGGGCGAAATCACTTGCGACGATCCGCGCGGCTGGACCTTCGACGTCACCTCCGGGCTGGACGCGGGACGCGACGTCGTGACGGTGCGGATTTCCTCTCCGGTCGAGGCGGTGCCGCCGAAGTTCGGCGTCTTCTTCCGCGTGCCGGGCGCCGGCGTCAGGAACGTCTGGACCTGCGACTTCTCCCGCGGTGCGTTCAAGGTCGATCCGCAGCTCTGGTGGGGCTGGGTTTCCAAGTACACGTCGCAGCTGGCGAAGGATGCGCCGATTGCCGTGGGGTTCGGTCCGGACGAGGTCGCGCCCGTGGCCATCGCCTGTTCGGAGACCTTCAACTATCTGGAGTTCGGCCTGTACGCCGACGACCGCACCTGCGAGATCGTCGGGCGCTGCGAGTTCTTCGTGCAGCCGGTTGCGGCCTGCACGGAATACGAGGCGAGGATCCTGCTCGACCGCCGCGGATGCAAGTGGTACGATACCGTGCGCGATTGCGCGGACTGGATTGCCGGCGTGAACGGCTTCCGGGCGGCGGAAGTGCCGGAGGCCGCCTACGAACCGCTCTACTCGACCTGGTACGCCTATCTGCAGGACGTGCACGACAAGACGCTGGAGCAGGAGGCGCGGCATGCGGCGGCCGTCGGCATGAAGACGATGATCCTCGACGACGGCTGGCAGAAGGAAGACAGCCAGACGTTCTACGGCGCCTGCGGCGACTGGCTGCCGGCGAAGAGCCGCTTCCCGGACATGAAGGCGCACGTTGCGGCCGTCCACCGGGCCGGGCTCAAGTACATGCTGTGGCTCGGCGTTCCGTTCATGGGCAAGGAGACGGCGAACGCGCCGAGGTTCCGGAACATGATGCTGAGCGGCGGCGATTCCGGCATTCTCGACCCCCGCTTCCCCGAAGTGCGCGAGTATCTGATCTCGACCTACGAGCGCGTCGTCGGCGAATGGGGCTTCGACGGGGTGAAGCTCGACTTCATCGACCAGTTCCAGCTGCCGAATCCCGATCCCGCGCTCAAGGACGGCTATGCGGGCCGCGACTGCAAGTCGTTGCCTCAGGCCGTCGACCGGCTCATGCGCGACGTCCTGGCGCGGCTCAAGGCGATCAAGCCCGACGTGCTCGTCGAGTTCCGCCAGCATTACATGGGACCGGCGATTCGCCAGTACGGCAACATGATCCGTGCGGCGGACTGCCCGGACGACATCTGCTCCAACCGCCGCCGCATCTGCGACCTCCGCCTGACGTCCGGCAAGACGGCGGTCCATTCCGACATGCTGGTCTGGAGCCGCGACGAAACGCCGGAAGGCGCGGCGCTGCCGATTCTGAACGCGCTTTTCGGCACGGTCCAGTACTCGATGATCCTCGATTCCGTCCGGCCCGACCACAAGGCCGTCATCCGCAACTGGATCGACTTCACGACCCGTCATCGCGAGACGCTGCTGAAGGGCGAGCTGCGGCCGCACCATCCGGAGAGCGGCTACAGCTGGGTGGAGGCCGAGAGCGCGGCGGAGCGCATCGTCGCGGTCTATTCGCCAAGCGTCTGCGCCGCGTGCGGAGCGGCGGACAAGCCGGTCTACGCCATCAATGCGACGGGAACGGACCGGATGCTGCTTGAGTTCGCGTCGGCGCCGAAGGCAATCGAGCTGTCCGACGTCTTCGGCCGGCCGGCCGGCACGGCGTCCGCCGCCGCTGGCGTCGTTCGCCTGCCGGTGCCGCCGTCCGGCGTCGCCAAGATCGTCTGGTAGGGCGGCAAGGCGCAGAATCCGGGTCTGACCTGGTGGCTACGCGGGAAGTGACTTGAGAATCGTGGCGGCGGGCGCCTGGGCGAAGCGAGGAGGGGATGAATGAGTGCGACGGCGGATGAAGCGTGGTTTCGGCCGATGCGGCGGTTCAAGCAGGCGCTGGGACGCGAGGACTGCTGGCGCGTCCTCGCCGCGGCGAAACGCGGGGTGCTGTCCGTGAAGGGTGACGGGGGCTATCCGTATGGCGTTCCCATCAACTTCGTCGCCGACGAGACGACAGGAACGATATACCTCCATTGTGCGCGGGAGGGGCATAAGCTCGACGCCATCCGCCGGGATGCGCGCGTCGGTTTCACCGCCTGGCGCGAGACGCGGCAGGACGAGGACGGCTGGTCGTGGCATCTGGAAAGCGTCGTTGCGTTCGGACGCGCCGAACTGGTGGCGGATCCGGCGCGGACGCTTGCGGCCGCGCGTCGGATCGGTCTTCGGTATTTTCCGGATGCATCCGAGGTTGAGGCCGTTCTGGCGCGTTCGCTCGCGCACGTCCAGATCATCGCCATTCACGTCGAACACCTAAGCGGGAAACGCGTTCACGAGCGATGACGCGGCGCGCTGGCGGCGCGGCGTGGCGCTTTCGGCCCAAGGACGGGCATCCTTTGCGGAAATCGCTTCGAGCGCCGAGGAGCTTCGCGGCCCCCGGCTGATGCGCGGATTCACCCGACTTGCGGCAACAGCTTGAACGACGCGTTGGCGTTGGTCGGGTCGCGCGGCTTGAACCGGTTGCCGGACTCGACTTCCTGGCACATGGCAAAGACGTCCCGCCAGGACGCCACGCGGAAGTTGCGGTTCTTCACCAGCATGGATTCGAGCAGCTGGCAGAAGCCCTCGGACAGTTCGGGCCGGTAGGCGCGGGGGTCGCGCGCCTGGGTGGCCTCGTCGCAGTGGGCGCGCATCATGTTGTCGGTGTCCAGCGACGGAAAGAGAATCCGCCCCGTCGCCAGATGATAGATCGTCGCGGCGAGCGAATAGATGTCGGAGCGGCAGTCCAGCTCGACGTCGCCGTAGACTTGCTCCGGCGAGATGTAGGCCGGCGTGCCGAGTACGTGTTCCGACACCGTCTGCGGACCGTGCCGGAACTCGTAGCGGTGGGAGATGCCGAGGTCCAGCAGCTTGATCACCCCGTCCGTATTGATCATGATGTTCTCGGGCTTGATGTCGCAGTGGACGATGCCGTGGTCGTTCCAGGCGTAGTCGAGCGCGGCGGCCACCGATTCGCAGATCAGCAGGCAGTCCGACTCGCGGACGTGCTGCTTGCGCCGGATGAGGTCGGAGAAGGCGTAGCCGTCGACGTACTCCATGATGTAGTACCAGTGGCCGTTGCCGTTGTTGAAGTCGTAGGCCTGGACGATGCCGGGGTGGTGGATCTCCTCCATGAGCCGTTCCTCGGCCCGGAACTTGCGGATTTCCGCGCCGTCGGAGGCGAGTTCGTCGTTCAGGATCTTCACGGCGACGACGCGCTGGTTGGCGATGTCCCAGGCCTTCCAGACGGTGGACATTCCCCCGTCGCCGATTTTCGCGATGAGCTTGAGATTGGGAATCCGGAGAATTCGGCTGCGAATCGTCAGCTGCCCGGTCGGCAGATTGTCATAGTAGGCGTTGCTCATCGTCGGATCAGAGATTCCATTCCTTCAGCTTGCGATGGATGGTGCGGCGGGAGATGCCGAGTTCGTCGGCGGCCTTGGACTTGTTGCCGTGGCAGCGCTCGAGCGCCGCGAGAATCTGCTCGCGTTCGCCGGCGGCCAGGGTGGCGGGCGCCGGCGGGGGCGGGGGCTGCGCTTGGGCCGGCGACGGGGTTTGGGCCGGAGCGGGCGCTTCGGCGTTCCGTTCCGTAATCTCCGCCGGCAGGTCGTCGGCGGTCAGCCTGGGACCGGAGGCGAGGACGACCATCTTCTCGACGACGTTGCGGAGCTGGCGGACGTTCCCCGGCCACTCGTAGTCCCTGAGGGCCGCCATGGCCGCCGGCTCGATGCCGGTGACGGCATTGCCGTTGGCGGCGGAGAACTCCCGGAGGAAGCGGAGGACCAGCGGTTCGATGTCCTCGCGGTGTTCCTTCAGGGCGGGCGTGCGGATGTCAACGACGTTGAGCCGGTAGTAGAGGTCTTCGCGGAACTTGCCGTCCACCATCAGCCGGAGCAGGTCCCGGTTGGTGGCCGCGACCAGGCGGAAGTCGGACTGCCGGGTGGTGGCCTCGCCGACGCGCTGGAAGGTGCGCGTCTCCAGCACGCGCAGGAGCTTGACCTGCGTCGCCAGGTCGATTTCGCCGATCTCGTCCAGGAAGATCGTGCCGCCGTCGGCCGTTTCGAAGCAGCCGGCGCGGTCGCGGGCGTCCGTATACGCGCCCCTTACGGAACCGAAAAGCTCCGTTTCCAGCAGCGAGGCCGAGATGGCGGCGCATTCGACCGCGACGAAGGGGCCGTTGCGGCGCTTGGAAAGCTTGTGGATCGCGCGCGCCGCCAGCTCCTTGCCGGAGCCGCTCGGCCCCTCGATCAGCACGTTGGCGTCCGTCGGCGCGACCTTGCGGATCAGGCGGTAGACCTTTTCCATCGCCGGCGACGAGCCGGTGAAGTTCTCGAGTTCGCCGCCGGGCGGCGTGCCGGAATCGGCTGCCTCCCGTTCGAACGACGCCTTCTGGATGGCCTTGCCGAGCCGCTGCCCGAGCAGGTCGAGGTCGGTGACGGGCTTCTGGAAGAAGTCGTCCACGCCGTCGCGCATCGCCTCGATGACCAGGTTGACGTCGGCATGGGCGGTGAGAATGACGGTCGCCAGCTGCGGATTTGCGGCCTTGGCCTTGCGGGCGAGTTCGAGTCCGTTGGCGCCGGGCATCTTGAAGTCGGTCAGCAGCAGGGCGAGGTCCGGCGTCGCGGCGACGATTTTCATCGCCTGTTCCGCATCGGGGGCGGTCTGGCAGTCGTAGGTCGGGGCGAACCACTTCGCGAGCATGTCGCGCAGGGGCTTCTCGTCATCGACAATCAGGAGCTTCGGTTTCATCGGAGGGCCCTCACGCGGCGTTCGAGACGGGGAAGGGTGACGGTGAAGGCCGTGCCTTCGCCGGGGGCGGATTCGGCCGCGATCGTGCCGCCGTGGTCGGCGACGATCCGCTTGGACACCATCAGGCCG
Organism: Kiritimatiellia bacterium; assembly: GCA_051884805.1. Taxonomy (GTDB): domain Bacteria; phylum Verrucomicrobiota; class Kiritimatiellia; order RFP12; family UBA1067; genus UBA1067. The sequence goes on along the minus strand of JBJEWA010000021.1, from coordinate 10,573 downwards.
AGTCCCGTGCCCTTTTCCTTGGTCGTGCGGTAGGGTTCGAAGAGATGGGCGAGCTGTTCGGCGTCCATGCCCATGCCGTTGTCGCGGAAGGAGACGGCGACGTCCTGGTCGCTGGCGTCGATGGCGATGTCGATGGTGCCGCCGTCCGCCATCGCCTCCAGCGCGTTCTTGAGCAGGTTGAAGAAGACCTGCTCCATCTGGGCGGCGTCCAGCGCCACGTTGGGCAGGGCGGCGGGGATGTCGAGCGTCACGGTGATGCGCCGGTCCTCGAACTGCTGCTTCAGCGCGGCGAGGCAGTTCTTGAGCGGCCCGGCGACGGAACCGGGCATCAGGTTCGGGCGCCGGGGACGGATCGCGGACAGGAACTCCCGGACGATGCCGTCGAGGCGCTTCACCTGGCTCATGCACACGTCGACCGTGTCGGTGTCCGACGGATCCCGCTTCAGGAGCTGGAGGGACATGGCGATGGCGTTGAGGGGATTGCCGATCTCGTGGGCGACGCCGGCGGCGAGGTCGCAGACGGCCTTCGTCGCCCCGGCGCGGAGCGCCTCTTCCGAGCGGGCCCTTTCCGCCGTGATGTCGCGCAGGTAGACGACCGTCTCGCTCTCGAAGGGGATGGTCCGGAGTTCCAGCGTGCGCTTTTCGGGATAGGTGACGGCGACTTCGCGGCGCGAGGCCTTGCCGAGCGCGACGCCCAGCGAGGCGATCGCCCCGGAGGGGGCGCCGCCGAGCAGGGCGCGGGCGGCGGGATTGAACCGGACGACGTCGCCGTGCGCGTCCAGGCGGACGATGCCGTCCTGCAGGATGTCCAGCAGCTTCTCGGAGCGCGCAAGCTCGTCCGCGACGAGCTCGTACTGCTCGCGCAGCTTTTCGGCGCTGAGCTTGCCGATATGCTTGCGTACGCCCTTGAAGAAGGCTTTCAAACGCCCATTCCTTTCAGCACGGACAGGAACTTCCGCATCTGCGCGTCGGTGCCGATCGTGATCCGCAGGCGGTCGCCCGTCCCGGGTCCCCGGAAATGGCGGACGAAGACGTTGCGCCGCCGGAGCGCGTCGAACAGGTCCTCCGCCTTGACGCCGCGCGGCGGACGGGCGAACAGGAAGTTCGCTTCGGAGTCCGGAACGTCCCAGCCGCGGCGGCGCAGCTCCGCCGCCACCCGGCCGCGGGTGGCCACGACCTTGGCGACGTTCGCCCGCATCCACCGCTGGTCCCCGACGGCGGCCAGGGCCACGGCCTGGGCGACCGCATCGACGTTATAGGAGTCCTTCACCTTGTACAGGGCGTCGATCAGGTCCTTCGGGCCGACGCAGTAGCCGACGCGCAGGCCCGCCAGCGAGTAGCTTTTCGAACACGTGCGCATCACGATGAGGTTGCGGTTCGACGCGGTCGTCGCCAGGGCCATGCAGTTCGCGCGCGCGAAGTCGGCGTAAGCCTCGTCGACGAGGACGACGCCCTTGAAGCGCTTCGCGAACGCGGCGACCGCCGCCGGTTCCCGGAATTCGCCCGTCGGCGCGTTCGGATTGGTCAGGAGGAAGAGCGCGACCTTCCTCGCGGCGGCGGCGTCTTCGAGCCGCAGCCCCCGCCAGGGGACGTCGCGGATCGCCGCCAGCGTCTTGTAGAGGGAGTAGCTCGGGTCCAGCGAGCCGATTTCCTCGTCGTTCTCGACGAATGCCCGGGCGGCGAGGGCGAGCACCTCGTCGGAGCCGTTGCCGACGAAGACTTGCTCCGGCGAGGCGCCGTTCAGCTTCGCCAGCGCCGCGCGCAGGGCGCCGAAGTTCGGGTCGGGATAGCGGCGGAGCCGGTCGAGATTGAAGCCCCGCAGGATGGCGGCGCACTTCGGCGACGGCGGATAGGGGTTCTCGTTGGTGTTGAGCTTGAGGACGCGCCCGGACTTCGGCTGCTCGCCGGGCACGTAGGGTTCGAGCTTCCGGACGCTGCGCGCGATTCTCATGGGCGGAGCCTTTCCGCCGCCCCGGCGGCCTGCCCCGGAAGGCGCGCCGCAGGACCGGACCCGGAGGGTGAAGGGGCTGGCACGGTCGAAAATCTCGTCAAAAATCTCATGGCGGGTATTATAGGATATTCCGCGCACGGGCGCAACCGCGCCCCCCATTGACTTCGCATGTCCTTTGAGATATAATGACCCACAATCAACCTCAAAAGGGAAGTCAGCATATGTCGCAACAAAAGCAGGAAACCAACTGGGTCGCCGTCATTACCATGATGTTCATCTACGGCATGATATCGTTCGTGACGAATCTGGCCGCGCCGATGGGGAACGTCTGGAAGTACCAGCCGGGCATCGAGGGTTCCAACATGCTCGGCATGATGGGCAACATGATGAACTTCCTCGCGTATCTGTTCATGGGCATTCCGGCGGGCAAGATGCTCACCCGCTGCGGCTACAAGAAGACGGCGATGATCGGCATCGCCACGGGTTTCGTCGGCGTCGGCATCCAGTTCCTTTCGGGCAAGGTCCCCGGCACGGCGGAGTCGATGATCGTGCCGTTCTGCGTCTATCTGCTCGGCGCGTTCGTCTGCGGCTTTTCGGTCTGCATGCTCAACATGGTCGTCAACCCGATGCTCAACCTGCTCGGCGGCGGCGGCAATCGCGGCAACCAGCTGAACATGATCGGCACGACCTTCAACTCCGTCGCCGGCACCGCGACGCCGATGCTCGTCGGCGCGCTCATCGGCCAGGTGACGAAGGATACGGTGGTTTCCGACGTGAATCTGGTCATGTACATCGCGCTGGCCGTTTTCGCGGCGGCGTTTGTCGTGCTCTCGTTCATTCCGATCGTCAATCCCGACGCGGGCAACACGACCGAAGACATCCCCGTGCTCGCGCCCCTCAGGTTCCGCCACTGCCTCCTGGGCGTCATCGCGATCTTCATGTACGTCGGCATTGAAATCGGCATCCCGGCCACGATGAACCTCTGGCTCGCGGACGCGAAGGGTCCGCTCGCCGACGTCGCCAACTCCGCCGGCGTCGCGGGCATGGTCGCGGGCACCTATTGGTTCCTGATGCTCATCGGCCGCACGGTCGGCGCGTTCATCGGCGGCAAGATCTCCTCGCGCGTGCTGATGACCGTCACCACCGCGACGGCGATCCTGCTGATTGCGGTCGGGGTTTTCCTGCCGGCCACCGTCAGCACTTCGATGCCCGTGTTCACGGGCAAGGGCTTCGAAATGGCCACGGTGCCGATGACGGCGCTCCTGTTCGCGCTCTGCGGCCTCTGCACCTCGATCATGTGGCCTTCGACCTTCAACCTCGCGACCGAGAAGCTCGGCAAGTACACGGCCGCGGCCTCGGGGCTGTTCATGGTGATGGTGGTCGGCGGCGGCGTCCTGCCGCTCGTCCAGAACTTCATCGCCGACAAGGCGGGCTACATGATCTCCTACGCGGTGCCCGTCCTCGCGCTCGCCTATATGTTCGTCTACTCGGCGTTCCTCTCGAAGCCGCCGAAGAACATCGACGAACTGGTGCGGTGAAAGGAGGCCTGCCATGCTGAATCAGGAAGTTTACGACAAGGTGGTCGCGGAGTTCGCGGCGCGGTTCGGGGCGCAGCCGGCGAAGGTCGCGTATGCGCCCGGGCGCATCGAGGTGCTCGGCAACCATACGGACTACAACGAGGGCTACGTCTTCTCCGCCGCGATTGACAAGGGTACCTTCTTCGCCGTCTCCCCGGCGGAGGACGACCAGGTGACGCTGGTCGCGCTCGACCTGGGCGAGACTTACGAGACGACGCTCGGCGCGGTGAAGAAGGTCGAGTCCGGCGCGACGTGGGCGAACTATCCGCTCGGGACGTTCTGCTGGCTGTTCGACGGCCAGCCAACCAAGGCCGGGAAGGGGTTCCGGGCCGTCTTCGGCGGCAACATCCCGCTGGGGGCGGGGCTTTCCTCCTCGGCCGCGCTGGAGATGGCGACGGTGCTCGCCCTGGCGGCCGTCTACGGCGTCGAGAAGGGCAAGACGGAGCTGGCGAAGATCGGCCAGAGGGCCGAGCACACCTTCGCCGGCTGTCCGTGCGGGCTGCTTGACCAGGCATCGTCGCTTTACGGCCGGGCCGGCGCCCTCGTGAAGAGCGACTTCCGCTCCTGCGAGTTCGAGACCGTCTCGCTGGGTGACGGCGTCGCGTTCATGATGGTGAAGTCCAACGCGAAGCACGTGCTGGTCGACGGGGCCTACGCCTCGCGCCGTCAGGCGTGCGAGGATGCGGCGAAGTACTTTGCGGGCGTCCTCCGGAAGGGCGGCGTCACGCATCTGCGCGACGTGACGATGGCCGAGTGGGTCCTGTACCGCGGCGGCCTGTCGGAGACGACGGCCAAGCGCGCCGTGCATCCGATCGGCGAGGACGAGCGCGTCCTGCAGGGCGCCGCCCTGCTGGCCAAGGGCGATCTCAAGGGCTTCGGCGCGCTGATGTACGATTCGCACGAGTCGAGCCGGAACTGGTTCGAGAACTCGTGCGAGGAGCTGGACGCGATCGTCGATGCGGCGCGGGCCATTCCCGAAGTCTACGGCGCGCGCCTCTCCGGCGGTGGTTTCGGCGGCAGCTGCTGCCTGCTGGTCGATCCGTCGGCGGCGGATGCGATCGCCGCGAAGATCACCCGGGAATACCGGGCGAAGTTCGGCGACGACCCCGTCTGTTCCGTCATCCAGCCGTCCGAGGGTGCGCACCTCGTCTGAAACCGGAGAAACCGAATTATGGACAAGACCCTGCTTGCGGCGGTTGCCGCGTTTTCGGCGGTTGCCTGTTTCGCGGCGGACGGGGCGGCTCCGGCCGCTCCCGCCGCGGCGACCAACGCCCCGGCGGTGAAGACGTTCACGACGCTGCCGCTCTGCCAGCGGATCGAGGGAACCGCCTTCGTGCGCAAGCCCGGCGGCGCATGGACGGCGGCGGAAGAGGGGAAGTTCTATCCTTTCGGGACCGGCTACCGCGTCGGCGCGGGCGGTTCGATGGTCGTCGCCTTCGGGCCCGGCTCGACGGCGACGATTGCGGACGGCGCTGAGTTCGGCACGCGCGAGCAGGCGCTTGGCGTTGCGCAGCGGTCGATTTTCCTGGTCCGGGGAACGGTCGTCCTGAACCTCCCGGCGAACCTCGCCGAGGGGGCGTTTTCCGCAGCGGCGCCGGGCTTTACGGTCAAGAATCCGGCCGGCGAGTCGAGCCTGACCTACATGGAGACGGGCGACGGCGACGAGGCCGTCGTCCGCTGCGTGACCGGTTCGCTCGGCGTCGAAGGCCGCCATTTCGACATCGCGACGATGCGCGCGGCCAACGAGGTCCGGATACGGACGAGCAAGGACCACCTTTCGACCATCCTGTTCGGCACGAGCGGCGACTACGTCGTCAGGGTCAGCCAGGGGTGCGCGTACAAGGATGAGGTCGACGAGGAGGGCAAGGTGCGGACTGCGGTCGAAGATCGCAGTCTCGAATGGCGCCTGTCGCCCTATACGAAGATCGTCATCAACCGTGCCGTTCCGGCCATCGGCGAGCGCATGAGCGTCCACACGATGGCCTTCGACGCGTCGGGCGAGCGCAAGAGCGAATGCTATTTCTGCGAGGGCCGGGCGGAGGTCAATTCCGGGGAACTCGTCGCCAAGGCGGCTGTCGACGGCGAGGAGATCGCCAAACGGGCGGCCGAGGTGACGGAGACGACGGCGGCAGACGCGGCGGAGGAGGAGACGACGACGGAGGCGGCCGAATCCGAGGATTCCAGCGAAGATTCCAGCAACTAACAATCAACTACTACTGTCAAATCGGCAAATCAAGCATATGGTCATCCATCAGTTCAACAAGCTTATCCGGAACAAGTGGGCGTGGGGCATCTTCGCGGTAATCATCTCGGCGGCCTTCTGCTTTGACGACCTCTTTTCCTCCCGTGCCGGCCGCGAGGAGTCTGTCGCCGGCGCCGGCACGCTGGGCGGCGAACCGGTCGACGCGAAGAGGTTCTCGGCGCTCGTCGACGAGCTTCGCGGCTTCGGCCAGCAGCGCGACTGGAAGACGCCGGCCAGCGAGATCAACCGCCGGGCGTGGGAGAACTACGCGGCGCTCAAGGTGGCGGAGACGGACGGACTGGCGGCGACCGATGCGGACGTCCAGGCGATGATTCGCCGCGATCCGTCCTTTCAGAAGAACGGCGCCTTCAGCTTCACCCTGTATCGGGACCTGCTGCGCCAGAACGGGCTGACGCCCGAGCGCTTCGAGGCGCTGCTCCGGCGCCGTGCGACGCTGATGCGCATCGGGCAGACCGTCCTCGCCTCGGCCGCGTGGGCCTCGCCGATGGAGATCGACCGGGCAGTTGCGGACATGACCGACACCTTCACGGTGAAGGTCGCCTCCTTCGTCCAGGAGAAGAAGGATGCGGATGCCGTCAAGCTGGACGACGCCGGGCTCCGGAAGTGGTACGACGAGAACGCCAAGTCGCTGGAACTGCCCGACCGCGTCAAGATCCGCTACCTGAAGTTCAGCGCGTCCGATCCGCTCCTGCTCGCGCGGATGAGCGTCACGGAGGACGAGATGCGCGATCATTTCGACATGACCGTCGACAAGTACACGACCACGGACACGAACGGGGTGGAGAAGGTCCGCAAGTTCGAGGAGCTGACCAAGGCCGAGCGGGAAGGCATCGAGCAGGAACTGCGCCGGATCGCCGCCGTCCAGTGCCTTGAGACCAACCTCAACGACCGCGCCTACGGCGCCAAGTCGCTGAGCAGCGCCTCGCGCCTCGACGAGATCGCCCGGGAGGAGAAGGCCAAGGTCGAGACGAGCGACTGGTTCTCCGTCGACGGCGGCTACTCGGAGGGCTTCATGAAGCGCGCCTCGGCGATTCTGCCCGGCGCCAAGGGCTTCGAGGAGGCCGTCGCCGAGCTTGACGAGTCGAGCGAAGACCTCCGCTACGGCGTGGTTTCGTCCGACCACGCCGTCTGGTTGATCGAGAAGGCCGAGACGAGTCCCCGGCACACCCCGACGTTCGAGGAGGCGAAGGAGGCGATTCGTCCGCGCGCGCTCCGGGCCGCCAAAGCCGAGGCCTTCCGGAAACAGGTCGAGGCGGTTGCCGCCAAGGGCGCCGCGGCCGTTGCGGCCGTCAAGGGCGTTTCCACCAACATCGTGTTCAACGTGTCCGATCTCAGCGCTTCGTCGTCGTCCTTCGAGCATCAGATGGCCGTTGCCCGCGCGGCGACGTCCCTGCAGAAGGGCGAGGTCTCCAAGTTCACGCCAATCGGCGTCGGCAAGGCGATTCTCGTGGTGTGCGAAGACCGTGTCGCCGGCGACGCCGCCAAGGCGATGGTGCTCCGCTCGCAGGTCCGCAATGACCTGTCGATGCTCCAGCTCCGCCAGCTTCCCGAGAGCTGGAAGCAGTGGAATCTCGACCGTCTCGGCTTCCAGCCGAACGACCTCTCGTCCGTAGAGACGGTCGAAGTCGAAGAATGACCCTGCGCTTCAGAAAGCTCTGTCCCGACGCCGTCCTGCCGGCGTATGCGCATCCGGGCGATGCGGGGATGGACGTTTGGAGCGTTGCGGAGCTGACGATTCGGCCCGGCGGGCGGGCGCTGGTCCCGACGGGGCTGGTCGCCCTCCTGCCGCCGGGCTACGAGGTGCAGGTCCGCCCGCGCTCCGGGCTGGCGCTGAAGCACGGCGTCACCGTTCTCAACTCGCCCGGCACGATCGATTCCGGCTATCGCGGCGAGATCGGCGTCATTCTGGCCAATTTCGGCGAGAGCGACTTTTGCGTGGCGAAGGGCGACCGGATCGCCCAGCTGGTGATTGCGCCCGTGACCCGGGCGGAAATCGCCGAAACGGCGGAAGTGGACGAGACGGACCGCGGCGCGGGCGGGTTCGGTTCGACGGGGAAGGCGTGAAGCTCAGGATTTTCAAGTACGGGGAAAAGGTCCTTCGCGAGAAGGCCGAGCCGGTGGCGTTGGTCGATGACCGGCTGCGCGAACTGGCGGCGGACATGCTGGCGACGATGCATGCGTCGCGCGGCGTCGGGCTGGCGGCCGAGCAGGTCGGGCGGCTTGAGCGGCTGTGCGTCATCGACATTCCCGAAGGTTGCGAAGAGCCGGAGGACGAGGCGTTCAACGCCCCGATCGGCATGCCGCTTGTCCTGTTCAATCCGGAGATCGTCGCCCAGGAGGGCAGTCAGCGCGACCGGGAGGGCTGCCTCAGCTTCCCGAACGTCGGCGGCTCGCTGACGCGGGCGGCCCAGGTGACCTGCCAGTATCTCGACGCGGACAACCGGCCCCAGATGATTACGGCCCGCGGGTTCCTCGCCCGGGCGCTCCAGCATGAGATCGACCACCTGAACGGCGTGCTCTACATCGACCATATGTCGGAAGCCGAACGGCTCGAGTTCGCCCCCAAGCTGAAGAAGCTGGTCAAGGCCAACGGCGGCACCCGGTAGGCCACTTGTACGGATACTTTGGGATAAACCGTACAGCGCGGCAGGCGCTGTCAACAACCTGTGGACAGCGGTTGACAGCTGTAGACATGAGACCCGGCGAAAGCCGGGTCCTTTCTGCTATAATCTGCGGCCATGGAGAATTTCAGGACACCGCCGAACAGCGTTGAGGCCGAGAGGGCCGTTCTGGGGTCCATTCTGCTGGACACGACGGGGCGCAGCGACGACCGGGTCATGGACGAGTGCCGGACGATGGGCATTGTGCCCGAAGCGTTCTACAATCCCGCCAATCAGACGATCTACTCGGTCATGCTTGAGATGAGCCGGTCGTCGAAGCCCCTGGACGCGCTGGCGCTCGTCGAGGAGCTGCGGCGGACGAACCGGCTTGAGGCCGTCGGCGGCGTCGGCTACGTCCAGTCGCTCATCGACCAGGTGCCGACGACGGCGCATGCCGAGCACTACATCGCCATCCTCCGCGGCAAGTACCTGCGTCGGCTGATGATCGAGCGCGCGACGAAGGTGGTCGAGCAGTGCTTCGACGAAGGGGAATACCCGGATCCGCAGGTCGTCCTGGGCGATGCGGAGAAGACCTTTCTCGAAATCGGCGGCGCGTCCGGCAGCACGATGTCGTGGGAGGCTGCGGTTGACGACAGCTTCCGGCGCATCGACCGGATGTTCGAGTCCGGCGGCAAGCGGATCGAGGGCCTGTCGACCGGCTACAAGTATCTCGACGAGACCCTGCAGGGGCTGAAGCCCGGCGAGATGATCGTCATCGCGGCGCGGCCGTCGGTCGGCAAGACCTCGCTGGCGATGAACATCGCGGAGAGCTGTGCGCTGGGGCTGGACATGAACGACATGCCCGTCAGGTACGACAACGGGAAGCGGCATCCGGTTGCGATCTTCTCCCTCGAAATGCCGGTCGAGCAGCTGACGAAGCGCATGCTGGCGGGCCGCGCGCGCGTGAACATGTGGCGGCTGAACCGCAATCTCGTGCCGCGGAGCGAGAAGCAGGTCATGACCGACAACCTCATGCAGGCGATGGACAAGCTGCGGTCGGCGCCGATCTACGTCGACGACCAGGCGGGGCTGGATGTGATGGACCTCCGGGCTCGTGCGCGGCGCATGAAGAAGCAGCACGGCATCGAGCTGATCGTCATCGACTATCTCCAGCTCTGCTGCTGCCGCGAGGGCGCGCGGCAGGGCCGTCAGGTCGAGGTGTCGATGATCTCCCAGCAGATCAAGGCGATGGCGAAGGAGCTGAAGGTGCCGGTCATCGTCCTCTCCCAGCTTTCCCGCGCGAACGAGCAGCGCGGCGACAAGTACGAGAAGCCGAAGCTCTCCGACCTCCGCGACTCGGGCGCCATCGAGCAGGATGCGGACGTGGTCTTCCTCCTGCGCCGCCCCTCGCGCAACTCGAACGACCCGGAGAGCCAGGACCTGACGCTCGCGTACGTCGACATCGCGAAGAACCGCAACGGCGAGACGGGCGAGGTGAAGATGAACTTCATCCGCGAATGGACGCGCTTCCTGGACCGCGAGCCGGACCGTGCCAACGTGGAGAACCTGCAGACTTCGGAGCCGGAGCCCCAACAGGGCGAGTTCGCGGAAAGCCCCTTCACCTGACGCGCGGCGCTCGCGCGGAGTCTCTCCCCTGGCGGCGGAATGGAAGCGCCAGGACGCAGTTTCGGTTCTGGCGCTGCCGCAGGGCGTTATAGCGCTTAATATATGCACCCATACGTAAATGAATTTTCTGGCTCTCCATACCAAGCTGTGGATGACGCCCAGCTTCTGCCGTAAAGGACATGGCGTCAGTCACTATGTGGCCGGCTTCAACTGACTTTACAATCGGCGTCCGATTTCCTTTTTCTGATTTGTGCGGTAGTGCACCGAAGACTCGCCCGCCCCGTCGCTGCGGTAGTCTCCTCGGCTTTCACGCGTCGATAATACGCCTTGCTTAGCCTGCCGTGCCTGATCGAAGTCCATGGTTGCAGGCATACCGTCTCATACGCAGGGCGATGCCTCCGCTCCTCCCGGCTGGGAGTCCAATGGCGGCGCGTCCGCTATCGACAGGGTAGAAGCGGGCAGGATGGTTCAACAGTTTGCAATCGCACCCAGAACAGTTGACGGGTGTCGATTGAAGAAGTAAGTGGGCAGTGGCGGCGGTAGGTCGGTGAAGGCC
>JBJEWA010000020.1:0-4470 GCA_051884805.1 Kiritimatiellia bacterium | reverse complement strand
ACTCGGCCGGTCAGCGCCACGGCGTGAGGTCACGCCGGGTACTGGTGCTGGGCGCCGGTTGCGCTGAACAGCAGAGTACCCGCAGCGCCCTCGCTGCGGGGAGTAGTAACCGCCCCTGGTAATGGTGATAGGTTTTCATTCGCTTACTCAAAGCGATAGACGACAGAAATTGCCAGTTATCCGCCAATTTTCGCCGCATCTCCGAGGGTCTGTCCCCTCGTTTCCCCTCATTCCCGCCGGATGCGGCTTCCAGAAGCAAACGAAAACCACTCAAACGCGGGGACAGACCCCACACAAGCCAAGATTTCCGCAGAGAATTCTCATCTCGCCATCAGCGGGGACGCTACCTGCCCGGCGTGAGGTCACGCCGGGTACTCGGCCGGTCAGCGCCACGGCGTGAGGTCACGCCGGGTACTGGTGCTGGGCGCTGGTTGCGCTGAACAGCAGAGTACCCGCAGCGCCCTCGCTGCGGGGCGTGGTAACCGCCCTGGTAATGGTGATAGGGTTTCATTCGCTTACTCAAAGCGATAGACGACAGAAATTGCCAGTTATCCGCCGATTTTCGCCACAACGCCGAGGGCCTGTCCCCTCGTTTCCCCGAGGGTCTGTCCCCTCGTTTCTCCCGCGCCCGGCTTCATCGTCCGGAACTTGAACATCGTGAACGGACGCCCCTTCAAGCCGACCCGCTCCTGGCGGAAAAGACGGGCCGCCCGTCCACGCACGGCACGACACCCGCCACCGCGAGGGCGAGCGGCACCCACAGCGGCGCCGCCGCGAGGACTGGCAGCGTCTCGAACGCACGCTTAACCATGGCTTCCTTCGCCCGCCGCGCGCGCGGCGGCGCGGCCCACGGCCTCGCCCTGCGCCACGGAACTGCCCGTGACGCGATAGCTGGCATGGGCGATGAAGTCGCCACTGATGCAGCGCCCCGCCATGTACAGGTTGTCGACATCCCGGGCCTGGCAGGCACGGAGCGGAATCTGGAACGGACGGAACGTCGCCCCGAAGTTCTGCCCGGCGGCCTTCATGTCGTTCGCCTTCTGGTCCAGACCGTGAATGTCGATGCCGAAACGCGATTCCGTGACGGCATCCGCGAAACGGCGGCCGGCGGCGACGTCCGCCCGCGTCACCGTATAGCGGCCGTGGATGCGGCGGGCGTCGCGGTGACCGATCTGTTCGGCCGTGCAGACGACGCGGAAGCCCTCCCAGGCACCGCCCAGGCGCGCCAGCGCATCCGCCAGGCGGAAGATCTCCTGCCGCGCGCGGATTGTCGCCGCGGAAACCGCCGCCGCATCGTCGAGCCGCAGCTTGTAGGCATGCGTCGCCATGAAGCAGAACAGATTGCCCCGGCAGCGGAAAAGCGTGGGGTCGCCGTAGCTGGGGGACAGCCCCTGCGCCCGGAGCAGGTCGCGCAGCTTGTGCGAGGCGAAGATGTGGTGGCTGGTGGTCTTGCCGTTGGCCTGCGGAACCCGCGTCCACATCGCCGGTTCGTTGGAGACGAAGTCCTTGATGGCCTCGCCGTTTCCGACCGTAACCAGCGCGTTCAGCGTCGCCGGCTGGCCAAAGCCGTCCGGCGTCCAGCCCAGATCGAACCCGCAGCCGGACAGCGCACCCAGATCGCCATCGCCCGAACAGTCGATGAACGTCTTCGCGCGCCAGGCCTGGCGTCCGCTTTTCGATTCGGTGACGACCACGTCGATATTCCGACCGGCGGCATCGCGATAGGCGGCGACAACCGGCGTGTGCAGATGGATTCTGACGCCCGCCTCGACGCACATATCCTCGCAGACCCGCTTCATGTACTCGGGCTCGTAGACCCAATCCCGGTTCAATCCGCCCCGGTAGCACGCCATCTCGGCGGGGGCGGGCCGGTCCACGTTCCGTGCGCCATAGGCGTCCAGCCGCAGCATGATTTCGCGGTCGGTTTCCGACTTGTCGAAGTCGAAAATGTACGTAAGCAACCCCGACGTCCAGACGCCGCCCAGCCCCCCCTGCAACTCGAACAGGCGGACCTTCCGGCCCGCCCGGGCCGCGTTCACGGCCGCCGCGACGCCAGCGGGGCCGCCCCCGCAGACGATGACGTCGGCCCACGCATCGACCGGCAACGTGCGGGACGGTTCGGCAAACCCGTTCCGCTCCGCCGCGGTGGCGGGCGCATACCCGCAGGCGCCGGCGGCTGCGACGGCGCCAAAGAACGTGCGCCGCGTCAACAAGGCTGGAGAGGAAACGGACATCGGACGGGAAGACAGCATCAGCGGTTTGCAAAACATGGCAGCAACATTCCTTTTTCTCAGCTCTCGCGACCCGACACGTTTCTTTTCCGGGAACGGCGCCCGCAGTGTAGCATTTTGGCCTTCCCCCTGTCAACCGGAGTTTGTGCCGGGGCGTTCCCGCGCCCCGCCGAAGACCACAGGGGACTGCCCCTCCCGCAGCTTCACTTCCGTTCGGAAACCAGAATGCCCGTCAGGTGGCAGCCATAGCCCGCGCTGTTCGGGTTTTTCGCGTCCCGGGTTTCGACCTCCACCACGTGGCGCCCGGGACGGTCTCGGCAGAGGAAGAGCGACGGCGTGTACCACCACCACTGGTCGCGGAAGCAGTCCAGCCCGTCCACGACGGACGTGCCGTCGATCTTCACGGCGATTTTGCCCCAGTTGTAGGGCTTGTTGCCCAGACGGTAGAGCAGCGCCACGGTGGAGCCCTCCACCTCGAAGACGAGGCGGCCGTTCGCGTTCGTGCACGCGAGGCCGACCCCCCAGCAGTCGTCCTTCAACGGGAAGAAGCCCGTGTTCTCGACAATCTTCGCATCCTGCATGAGACAGAAGCGGCCCCCGTCGTAGCGCGTGCCGTAGAGCGGACCGGGCATCGGCGGCATGGCGGACGGCGCACGCCGCGCCGCCTTGAACGCCCGATAGCGCCCGGCAACCGTCCAGTTGACGAGCGCCGCCGCATAGGCGTGGCCGTCGTCGTTTGGATGGATCGTATCCGGCGAGATGTCGGTCCACTTCACCTCGCCCGCCTTCACATAGGGATAATAGAGGGCGTCGCGGTAGCTCACGTAGGGCACCCGGTAGTGGCGCGCGACCTGTCCATGCCACTCCTGCGCATTGTTGCCGGTCTGACCGACCATGCCGAGCAGAATGACGGCGATGTTCCCGGGATCCTTCAGCAGCTGGCGGATCACGCCCTCGTACGACGCCGCGCGTTCGCGGCACGGGGCGTCGTTGACGGAGAACTCGACGGCGACGACATCCGGCTTCTTCGCGAGCACGTCGCGCGCGAGGCGGAAGGCGCCGATGTCGGACCCCGTCGCGCCGATGCCCGCGTTGACGAACTCGATCGCGCATTTCGGAAACATCCGCCGCCAGCCGGCGACGAATCTCGATCCCCACTGGTTCTCGCGCGTCGACGCCCCCGCGCCCTGCGTGATCGACCCCCCGATCACCGCGATGCGGATGGCCTCCCCGCGGTCGAGGCGCGCGAAGACCTGCTCGAAGCGGGACCAGTCGCCTGCGACCAGCTGCGCCCGCGGCCCCGTCACCTCAAGCGCCGGCACCGCCGCGCCGCTCTTGAACGCGGCGGGCAGCTCGCCCACCCACGGGCATTCCGCCTTCGCGCAGAGGGCCGTCGCAAGAACCGCTATCGAAATAAAACCGCTGTTCATCCCCATCTCCGATCTTCTAGCGCGCAATTGCCGCGATAAACGCCTCAAGAATCAGCGCGACGTCCGCAATCTCGGGCAGGTTGGCGATCGTCACCGGCTCCGCCGTCAGCAGCGCCGCGGCGATCATGGGCAGCGCCGCGTTCTTGTTGCCCGACACGCGATGCGTTCCGGCAACCGCCCGACGGCCGTTGATGACAAGTTGGCTCATGGACGATATTATACCACAGGGAGCCGGCATGGTCGCCGGCGCGGATTCACCGCCCCGAAGAACTCAAGGCGGCAGGCCGTTGCGACTCATTTGGACGAATTGGTATAATTGGCGCATGAACGGCAAGCGAATTGAGGTTTCCTCAAGCCTCCCTTTTCAAGCACACTTCGTGCGATGAGCCATGAATACGATCACGCTTATGCTCGTTCTTGGTGCGGCGCTTTTCTATTCCGCGTTTCTCGTCACTCGCTTCAGCCATCAGATCGCACGGCTTTCCAATGCGTTAATTCGGATGCCAGCCTCGCAGAAAGTCGTCTTCGCCCTGGGTATGACGATTGCGACGGTCAGCGCCCAGAAGTGTGGCACGACTGAGCTTGCATACAGCGAAGCTCCACAACTGATGATGATCTTGCCGCCGGCACTGGCGGGGACTGGGGTGGTGGCCTCGGTCTGTTCGAACGACGTCCTGCGCGGCTACCGCCTCGAATCGGTCGCGACCAACGCGGCGGCCGCCTACGCCATGCCGCCGGGGGCGGCCGTCCGCGACACCTGGCACCTGACCGGCGCCTATCAAGCCGTCCGGAAGGTCGCGCTCGACGGC
>JBJEWA010000019.1:0-20501 GCA_051884805.1 Kiritimatiellia bacterium | reverse complement strand
CAAACTGTCTAACTTTGCTCGCCCGAAAAGTCTAACTTTGAACTTCGGCCAACAGTCCGGCGGCGAAGTCGGCGCGAATTTGGTATAATCACCGTAACGTCGGCGCAACAGCTGCGCGACAACGGATAGACAGGAGGTATGCCGTCCATGAATCGTCGGTCGTCATTGGTCTTGGCCGCGCTGGTCGCGGGTT
This sequence comes from Kiritimatiellia bacterium, assembly GCA_051884805.1. Taxonomy (GTDB): domain Bacteria; phylum Verrucomicrobiota; class Kiritimatiellia; order RFP12; family UBA1067; genus UBA1067. Next base: position 20,308 of record JBJEWA010000019.1, on the reverse strand, counting down.
CTGTCCATGCGGAAACATACTACTGGGTCGGAGGCAGCGGCAGCAGCTACGGCTCTTATGCGGAGGTCGGCAACTGGCGAATCGGCTCGGCCGACGGGGAAATCCCCGCGTCGCCGCCGGGTGCGGCCGATACGATGTACGGCCTCGGCAGTCGCTCCATCAATCTCGACGGCGCCGCCTACGAGCTTTCCGGGTGGGATTCGACGGGCGATTGGAACCGGTACGTCTACAACTTCACGAACGGCACCCTGACGGTGGTCGGCGAGGTGACGACCCACAGTGACGACGTCCATCTGTACGCCGGGGCAACGCTGGCGTACTGCGGGAAGTGCACGCCGGCCAAGAACGATGCCGTTGCGCACCGGATTTACGTCCATGCCGACGCCGACCTGCAGCTGCTCGGGGTCTACAACAACTACAAGACGGAGCTGCAGGTGCTTGATGGCGGTCATCTGCTGTTCGCGCCGACCACCTTTCAGGTCCAATCGGGATCGGCCCAGAACTCCACCTATGCGATCGCCGGGGTGATGGATGCGCCCATGGGCGTCAAGTGGACGACGGGCGGCCTGTATAACGACACCAACTACCAGCAGTTCCAGCTGAAGGAAGGCGGTACGCTGCGCCTCGGGGCGGGGTTTGCCAAGACGCCGAAGGGGATTCTGCGCTTCCAGTGGTCCGGCGGCACGCTGGTCGCCACGGGCATGGTGACGTTCGTGGCGACGGAGTGCCTGCTCGACGCGGGCGCGTCGGTGGTGGTCGAAGTCGCCGGAGGGGAAGGGGTGGACCTCTCGCCGTTTGCGATTGGCGAGGGCGTCCACCTGACGAAGACGGGCGACGGGGCGCTGGTCCTCGGTGCGGCGGCGCCGCAGACCGTGGCCCTGCTTGAGGGTTCGTTGGTCGTCGGGGCGTCGACGACGATCGAAACGCTGGTCGCCGGCGCCGACACGACGCTGAAGTTCCGGTCCGGCAGCCTGACGGTCGGGGCGGCGGAGTTGCGCGGTTCGCTGAAGGCCGAGCTGGACGCCGAGAGCGAGCTGGCCGTCGGGGATGCCGTCATCGCCGACGCGCCGGCCGAGCTGCTGGCCGCCGTGCAGGCCGCCCTGGACGAGGCCGGGGTGTCGACGGAGCTGGACGGCTCGTCGCTGAAGCTCGCGAAAAGCGAGCTGGTCTTCAATTCGACGACGGTGACCGACCTGAACGATGCCGCAGGCTGGAAGTCGGGTTCGGTGCCGGACGCCGGGATGAGCGTGGTTGTGTCCGGCGACGGCGTGGTCGCCGACGTCACCGGGGCGATTCCGGCCTTTGCGGCGATTACCGTCGAAGACGGCGCGACGCTGCGGGTATCGACGACGACCGAGCTGCCGAACGTCACGCTGGGCGCGCGCGGCAGCCTGGAGATTGCGGCGGATGCCGTGGCGACGCTGGGCAGGCTGTCGTTTGCGGCAATCGCGGAGCGTGCCGAGCAGGCGACGCTGCGGGTGGCGGCGGCGGGTACGCTGAAGGTGCCCGGCGGCACGGCGTTCAAGAACTGTGCGCTGGAGCTCAGGGGGGCGCTGACGGGCACCTCGGACGGGCCGTTGGTCTTCGGCACGGCGGCGGCGGACGAGACGGCCTATTTTGCGATGACGGCCGAAGGGGCGACGGTCACCGCCCTGAACGAGGCGGCGGTCGAGAACGCCTCGCGGATCGCCTTTGCCTGTCCGGACGCGGGCGGCACGGTGGTCGTCGCCGGTCCGATCGTGCTGAAGGATTCGGTCTTCACCTACAACCGGCAGGACGGTTTTGCCTTTGGCCTGAACAATCCGGCCGACCAGGCGTTTCAGGTGGTTGCAGACAATACCGAGCTCGACTACGGCGCCGACACCTATGTCGCCGGCGGCGCCAACCTGGTGATGACCAACGGGTCGTTGCTGCTGCGCCGGCGCCATACCTGCGGCGATTCGAGCGATTCGAAGTACAACCTCGTCATCCAGAACCGCGGCCGGCTGACGCTCGTTGACGGCGGCGAGCTCCGCACGGGCATCACGATGGTCAACGGCAACACGACGGACGGCGTCGTCCGCCTGAATCCCGACGAAATCGGCTGGGTCGGGCTGGAGGTGCTCGCAGGCGGCATCGGCAGCTGGTACAAGCTGGACGGGCTGAACCGGGGCACGCTGCGCGTGGCCGACGGCACGGTCGAGTGCTTTACGACCTGGTGGTGGGGCTGGGGCAATCGCGAGCACGCCTTCAACCGGCTCGTGGCGGCGGAGATTCCCGCCGGCTCGACCATGACCTATCTCGGCGTGGCGCCGAAGATGGCGGCGAACGACTCGACGATGTCGGCGACCGTCTTCGAGGCTCCGTTCGCGGGCGAGGGCGATCTGGTCGTCGGGAATTCGCGCTCCGGGTTCACGCTCCAGCCGACGATTGCGCGCGGCGACAACACGTGCACGGGCCGGCTCTCGGTGAGCGCCGACAACGGCACGGCCAAGGCGCGGGTCCATTTCGCCGACGGCGCCAACTGGGCGGGCACGGTGGTCCTCGACGGGCGCACCGACCTCGTGCCGATCGACTACGACCACGCCGGGACGGCCGCGAACCCCGCCGTCATCTCGGTCGGCGGCGCCGAGCTGAACGAGCCGTTCGTCCTCCGCGCGTGGCTGACGCAGGACGGCGATGCGCTGACGGTCACCAACGACATGATCAACGTTGGCGCGGGCGGGTGGACGGTCGGCGCGAACGGCGTCCTGACGCTGGAAAGCCAGAGCGACATCGTCTTCGGCGACCTGCCCGAACTGACGGAATTCGTGCTCGGGCGGATGCCGAAGGGCGGGACGGTGCCCGCAAACTCCAGCGGCCTGTTCGAGATGCTGGAGCGGGAGATCGACGGGGACGAGACGCAGTCGCTGCTGGTCGCGCGGATCAAGTCCAGTCAGTTCGTCTTCACCGGCGCCGGCGGGACGACGGATCTGACCGATCCCTCGGCCTGGGCCTGCGGCAGAGTGCCGACCGGCGAGGACGTGGTCATCCGGGGCGAGGGGGTGACGGCGCTGCTCGACGCCGGGCAGGGGCTGCCGACCTTCGCCTCCATCGCCCTGCGCGGGGGAGCGACGCTGAAGGTCGTCGGCAAGACCGGGGATGACGGCGACTTCGCCCTGCCCGCGCTTTCGTGCGACGCGACCTCGTCGATTGTCGTCGGCGACGAGTCCGCGACGGCGACGACGGTGCTGCTGACCGGTTCGCTGGCGACTTCGGCGAGCGTCGCCGAGGACGGAGCGGTCGAACTTGCCGCCCTCACCGTCAACCGGGGGGCGACGCTGGTCGTGCCGCCGGCGACCCGGTTCAAGAACGTCGAGCTGCGGCTCTACGGCACCATCCGCAAGGACGGCACCCTCGGCGGGTACGCGAACTCGACCGACGGCGAGGGCCTCTGCTTCGGCTATGCGGAGGACGGCGAGACGGCCTATTTCGCCATGACCGCCGACGGCGGGCGGATCGACATCCACACCGACCAGAACGAGACGAACGGGCGCAGGGGCTTTATGACTCCGGCTGCGGGTGGCCGGGTCCGGGCGGTGGGCGACCTCGTGCTGCGGAACACGTCGATTCCGGACAACGGGTGGTTCGACTACGGGTCGGTCGTGGTCGGCGCCAACAATCCCGTCGACGAGCCCTTCAACCTGATTCTCGACGACACGTTCCTCGACATCCCGGGGCCGGGCGTGTTCGGCGGCGCGGCGCGGATCACGCTGCGGGGCAAGTCGCGCATCGACCGCGCCTTCAACTGCCGCGGGCTCTATTACGGCACGACGTTCAAGGATTCGGTCTCGGTCGTCGTGGAAGGGGAGGCGGCGTACGTCGACTTCAACGTGGGCGCCGAGCGGATGTGGTTCAACGGAACTTCCGCCCGGGCGCTGGTGTTGCGCGACGGCGGCGCGTATCGCTGCCGGTACAGCGACGGCAACGGCGGCGGCACGCTGGTGGCGAGCAACGGTTTCGTCATCGCGGGCAGGTCCAGTTACGGACCCTACTGCGACACGAATGGCGTCGACAAGGTAGAAGGTGTCGCGCGCACGGGCGTCTTCAAGGGCTTCGGTGCGGTTCAGGTCGAGGCCGGTTCCGTGCTGGGCTTCGTCGCCGACAACAGCGGCGTCGGCGATACCAAGTTCTACCGCTCGATGACGCTGGCCGACATTCCGATCACGGGGTCGGGCGACGTGTTCGTGCGCAACGACATCGTCAACGAGCATTCCTTCGTCGTGACGCTGACGCACGGGGCCAACACCTGCACGGGCACGATCGGCGTCACCAACGTCGTGGCGTCGACGAACGGAACCGTGACCGCGCTGGCGTTCGCGAACGGCGCCAACTGGGCGGGCACGGTGCTGGCGGACGAGAACGTGCAGCTCGCGGCGAGCGAGGAGGGGACGCCCGTTTCCGCGACCTTCGGCACCCTGCACATCGCCCGGGACAAGACGTTTGCGCTGAACGCGGGCGACACGGTCAACCTGACGGTCGGCACGTCGGGCGGCGGCACGCTGAACGTCGTGACGGCCGAGGGGGAGGAAGCCAGCCAGACCGTCGAGCTGGGCACGGCGCCGGCCGGCGCGTGGGCGGGCGTCCGCGTGCGCCTGAACGGTCGGCGCTGTCAGGTCGTGGAGACCCCGATCGAGGACTCCGAACTCGTCCGGTGCACGGCCTGGCGGGAGACGGGCCTGATGCTGATTCTCCGCTGACGGGGCGGCGATGCGGGGAGTCCGACGCCTGGCGCTGCTTCCGGGCGCGGCCGCGGCGCTTGCCGCCGCCGCGCTTTTCGGGGGCGTCGTCTCGCGGGTGACGCCCTGGGACGGGGCCATGCCGCTGGAGAATCCCGGCGGCGGGTATGCCGGCGGCGGCTGGGCGGCGCTCGCGCCCGGCGGAAGCACGAACGGGCTGAACCTCTGCGCCAACCACCCCAACTGCACCCAGCTCTGGAGCCTCCACCAGTTCTCGCAGGGCTACGCCTACCAGGACGACTACGAGTATTTCACCAACCATGTCGTCGGCTTCGTCGGCGGGGCGGACCTGCCGCTGGACGAGAATGCGCTGCTGGCGGTCTCCAATTCCTTCGTGAAGTGCCGCGCGAACGGCGGCACGTGCATTCCCCGCTTCGCCTACACCTGGGACGGCTGGGGCGGCTGCGAGCCGGACGACTTCGAGACGATCCTCACCCACATCCGCCAGCTGGGGGCGGTCATCTCGCAGTTTCCCGACGTGATTCCGGCGCTCGAATGCGGCATGATCGGCGCCTACGGCGAGATGCACACTTCGCGCTACGCGGCGCCGGAATACGCCAACCGCATCGTCGGCGCCTGGCTTGAGCACACGCCCGCGTCGGTCGCCGTCCTGGTGCGCTCGCCGGCCTACATCACCCGGTATGCGGGGATGACGACGGCGGAGTTCCTGGCGGCGCATCCCGGGCCGGACGGCTCGGCCTTCGACCGGATCGGCTTCTACAACGACGGCTATCTCGGCACCGACTACGACTACGGCACCTGGTCCGGGCCGAATTCCCCGAGCGGCTTCGACCGCGACCAGGGACGCGCCTACCTCGCGCCGCGCGGCCTGCCCTACGGCGGCGAGTTCGCCGGGGTGTCGGACGAGTATTTCGAGCAGAACGTCCATCTGCTCGACACCAACTGCTTCAACCTCGTCGCCGAATGGTACGACACCCACCTTTCGTACCTGCGCACGATCCGTTCGTCCGGCATGACGGTGGTGAAGCGGCTTGCGGCCCGGGCGTTTTCGGCGGCCGAGTTCGACTTTCCGGCGATGCCGTTTCTCGGCGAATACGAGGGGACCGACCTCAGGACCTTCTGCGAAGACCACATGGGCGCGCGCATCGTCGTGCGCGACCTGCGGCTCGTCGACCGGGGGGCGCGTGCGCGGCTGGAGCTCATGGTCGAGGACGCCGGGTTCGCGTCCTTCGCGTGGCCGCGCGACGTCGAGGTCGTGCTGACGGCGGGCGACCGGACGTTCGCGGTGCCGGGAACGGCGGTCGCGGCGCGCGGTGCGCGGACGGTGTCGGTCCGCTTCGGGGTGCCGACGGCGGTGCGGGACGGGGCGACGTGGCGCGTGGGGCTGAGGGTGCGCGCGCCGCTCCGTCCGTTCGCCTTCGCCAACGCCGCGTGCTTTGACGCGGCGACGGGGGTCAACGAGCTGTGCGCGGCGGTCTTCGACGGCGCGGCCGACCGGCGCGTGGACTGGCAGGGCCGGTGGCTCTGCTCGACGGCGCGCCGCGACTGGACGCGCGGCGGCGCGTGGCTGCCGGAGGAGACGGTCGAGGCGCGCACGTGCCGGCGGCTGCGGGCGGAGGCGCCGCTTGCGTCCCGGCAGGGGAGCGTCGTCCATGCGCGGATGACGGCGGGCTGGCTCGCCGAGCTGCCGTCGGCCGCGACGGCGGGGCCCGTCGGCTTCGTCTGCCTGCTGGAAGCCGGGGCGCTGGTGCCGTATGGCCTGGTCGACGGCAGCTGGCACCGGCTGTCCGGGCCGAAGCTGGAGGAAGGCGAGCAAATCGACGTGGCGATTGCCGTCGGGCCGCTCAGCCGTGGCGTCCGGGAAGTCTCGTTCGCCGTCAACGGCGCGGACTACGCCGAGGCGGGCACGGGCCGGCGGACGTTTGCCGCCGCGTTCGCCGAAGGGGGACCGAGCGAACTGGCGCTGCTGGGCGCGGGCGAGGCGGAGGTCCAGTCCGTCGCCTGGGTTCCGGCGGGGACCGGCGGGGCGCTGACCGTGCGCTGACGGCGGCAGCGGGCTTCGGGGCCGGCGAGATATGGTATAATATCCGGCATGAATGCGACGGTTAGCGCGATGATGGTTGCGTTCGCCTGTGGTTCGGCGTTGGCGGCCGAGCCGGTGCAGGTGCTGTTTCCCTACTCGATCGCGGGGCGGGTCGTCAACTACGACGGCATCGCCTACGAAGCGTCCGACGACATCACGCTCTACGTGCGCAACCCGAACGGCGCGGTGCTGGCGAAGTCCAAGGTGTTCGATCCCGGGTCCGTCTCGGCGTGGAACTACCGGCTCGACGTGCCGGTCGCCACGCGCTCGGGCGGCGGCTACGCGGCGGCGGGCGAGGTCCTGTCGCTCTCGGCGGTGGACGCGAAGGGCGTGGTCTACGAGGGCCTGATCCAGGGCGATGACGCGGTGGTCGGGCAGGGCGGCGGCACGGCGACCGTGCGCGTGATGCTGGCCGACGATGCGAACGGCAACGGCATCGCCGACATCTACGAGCAGTCGAAGGAATACGACATGTGGCTGGCGGACATCTCCGACCCCGTCTTCGACCCCGACAAGGACTACGACGGCGACGGCGTGAGCAACTATGCCGAATATCTCGCCGGGACCGATCCCTTCGACCGGGAGGACTACTTCCGGGTGAAGCAGGTTTCGGGCCTTTCCGCCGCCGAAGCGGACGCCGAGGACGTGATCGCCCTGACCTTCGAGGCGAATGCGGGCCGCTCCTACGTCGTCAACGAGACGCCGACCCTTGCTTCGGGCGCGACCCGATGGACGCGCGGCGTCTTCCGTCTGGATCCGGCCAAGTCGGCGACGGTCGAGCGCGTGACCAACGACAAGAACACCTGGTCGGAGCGCACCATCTATCTCATCAAGAGCGGCGCGAGCCGGTTCTACAAGGTCGAGATGGAGCAGTGATGTTTTTCCTCCTGGCGACATTCGCGGCGTGGACTAACACGGCCCGGCAGGTCGTGTGGGCGGAGCCGGTGCGGATAGGTCCGACGAGCGTCGTCCTGAACTGCCGCGCCGGGGGGAGGCGCGAACTGCCGCTGACGGTGTTCCCCGAGAGCGAGCGGCGGCGGCTCAAGGCGGCGCTGGGCGAGTACGAGCTGCCGGTGCGGCTCCGGGAGCTGCGTGCGGTGCTGGCCGCGGACCTCGTGCGCGCGGAGCAGCGCCATACGGGCGGGGTGCTGACCGACGAAAAGTTTGCGGCGAAGCGCGCGCGGGTGAATGCGGCGTGGCTCGCCGCGCTCGGGCGGGCGCAGCTTGCCCCCGCCGAGGTCGAGTACTGGAAAGGACGTCTCAGATGAAGAAGCATGCTGCCGCGCTTTTCCTCGTCCTGGCTGCGGGCCTGGCCTCCGCCACGGGCGTGAGGATGCGGCATACCGTGACCCTGCAGCCGGGCTGGAACGCGTTCTATCTGCCGATCACGCTCGACGCGACGGCGGACGAGGCGTTCGCCGACTGGCCGGTCGAGACGGTCGGCTACTACGACCAGAACGCCTTCATGAACACGCAGCAGTTCACCACGAGCGCGGCGGATTCGACGCTCGGCGCCATCGACGTCGGCATGAAGATGTGGAAGCGGAACGACCCCGGGCACTCCTCGTTCCAGGCGGTGGTCGCCAACGGCGTCTACGTGGCGGTCAACACCAACCGGACGGCGTTCGTCGCCGAGCTTTACGGCGAGCCGGCGGCGTATCGCGTGTCGTGGCACGTGTCGGACGGCGTGACCGCGCCGCTCAACTACGTCGGCGTCTCGTCCTCCGGCTCCGCCCCGCTGACGGCGGAGGGGTATTTCTCGGGGCTGGCGACCGGCTGGTCGGCGCGCTACCGGATCAAGGGCGTGCCGACGGCGACGGTGCCGGCGCTGGAGGACATCGCCAGGAACCCGGAGCTGCCGAACGGCGGCGCGGTGGCGATGGACGCGGCCACGGTCAGCGACTGGAGCGGGGTGCTGAACGTCTCGCCGGCGCACGGACTCTCGCTCGGCACGAATCTCAGCGTGTCGGCGGTCGTCGTCCGCAACGACGCGGCGACCAACCGTCTCGTGCGCGTCAGCCTGCGCGAAGGGGAGTGGGCGGACGGCGTCCTGCACCTTCCCGTGCCGACGGTGATGTACCTTGACCCCGTCCGCCACGACGAGTGGCAGGCGAGCCTGCGCGCCGCGCCCTACGTCTGCGAGCTGGCGCCGGGCGAGACCCTGCGGCTGCGCCTGGCGGTGGACCGCGAGCGCGAGCTGCTTGCGCCCGTCGCGGGGACGGAATACGGCGGCGTCGTCGATGTCGAGGACGTGTCGGCCGAGACGCCTTCCGGCTTCCGGACGTCGGTGCCGTTCTCCGCGCAGGCCGACGGCGGGGAGTTTCGCCGGACGCAGTGGCCGAAGGGGCTTTGGTCCGCGTCCGTGACGCTCGACCGGGTCGGCCGCATGATCGACGAGAAGGCCGGCGACGTCACCTACGAGGGGAAGGTCACGGAAGCGGAATACACGACGTACGTGGTGACGACCAACGACGTCACCGGCACGGTCGCCACCAATCGCGAGACGGTCGTGATCGCGGTGACGAACCAGGTGCCCGTCCTCGCCACGGCGCCCGTCCCCGTCGTCCAGCCGATGACGGTGCGCCTGCTCGTGCACGTCGACGCGGCCGGGGCGATGAATTTGATGCAGCGCGCGCGCTTCGGCGGGCGGCGGCTGACGGCGGCGGTGCTGCCGACCGACGCGCCGGTGCTGCCGGGGAGCGGCACGTTCGGTGAGACCGCGAACGTCGCCTGGACGGTGGGCGCGAGCTCGAAGGTCAATCCCTTCCGTCACGCGAAGCACCCCGACCATGACGGACTGAACGCCGACTTCGACGGTCCCGCCCCGGACGGGGACGATTTCAGCAACTACGTCGCGACGGTCAAGCCGGAGCTCTTCTCGATTGCGAACAGCCTGACGCTGACCTGGGCGGCGTCGACGGCGGCGGCGTGGTCGCCCGAGGAGACGCTTTCCGGCACGTGCACGTGGTCGCTTGAGGGGCTGCGGCGCGAGGGCCGGATCCGGATGTCGGGCACGTTCACGATGAAGCGCCTGACGTCGGCCGACCTGGCGGAGCTTAAAGAAGAACTGTGAAGCGTAAGGAGTGACAGGGTATGAAGAAACTGATGATGGCGGTGTGGGCGGCGTGCCTGGCGGGCGCGATCCTCGCGGACTCGTCGTATTCGTTCACCTACCAGGCGGCGCTGCGTGACGAGCACGGCGCGGTGATCGTCAAGGACGACCAGGTGGTGCGCAGCCACACGGTGACGCTCCGCCTGTGGGACAGTCCGGCCGGCGGCGTGCTGCTCTGGGGCCGCATCTTCAACATCTACACCGACGCGACGGGGCTGTTCAACCTCGAAGTGACGGACGCCGGCGGCGCGCTTGCGGACGAAACGCCGCTCTGCCCGACGCTGGAGCAGGTCTTCGTCCGGCAGGCCGCCGGCGACGTCTACGTGGGAATTGAGGTGAAGGACTCGGCCGGCGAGATCGTGCCGCGGCAGCGGCTCTTCGCGGTGCCGTTCGCCGCCGTCGCGAACGACGTGCGCAAGATCTCCGGCGACGTCGCGGTCGGCGGCAAGATCGCGATGGGCGCGACGGGCAACGTCGAGGTCACGGCGGACGGCATCGTCCAGAATTCCGGGCAGAGCACCTTTCAGGACGTCGTCGCGAACGGCACGATCACCGCCGCCGGCGCGATGACGGCCAAAGGCGGCCTTACCGTCAACGGCGGAACGCTGGCGGTAAAGACCGATCTCGAGCTCGATTCCGGCCGCCGGCTGACGGTTGGCGGCAGCGAGATCGTCCCCGTGCCGGTCGGCGGCATCATCATGTGGACCCAGGCGGCGCTGCCGGACAACGAGCACTGGGCGGTCTGCGACGGCTCGACCCAGAACGGCGTCAAGACGCCCGACTTGCGCAGCCGCTTCATCGTCGGCGCGGGTTCGGGCTATGCGCTCGGGGCCACCGGCGGCAAGGATTCGGTGACCCTGACCACGAGTCAGATGCCGAGCCATCGCCATTACTATGTCGGCGACGACCAGCTGGCGTACATCGACTCGGCCTATGACTGCTCGACGCCGTGGACATCCACCACCAAGGGCTACGACGCCTCGTCCAAGCTGAGCGGCGACTCCAAGGTCTACCGGACCAATGCCGTCGGCGGCGACCAGGCGCACGAGAACCGTCCGCCCTATTACGCGCTGTATTTCATCATGCGCGTCAAGTGACGCGGGGAGGCGGACGATGCGGTCTCGACTGCGCAGGGTTCTGGGGGCGGCGGCGAGCGCCGTCGCGCTGGCGGCGGCGCTGGCGGCGGAGGCGGGGGACAGCCCCGTCTACTCGCTGTCGTCGCCGGGCGTAACGCCGCTCTATGTCGCCGTCCGGGGCGAGGCCGTCGACCCGGCGTACGCCGACTGGGCGGCGAGCAACGCGGCAGTGGTGGTGACGGCGGGCGCGTTCGACCGCGCGGCGAGCGAGGAGGCGTTCGAGAGCGAGCGCGAAACCGACCCCGCCGCGCCCGTGCGTACGCTCGAATCGGTCGTCGCCGGCTTTCCCGCCGAGCGCAACAAGCCGCTCTACTACCTCGGTGACGCGCTGATCGCGCCCGAGGGGGTGGACTGGGACGAGACCTACCGGGCGTTTGCCGCCGACGCGGAGATTCAGGACAACTTCCTCTTCGACACCAAGAACAACGCCGTCTACGTGACGCTCGGCGAGACGGTCAAGTTTCCCTGGGTCGTCGCGGACGCGACCGGGGCGTTGACGACCAACGCCTATCCGATCGTCGCCTCGCCGGTTGCGGGCGAACGGCCGAAGAACATCTTCTGGACGGATGCGCGCTACGGCGGGCGGACGGTGGACGTGACGGGCAAGTTCGTGAAGTTCTTCGGCCCGTCGAACCTGCTCACCAAGGTCATGGGCAAGGAGTCGACGGGCACGTCGGTCGGCGGCGAGATGAGCTACCGCGACGTGGTCGTGAGCGGCCTGTACGTCGAGGAGAGCGGCGGCACGAAGACGGTCTACGCCGCCGGCGAGCTGAAGGGGCAGGTCGTGATGGCCTACTACGATTCGGCCAACTACGACCGCATCGTCGATGTGCAGACGATCGAGGTTTCGCAGCCCCAGACGGACGTGCGCCGGTCGACGGTGGGCGCGGAGCTGAAGCCTTCGGGGCGCGGTTACGACATCGCCGGGCTGGAGGCCTCCCCGACGACGCTCGACGACTTCGATGCGCAAGGGCCGTTCCTCTACCAGCATCAGGGCCTGTATGCGTACAGCCCCAAGAACGGCAGCGTCTTCGCGCTTCGGCCTTCCGACGACACGACGCGCAATCAGACCCAGATCTACTGGATGGAGGCAGACCGCCAGGGCGTCTCGTGGCCCTTCGAGGTCGATGAGTATCTCGTCAGCTGGCCGGACGACGCGGCCAAGTTCGTGCGCGGCGACGATGCGAACGCGCCCGGGCGCGGCATCCGGATCCCCGACGGCTGCACGGCGGAGCTGATGAAGTGGCAGGAGGACAGCGGCAGCGTCGTCAACCACGCGCGCGCCGTCGCGGACGGCGAGTTCGTCACCTACGGCCCCGGGCGGTCGCTCCTGAAGCTCACGGGCGACGACAACCTCTGGTTCCTGCCCGTCGAGTCGATCCTGCGCACGGACGCGACGTGGTTCGACCTCTCGGTCGAGACGCTGGTCAAGGTCGGGTCGGCCGCCGAGCTGCGCGGCGGCTCGGTCTCGGGCCTCATGCCCGGGCGTACGCTCGCCGTGGACGCGGCGACGCCGGGCTACATCTACGAGCCGAAGTCCGACCCGGTCTGGAATCCGGCGATCTACTCGGCGGACGGCACGGCTGCGGACGGGTTTCCCTCCGTCGTCTATCCCGTCACCGCGTCGATGTCGCCCGCCGTCACCAACCGCATTGAGGTCTGGTGGTCGAGCCAGGTCGAGTTTGCGGGCATGGCGGGGCGGATCTCCGTGCCGTCGCTGCCGCAGGTCTACGCCGTGGACTGGCCGCAGGCCGACGAGGCTCCGCAGATCGTGATCGCCTCGCAGCTCGGCAGCGCGGGCGAGTCGTCGTTCTGCGACGGGGCTTCCCTCGTCTTCGACAGCACGAACGCCTACGTAGAGCTGCCTATGCGCCAGTTCTTCGGCGCGCGGGCCGGCGCAATCATGCTGTGGACGCGCCCCTACGACGAAACCGCCCTCGGCAAGGACAGCGCACTCATGACGCTCCGCTCGACCAACGGCACGGACCTCGTGACGCTGGACCTCGTCGGCGGCAGCTTCGTGGCGACGGTGGGGCCGAACCGGCTGGAGCTTGCCGGTGCGGCGACCAAGGACTGGCGCTATCTCGCGCTCGGCTGGAACGACGGGCAGCTCGGTTTCCTCGCGCTCGGCGACGGGTTCGCCGAGTCGGCGACGGCGGAGGTGTCGGAAGCGCTGATGGCCCAGCTGGCCGAGCCGTTCGGCGAGTGCTGGCTCGGCGCCAAGCCCGGCAGCGGCAAGACGACGGCGCCGATGCGGATTCTCGACGAGATCCAGACTTGGAACCGGGCGATGAGCGTCGACGAGTTCAAAACCCATGCCGCGCTGTGGACCGCCGGCGACGAGCCGGGGCTTTCGTTCTTCCTGCCGATCCTGCGGGGCGGCACGGATCTCGTGACGGACGGCGCCACCGACGTGCGCTACGCGAGCGACCTCGTGCTCGGCACCCGGCACCGGGCCGTCGGGTGCCTCAAGGACCTGCCCGGCGCACCGCACGCGCAGACCTCCGTCATCACCTCCGACCATACGCCGACGCTCTACCGCCAGCCGGATCCGGACGGCGTCGGCTACAATCCGAACGAGGAGCACGCGTTCCTGCAGGCGGGGCAGGGCGGCTGGGTCGCCTGGGCGCTGCGCTGCGACCTGAACGACGCCTCGCCGGACGGCGCCGTCTCGAAGCCGGGCGTGCTCGTCGCGTACGACCGCGACGGCGTCCGGATGATGAAGTACTTCCACGTCCTGCCGACGAACGGGACGTATTCGGCTTTCGCCGACACGTGCACGGTCGGTCGTCAGCTGCCCGGCCCGAAGCCGCTGCTGCTCTTCGACGACCCGTGGCTGAAGGAGACGTGCTGGGACCCGGACGCCGCGCCGCCGTTCCGCGACCGCAAGGGCCAGGTCTGGGCGCGCTGCGCGGGCGAGTTCGAGATCGGCATGTACTATGCCCGGCAGAGCGACTTCGACTGGCCGCCGGGACTGGCGGCGCCCGCGGTCGGCGCGGCCGTGCCGTGGCTTTCGTACCTGGACGGCGACGCGGCCAGCCCCCAGCCGTGGGTCTGGCGGGTCGCGTGGCCGGAGACGGCGAGCGAACTCAAGCTCGGGCAGATGCTGACCACGGCCGAGGACGGGCTGCCGGAGATGTGGAACGCGAAGTCGATGGCCGTCCTCTACCCGATCTCGAATGCGCACGACGTCGTGATGCTCTCCGACCCGACGGTCGCCCGGTCGGCGGAGCTCGGCTTCAAGTCGTCGCGCCTCGCGGAGCTCGGCCTGAAGACGGGACCGGGCGAGCAGCTGCTCGACTGCAAGGGCTTGTACCGCTTCCAGGGCGTGTCGCCTTCGCTCTCGCAGCGGCTCTACATCGATCCCACCACCGACCGGCTCGTGCTGCAGGGCGTGAAGGAGTCGAATGCCGGCGGGGTCGAGCTCATCTACGTGAACGTCCTGTCCGCCGAGGACGTCGCGAGCGTCAAGGCGCTGGTGCAGGACTTCGCGTCGGCCGAGCCCTATGCGCCGTTCATCGCCGCGCTCGACGCCCTCGCCGGTCTTGGCCCGGCGGAGCCGACCGCCGTGGGCGAAGGCGTGCGCGACGGCCTGCTGCAGACGGTCGCCGTCTACCAGGCGCCCGACCACTATGCGCTCACGGCGATGGGGATGACGAACTGGGTGGTCATGATCGAGAACGACGCGACGAACGACTTCTGCGACGCGGGCAATCCCGTCAATATGCACGTTTTGAGGGTGGTGCCGAAATACCACGTCGGGCGCGTGGTGACGCGGGAGGATCCGAACAACCTGCTCTCGCAGGTCCTGGGCGTCCACTACGCCCAGACCTTCGGCGGCGACGCGGGCGGCTTCGTCTTCGACTGGCGCCGGGCCTCGCCCGGGGCCGACGGCTCGGTGCCGACCGACTACGACAACGAGTCGGTCTACCGGCCGAAGTTCAGCGCGGCGGAGGGGGTCGGCAAGACGGAGTTCACCGTCGGCGGGCAGGGCGATACGCTCGCGAACATGGTCAACGCCTACTACGCCTGCCGCTATCGTGCGGCGGACACCAACTCGCCGGCGTACGCGGTCATGGGCGAGACGTGGTCGGACTGGTCCGATCCGCCCGCGCTCGCCGAAGGCTGGGTGCAGCGGGTCTTGAACAACGTCACGCCTTTCACCCAGCGCATGACCGACCTCTACAACAACGAGGTGGAAACGGCCGTCAGCTGGATGCAGCAGGCCGGCAAGCCCTACACCGGCGACGTGGCGCTCAACCAGGACAACCTCACCTCGGTCGGGCTGATCGAACTCTACCGCACGATTCTCAACAAGGCCGAGTCGATGAGCCTCCTGCAGGGCGTGAACGATGCCGACGCCAACCAGCAGCTGATGCTGGCGGTGGAACGGCTGGGCGACCTCTACACGATGCTCGGCGACGAGGCGTATGCGGACGCCGCGAATCCGACCATCGGCTTCGGGTCGAACTTCGGCGAGAGCGAGGCGGGGCTGGGCATCGACTACGGCGCGGCGTCCTCGTCGCTCTTCGCGTTCGACAACCAGGTGCCGACGCTTTTGGACGAGGAGCTTGCGCTGCTGCGCGGCCGCTCCTGCGCGAACGCCCCCGGCAACACGATCGGACCTTACTACAACCGCCTTATCTGGAACTTCACCAAGGGGATCACCGCCGGCGAGGTGGCGTATGCGGTGAACTACAACATCTCCGGCCACCAGGTTTCGACGATCGACGAGTCCGTCGCCGCCGAGCTCTATCCGCAGGGCCACGGCGACGCCTACGGCCACTACCTCTCGGCGCTGCAGGGCTGGTACCGGCTCCTGCGCAATCCCTACTTCAGCTGGGGCTCGCCGGGGATGGGCGAGATGAACGTGGCGGACAACGTGGTCAACGTCGACTACTACGACGAGGCGAAGTTCGCCGATGCGGCGGCGGCCGTCGCGCGCACGGCGCAGCGCACGGTCGAGCTGACCGCGCTCAAGGCGTGGCGCGACCATGCGAGCGACGCGACCGGCGGCGGCTATCTCGACGACGATGCGGAGAACGCCTTCGGCTACGGCGAGTGGGCGAGCCGCGGCGCGTTTGGCGCGCTCTGCAACTGGGCGGTCGCCAACTCGCTCCTGCCCGAGGAGGAGAAGCTTGACGGCAGCGGCGTCGCGTACGCCGACCGGGGGCTGCTGCACATCGACCGCGGCACGGTCACGGGCATCGGCGAGCTCGCGTCGGCGGCGGAGGCGATCCAGCAGACGGTCGATCGCATGGATGCGGGCATGAATCCGCTCGGGCTGGACGACGCGACCGTGCCGTTCGACCTGACGCCGATCGGCTCGGCGGGAGACCAGACGCACTACGAGCAGATTCGCGAGCGTGCGACGGGCGCCTTCGACAATGCGAAGCGGATCCTCGACCGCGCGCAGGAGTATTCGAACCGCCTCCGGATACTGGAAGAGACGCGTGCGGGCATCGTTGACAATCTCGACTCGATGGAGGATGACCTGACCGCGCAGCTGATCGCCCTCTACGGGCGGCCGTATGCCGACGACATCGGCCCCGGCAAGACGTATCCGAGCGGCTACTACGGTCCCGACCTCTATCACTACATGTGGATGGACCTCGGCGCCTACGGCCTGGACTCGGTCGAAGATACGCTCGTGCAGACGAACATTTCGTTCGCGATTACCGGCTACGATGAGCACGGAACGATTCAGGCGGTGAGCACCAACAGTGTGGTCGCCGAAACGAAGGGCGTGCTGGAATTCTCGCTTTCCGCCAACGGACTCGTCGTCAAGCCGGAAACAATCCGCGGCGAGCGGCCCGCCTCGGGCGAGCTGCAGCTCGCCTATGCCGATTTCCTCTCCGCTTACGGCGCGTTCACCCGCGCGATGAACGCCTACAACCGCAAGGCGCAGAACCTGAACGACGAATGGAAGCTGCTCCAGAGCCAGGCGGCGGCGGCCTCCGCCTGCGGCGAGGTGGCGAACAAGGTTTACGGTGACGACGGGCTGCGCCACTACATCGAGAAGCTTGCGACCGAAAAGCAGGCGCTTGTCATCGTGAATATGGTCCTGCGGCAGCTCGACGTCAGTTTAGACGGCACAGGGAAAATCCAGGGCAATATCGGTCTGGCGACGACAATAGCCACCGATGCCTTCAAGTCGAATCTGATCTTTGGGCTGATGGTTGCCCAGATCTGCTTGCAGGGGGCGAAGAGCGGGCTGGAGATGGATATCGCCGAGTGTGAAGAGGAAATCTCGCTGCTGAACCTCGATCTGGCCGCCGCCAGCTACAAATATTCGAGCGTCGTTTCGCGCGTCGGCGGCTGGGAGACGCTCATCTCCTCGGTGGAAACGGTCAATTCCGCGCTCGGCACGGTGAAAGAGACGCTGCAGGCGCTGCAGAGTTCCCAGGAACGAGTGTCGAAACTCGTCCAGCAGGGCCGCGCGATCCTGGAGACGCGCGAGCTCAACCGCCAGCAGGCGGTCAACAACATCGCCAAGATGCGCTACTGCGACACCTTCTTCCGCAAGCTGCGCAACGAGACGCTGTCGAAGTACGAGCGCGCCTTCGGTCTGGCGCGCCAGTACGCGTTCCTCGCGGCGAAGGCGTACGCCTACGAGACGGGCTCCTCGATGGACGTCGGCACGGCCGGGGGCGACCTCCTGCGCCAGATCGTCGGTGCGCGCGCGCTCGGGGAGACCGACGGCGCGGGCAAGCCGATCGTCAGCGACAACGGCGATGCGGGGATAGCGGGGGCGCTGGCGAAGCTCGACGCCAATTGGCGGACGGCGAAAACGCAGCTGGGCATCAACAACCCGCAACCGTATGCGACGTGGTTCTCGCTCCGGCATGGGCTTTTCCGCATCCTCGCCGGCGAACTCGGCGACGACGCCTGGCAGCGCGAACTCGCCAAATACTGGTGCGACGACATCACGGGCAATCCCGAATTCGTCCGCCACTGCCTGCCGTTCGTCTCCCAGTTCGGGCTGGCGGACCAGGAACCGGGCCTGGTCATCCCGTTCGAGACCACGATCGACTTCGCGAAGAACCTCTTCGGCAAGGACCTCGCCTTCGACGATGCGCAGTTCGACTCCTCGTGGTACGCGACGAAGATCTCCGCCGCCGGCGTCTGGTTCGAGGGCTATAACGAGAAGCGCGAGGGCTACACGGGCGCGAGCGCGTTTTCGACCACGCCGAACGTGTATCTCGTGCCGGTCGGCACGGACCGGATGCGCGAGCCGGGCTCGGACGGCGAGACGATAACGGAGTTCAACGTCGTCGATCAGACGGTTCCCGTGCCGTATGCGCTGACGGCGGGCGAGATCGCCGAGGCCAACCGCCTGCCGCTCTACACCGACGGCGACTTCGGCGGGGTCGACGCCGTCACGCGCATCCGCCGCCATCCGTCCTTCCGCGCCTACTACGGCGCGACGGGAACGGAGCCGACCGACGCGCAGCTCGACGCGACGCGCCTGACCGGGCGCAGCGTCTGGAACACGCGCTGGCTGCTGGTGATTCCCGCCGGCACGCTCAACGCGAACCGCGAGCAGGCGCTGAAGGCGTTCATCTGCGGCCTCGACACCGACCGCGACGGCGTCGTCGACGTCCTGCCCGTCCGCGACATCCGCATCGGCTTCAAGACCTACTCCAATTCCGGCAAGTAGGCGGAAGCCGGTGCGGTTCCGGCGGCGGACTGGCGATTGCGGGGCGTTTTTGGTACAATGCGGAACCATTTCGACAACGACTAAGGAGCGACGGATGAACACGATGGACAGACGCGGTTTTCTCAAGGGCACGGCGTGGATGGGCGCGGCGGCGATGGCGGCCGGCTGCCAGCTGAACCGGTTCGGCTTCGGCGCGGGCGGCGTGATGCAGAACTACTGCTACCGCAAGCTGATGGGCCGCAGCGTCCGCGTCGGCTTCGTCGGCATCGGCGGCCGCGGCACCGCGGCCGTCCACCGCGTCTCGATGATTCCCGACGTCGAGGTCGTCGCGCTCTGCGACCGACTGCCCGAGCGGGTCGAGGAGAACCTGGCCTGGCTGAAGGAACGCAAGTACGCCGGCGTCGGCAAGATCAAAAAGTACGTCGGCGACGAGGCCTACAAGGCGCTCTGCGACTTCGGCGACTGCGACGTCGTCTACTGCGCGACGCCGTGGGCGCTGCACCAGCCGGTGGGCCTGCGGGCGCTGCTCGGCGGCAAGGTCGCGCTGATCGAGGTCACGAGCGCGCTCACCGTCGATCAGTGCTGGGAGCTCGTCGAGGCGAGCGAACGCCACCGGGTCCCGTGCATGCAGCTCGAGAACTGCGTCTACGGCGAGATCGAGCTGCTGGAGCTCAATCTCGCGCGCCTGGGCATGTTCGGCGAGATCACCCATGTCGAGGGCGCGTACATCCACGACCTCCGCGGGGTCATTCCCCAGTCCGGGCCGAACAACGGCGAGTGGCGCTGGCGCTACGGCGAGAACATGGCCCACCGCGGCGACCGCTATCCGACGCACGGCCTCGTGCCGCTCGCCCAGACGCTCGGCATCAACCGCGGCGACCGCTTCGACTACCTGGTCGCGCTCGGCAACGGCCCGCACAACCGGAACTACGAGCGCGTGCGCAGGGAATACCTCCCCGACACGGACTCGCGCAAGTTCGACCCGCCGGCGGCGATGGCCGACATGAACACGACGCTGCTGAAGACCGTCAACGGCGTCTCCGTCCTGGTGCAGCACGACGTCTCGTCGCCGCGTCCGTACAACCGCAAGGCGTTCATCTCCGGCACGAAGGGCGCGATGGGCGACTATCCGTTCCGCTGCACCTTCGAGGAGAAGTGCATGGACGGCAAGACGCACCAGTGGTTCGACGCGAAGCAGGCGGAGGAGATCCGCACCAAGTACGCGCACCCGCTGTGGCGCGACGTCTCCGCGATGGCGAAGAAGGTCGGCGGCCACGGCGGCATGGACTTCATCATGGACCTCCGCTGGGCGTACTGCCTCCAGAACGGCCTGCCGCTCGACATGGACGTCTACGACCTGGCGGCGACGAGCTGCCTGTGCGAACTGACCGAGACCTCGGACCGCAACGGGTCGAAGCCGATGCCCGTGCCGGATTTCACGCGTGGCAACTGGCGCAACGTCAAGCCGTGGGGCGTCGTCACCGTCGATCTGAAGAAGCTGGGGCTGGACGGCTCCGCAGTGAAGCAGGACGACGCGGCGCTCAGCTGTCGATTGAAGAAGTAAGTGGGCAGTGGCGGCGGTAGGTCGGTGAAGGCCGC
>JBJEWA010000018.1:0-20556 GCA_051884805.1 Kiritimatiellia bacterium | reverse complement strand
GAGGGTAGTGCGGGACTCGCCCGTGCGAGAGTAGGACGCCGCCGGCTTTCTTTTTTTTTTTTCTTCTTTTTTTCCCTTCTCCCCGCCCCCGCGGCGGGCGCGGCCCGGGTGCACGGTCACGGCGGCCCCCCGGCGGGGCGCCCTCTCCTCGCAAGCGCGCGCCAGGCGGACGTGACTTTGCGCGATATTCCCTTGCGTCGCGTCTGGAAGTAAACGAATTTTCTGATAGTAAACTAGATGCAGCAATGAAATATAGTCAATCAGATGGATATTTTTTAGCCGCAAAGGACGCAAAGAGCACAAAGGAATAAAGCATTTGCAATCTTTGCAATCTTTGCGAACTTTGCGTCCTTTGCGGCTAAAATCACAACATCTAGTTGCCGAGGCAATTATAAACCATAACGACGGAATTTGTGCGTTTACTTCTGGAAGCCACCGCGATCGTCCCTTGCGTCTTGGCCATGCGGATGCCGCTTGCGTATTGGACGGAAACTGTGATATAATACCCAAACTGCTTTCTATAAAAAGAGATGAGGTAAAACTATGTCGATGATGAAGGGCTTTTCGAATGCGTTCCGCATCCCGGAACTGCGGAAAAAGATCCTGGTTACGCTCGGGCTGGTCTTTGTCTGCCGTCTGGTTTCGCAGGTTCCGACGCCTGGCGTCGACTGGCATCTGCTGTCGAAGGCCATCGCCGACATGCGTGCGGCGAATCCGAACGGCGGCGGGCTGTTCGAGATGTTCGACGTCTTCACCGGCGGTGCGCTCGGCCAGTGTGCGATCGGCTTTCTGTCGATCTGGCCCTACATCTCGGCGCAGATCGTGATTCAGCTGCTCTCTTCGGTCATCCCTTCGCTCGAAAAGCTGAAGAAGGAGGGCGAGACCGGCCGGATGCAGTTGGCGCAGATTACGCGTTATCTGACGATTGTGCTTTGCGTCGTGCAGTCCTGGGGCATCGCGACGGTTTTGCAGATGCCGGGTCTGGGCATGGGGCTTGGCGACGGCACGCAGCTGCTGCAGGTGGTGGCGAATCCGGGCCTGGGCTTCCATCTGATGACGATGATCGGCATGACTTCCGCCTCGCTGTTCGTGATGTGGCTGGCCGATCAGATCACTACCTTCGGCGTGGGCAATGGCGCGTCGCTCATCATCATGATCAACATCACCTCCCGGCTGCCGCAGGCGCTGATTGACGCGTGGCAGCGCTACTTCGGCCTGGCCGGCGTCGAGGCGAACGCGCCGATTGCGGAACTCCCGATTGTCGCGATCTTCTTCGTCCTGGTCGTGATGGGCACGGTGATGCTGACGCAGGGCGTCCGCAAGGTGGCGATCCATACGACGCGGCGTTCGGTCAGCGGCGGCAACACCTACGGCATGCAGCAGACGTTCATGCCGCTCCGCGTGAACTATACCGGCGTCATGCCGATCATCTTCGCGCAGCCGCTGATCCAGATTCCGAGCGCGGTGATCATGCGTTTCTTCAAGGGTAGCGAGTCCGCCTTCGGGCAGCGCCTCTACGGCTTCGCCGAGCGGCTCGGCGACAGCGCTTCGATGCTGCACATGGTCGTCTACGCGGCGCTGATCATGTTCTTCGCGTTCTTCTGGGTTGCGACCCAGTTCAATGCGGTGGACATTTCGGAGAACCTCAAGAAGGACGGTTCGTACGTGCCCGGCATCCGCCCCGGCCGGGCGACCGCCGAGTATCTCGACGACATGATGACGAAGATCACCCTGATTGGCGGCACGGGGCTGCTGATCGTCGCGTTGATCCCGATGGTCCTGATGGGCTGGATGACCATTCCCTGGTCGATCGCCTCCTTCTTCGGCGGCACGTCGCTGCTGATTATCGTCGGCGTGGCGCTCGATACGCTGCGCATCATGGAGTCGCATCTGCTCGTGCGCAAGTATGACGGCTTCCTGTCCCACGGCACGCTTCGCGGCCGCGGCGGGGTGTAGCCGTCCTGCCCGGCATAGGCAGTCCGGCCGGCCGACGCACGGGGGCCGGCGACGACGATTCCGCGCCTTGGGCGCGGAATCTGCTTTTGTCGGGGCCGGAGCGGTCCGGCGCGGGACGGCGGGAGTTGCGGGCGCTCTCGCGGCAGGCCGTTTTTGATATAATACGCGGCTAACAAGGAGTGGATGGAAATGGCCAAGTTGACATTCAAGGAAGACGTGTGCAAGGGCTGCGGGCTGTGCGTGACGGCGTGTCCGAAGCGGATTCTTGCGCTTTCAAAGACGAAGTTGAACCGCAAGGGTCATGCGCCGGTCGAGCTGACGAAGCCCGAGGAATGCGTCGGCTGCGCGAGCTGTGCGCTGATGTGTCCCGATTGCGTGATTACCGTGGAACGATAGTCCGGAGGGAAGGTTCAGATGAGCGAGAAGGTTCTCATGAAAGGCAACGAGGCGATCGCCGAAGCGGCGATCCGCTGCGGGTGCAGGCACTATTTTGGCTATCCGATCACGCCGCAGACGGAAATCGCGGCGTATATGTCCAAGCGCATGCCGAAGATCGGCGGCACGTTCCTCCAGGCGGAGAGCGAGATTGCCGCGATCAACATGGTCTACGGCTGCGCCGCCACGGGCAGGCGCGCGATGACCTCCTCGTCCTCGCCGGGCATTTCGCTCAAGGCGGAGGGGATTTCCTATCTGGCGGGCGCCGACCTGCCGGCGCTCATCGTGAACGTCCAGCGCGGCGGTCCGGGGCTTGGCGGCATCCAGCCGTCGCAGTCCGACTACTTCTTCATGACGCGCGGCCCGGGCCATGGCGACTTCCGCATCATTGTCCTTGCGCCGGCGACGGTGCAGGAGATGGCGGACATGACGCGCCTCGCCTTCGAGCTGGGCGAGAAGTACCGGATGCCGGCGATGCTGCTGGCGGACGGCACGATGGGCCAGATGATGGAACCGGTCGTTCTCCCCGAGACTGAGGTCGATCCGGCGACGATTCCGGCCGGCAAGCCCTGGGCGACGACCGGCACGGAGATGAAGCGCAAGCACAACATCGTCAACTCCCTCTATCTCAAGCCGGAGGAGCTTGAGCAGACCAACGTCGAGCGCTTCGCGCGCTATGCGCAGCTCGAAAAGGAGGAGTGCCGCTGGGAGGAGTACATGATGGACGATGCGGAGATCTGCGTCGTGTCCGTCGGCATTACCGCGCGCGTCGCGAAGAACGCGATCGTGGCGGCCCGCAGGCAGGGCGTCAAGGTCGGCATGATCCGTCCGATCACGCTCTACCCGTTCCCGAAGGCGCCGCTCGCGGCGGCGGCGGCGAAGGTGAAGCGCTTCCTCACCGTGGAGCTGAACATGGGCCAGATGAACGAGGACGTGCAGCTGGCGATCGGCTGCTCCAGGCCCGTCGGCATGTGCAACCGCGTGGGCGGCATGATTCCGAGCACCGACGAGGTCCTGGCGGCCATCGTCGGCGCAGACAAGTAGACAGACGCGAACAGCGAAGGCGAAAGGCTAAGGAGATATTCGCTATGGCAACCGTTTTCCAGAAACCGAAGTCGCTCACGGACGCGACGCTGCATTACTGTCCCGGCTGCACGCATGGCATCGTGCACCGCCTCGTCGCCGAGGCAATCGACGCGCTGGGCATCGAGGGCCGGACCATCGGCATCGCGCCGGTCGGCTGCTCGGTGATGGCGTACGACTACTTCGCGTGCGACATGATCGAAGCTTCGCACGGACGCGCTCCGGCGGTGGCGACCGGCGTCAAGCGCTCGCTGCCCGATCACGTCGTCTTCACCTATCAGGGCGACGGCGACCTGGCGTCGATCGGCCTTTGCGAGACCGTCTCGACGGCGTGCCGCGGCGAGAACATCACGATCATCTTCATCAACAATGCGATTTACGGCATGACTGGCGGGCAGATGGCGCCGACGTCGCTCGTCGGGCAGGTCACCCAGACGTCGCCGTACGGTCGCGACCCCAAGACGCAGGGCATGCCGATCCGCATCTGCGAGCTGCTGGCGACGCTGGACGCGCCCGCCTACGTCGAGCGCGTGGCGGTCAACAGCGTCATGAACGTCCGGAAGGCCGGCAAGGCGATTCTCAAGGCGTTCCGGAATCAGGTCGAGGGCAAGGGTTTCTCGCTCGTCGAGGTCGTCTCCACCTGCCCGACGAACTGGGGGCTGACGCCGGAGAAGGCGTGCCAGTGGGTTGACGAGAAGATGATTCCCTTTTATCCGCTCGGCTGCTTCAAGGACAGGACCGACGCAGGCGCGAAGGAGGCGCGGCAATGACATACGAATGCATCATGGCGGGGTTCGGCGGGCAGGGTCTCCTGTTCTCCGGCAAGGTTCTTGCGCATGCGGCGCTGCTGGAGAACAAGGAGCTCTCGTGGCTGCCGTCCTACGGCCCCGAAATGCGCGGCGGCACCTGCAACTGCTCGGTCATCGTCTCCGACGATCCCGTCGGTTCGCCGATCATCGCGCATCCGAACATCCTGATGGTGATGAACGAGCCGTCGCTGGACAAGTTCGAGGGCGCGGTCGCGCCGGGCGGGACGATCTTCGTCGATTCCGCGCTGATCGCCCGCAAGGTGAAGCGCACCGACGTCGAGGTCGTCTACATCCCGGCGACGCAGATGGCGAAGGAGATGGAGGCGGTTTCGCTCGCGAACATGATCATCCTTGGCGCCATCGTCGAGAAACTGCGGTGCGTCCGGCCGGAAGCGGTCGCGGACGCACTCAAGCACACGATCTCCGCTCGCCGGGCGAGCCTGCTCGAGCTCAATCTCAAGGCGGTCGAGACGGGTGCGAAGTTCATCAGGGGATAGTCCCGGCGTCAGAAGCTGACGGTGACGTTCACGCCGCCCCAGCAGAGCTGGTCCTTGCCTTCTCCCATGTAGTCGGCCTTGCGGAGCGTGTGGGAGGGTATCCAGGTGTAGTTGACCTGCGCGCCGAGGCTGATGTGCTTGCAGAGCTCGTAGCTGGCGGCGAGGCCGATGGTCTGGTCGGTCAGCTCGCAGCCGCAGTCGGTATAGGCGTCGTTGCCGAAGCCGAGTGAGGCGCCGGGCGACAGCGTGAGCTCGTCGGTGATCGCGAAGTCGTGGCCCAGGCCGAACGTGTAGTAGAAGCTCGACACGTCGTTGCCGCACGAATCGGAATAGTTCCAGTACGCGCTCGCGCTCGGCGTCACGAACGGATTGTCGTACGACACCGTCACATAGAGGTCCTGGTCGCTCGAACCGTTGCCGTTCGGGAAGACGTACCAGATGTGTCCGGCCTCCAGCCCAACGCCGGCGACCTCGAACGAGTAGGCGAGCGTGTAGTCGATTTCCTGCAGTCCGCAGCAGCGGCGGCTGTTCGTCGAGGTGCCGCGCTTGTGCGTGAGGTCGAACGTCGACCAGACGTTGGCGGAGAGGGCGCCGTAGTCGCCGGTATCGTAGCTGAGCGTCACGGACGGCTGCCAGACGGGGTTGTCGTTGCAGATCATGCCGCGCCACATGTAGTCGCTGAGGATGTCCATCGAGAATTCGACGGAGAACGGCAGCCCTTCTTCAACGGCCAGTTCCTTTCCTTCCTCCGGCGTCGGCTGCCGCGTGGCCTCGGCATCTGCGTGGGCCATGGGGATGGCGGTTGTCGTGAGCGAGAGGGCCGCAAGGCCTCCGAGTGTCTTGAACGCATTCATTGGTTGTTTTCCTTATTTGTTGCTATCGTGTCCGTTCAACAGCGGACACCGGACAGCAAGCAAGAACCGTGCCAGCTGATCATCGGCGGTGCATTCGCGGTCATTCGTTGCAGAGCGTGTAAAGTCGGCGCAGGGGCTTTAACACCGGCGGTACGGCAGTCCGGCCTGAACGCGGACGGCGCTTTGACTGTCAGCAACGCCGCCGCTTATGCTATAATATGAAGACCATGAGCGAAGAGAATGGCAACATCCTTGACCTTGGGTCGATTGACTTCACGCCGGACTGGGCGAAGAAGGACGCCGGGGTCAGCGTCGGCAGGATTCGTCCCGAACGGGACGCGGGCAACGGTCCGCGTGACGGCGACCGGGGTCCGCGCAAGCCTTTCGGCGACCGCAGGAATCCCGGCGGCGATGCGACCGCGCGGGGCCGTCGCGGGGCGGACAAGCGGCAGTTCGCGCAGGCGCCGTTCGATCGCAAGTCTCGCTTCGAGGAGAGCTTCCGTCCGCTTGAGGCGGAGGTGAAGGTGCTTCCGGAGACGAAGGCGCTCGGCACGATCATCCGCAAGCTGCAGGGCGACGTGCACGCCTACAAGCTGAAGGACCTTGCGTATTTCTTCCTCGACAATCCGTCGTCCGTCCTGCTGAAGATCACGCCGAAGGCGTCGGCGCCGCAGTCGTTCTTCCAGTGCAAGGTCTGCGGCTTTGCCTCGACGAGGGAGGAGGACGTGCTTGCGCACGCCGTCGGCGCGCATCTCGGCGACTACTACGATTCGAAGGAAGTCGAGGTCGAGCCGCCGAAGGGCAATTTCAGCTGCGTGGCGAAGTGCGGCCTTTCGGGCGTCCTGCTGGGGCCGCCGAACATCCACGAGTTCAATCAGGTCGTCAAGGAGATGATCCGCACGCGCTATCCGGACCTGTCGGAGGAGCAGTATCGCGCGCATATCGAGATGGTGCGGGACGCCGAGTCGATCGAGGCCTGGCGCGCTGGCGCGACGAAGAAGACGCTGTTCTTCGCCAAGGGGACGGCCGAGCAGGAGGGGGCGCAGGGCCTGAGCCGCGAGGCGGCCGAGGGCGCGTTCAGGCGGGCGATTCTGCCGTCGCTCGTCGAGACGCCGAAGCGCCTGATGATTACGGCGGAAATGGCGATGAAGTGTCCGGACCGGCCGCTCCAGCGGGCGGTTCGGGAGGCGCTTGAAGGCGAGCGCCGCAGCCCGTACAATATGTGCTTTGCGCTGCGCGGGGCCTTCCATCACCGCAAGCTCCGCTTTTTCCGCGTCAACGATCCGCGCGGGCAGGAGTTCGTGACCGGCGTCGAGTACCGGGAGTTCGACGTCGAGCATGCGATTCCCGAGCTGGCGTCGGCGGCGAAGTTCGTGGCCGAGCATCCGTGCTGCGACAAGAGCGAGTTCCCGCCCGAGGCCGATTTCGAGCAGCACCTCAACTGGCTGGTCACGACAGGGCACGTCGTCGCCTTCACCAATGGGGTGTTCTCGGCGGTCGAGAAGTTTCCCAAGTACGGTCCCCAGTGGAAGAAGCGGCAGGCGAAGCCCGCCGCGGCGAAGGCGGAAGCTGAAGGTGACGCGGCGAAGCCTGAAGCTGAGGGTGACGCGGCGAAGCCTGCCGGAGAGGCCGCACCGGTCGAAGACCAGAAGGTCGAGGAGAAGAAAGATGAGACTGCCCCTGTCGTGGCTGAATGAATTCGTCCGGATCGATGACATCGCCCCGCAGGACCTTGCCGACCGGCTGACCCGCGCCGGGCTGCAGGTCGAGGCGGTGGAGACGGTGGGCGCGGCCCCGCTGTCGGATCTGATTGTCGTGGCCGAGGTGCTGGAATGCACGGCGCATCCGAATTCCGACCACCTGCGCGTGTGCAAGGTCACGGACGGGCAGGAGACCTTCCAGGTCGTCTGCGGTGCGCCGAATATGCGGCAGGGCATCAAGACGGCCTTTGCGAAGATCGGTGCGCCGATTCCGGCGTTCCTCGACAAGAACGGCCAGCCCGAGAAGATCAAGAAGGGCCGGTTGCGCGGCGTCGAGTCGTTCGGCATGTGCTGCTCCGAGAAGGAGCTGGGCATCGGCGAGGGCAGCGACGGCATCATCGAATATCCGGCGGAGACGGCGAACGGCACGCCCGTCCGCGATCTCGCGGGGCAGGAGCAGCCGGAGACGGTCTTTGACGTCGAGGTGACGTGGAACCGTCCGGACGCGCTGTCCGTCCTCGGCCTGGCGCGCGAGTTCGGGGCGATTCTGCACCGCCCGGTCGCCATGCCGTCCGTGGATTTCGTCGAATGCGACGTCGACGTCAACGACGAGGTCAAGGTCGTCGTGGAGTGTCCGGAGCTGTGCCCGCGCTATGTGGCCCGCGTCATCACGGAGGTGACGGACGGGCCGTCGCCGGAGGTCATCCGCAAGCGCCTGGAGCTGTGCGGAGTGCGCTCGCTCGGCCTGGTCGTCGACGTCACGAACTACGTCCTCATGGAACTCGGCGCGCCGATGCACGCCTTCGACCATACGAAGCTCAGGGACCGCACGGTGGTCGTGCGCCGCGCCCATGCCGGGGAGAAGATGAAGACGCTGGACGGTGTCGAACGCGCGCTTGACCCGTCGATGCTTGTCATCGCCGATGCCGAGCGGCCGAACTGCATCGCCGGCGTCATGGGCGGTGAGGAGTCCGAGATCGCCTCCGGCACGCGCACCGTCATGCTCGAAAGCGCGCTGTTCGAGCCGACCGGCGTGAAGGCGACGTCGACGAAGCTTGGCCTGTCGAGCGAGTCGGCCTACCGCTATATTCGCGGGGTGGACAAGGCGGTTGCGGACCTGGCTTCCAGGCGGGCCGCGCATCTGCTGCAGCAATACGGCAATGCGAAGGTCGCGAAGGGGTGTGTGGACGTGGACAACCGCGTCATGTGCGGTCCCGACGCGCCCCCGTCCGACGCGGTTCCCGGCGTCGTCTACGCCTGCAATGCGCCGGTCACGCTCGACTTCGGCCGGGCGCGCCAGCTGATTGGCATCGACATCGGCAATGACGCGATGGTGAGCCTGCTGGAGTCGCTTGGTCTGCGTGCCGTCGTCCGCCACGACCGCTTCGCCGACGTCGGGGAGGTCGCTTTCGCGATTCCGTCCTGGCGCTGGGACTTGACGATGGAGGCCGATCTCGTCGAGGAGATCGCGCGGCTCTACGGGCTCGACAACATTCCGGACACGATGCCGTCCGCGCCGTCCGTCTCGTCCCTGAGCGATGCGCCGTTCCGGGCGAAGCGGCGGGTGCGCGAGCTTTGCCTGGGGCTGGGGTTCTCCGAGGCGATGAACTATTCCTTCCTTTCCGCCAAGGAACTCGACGACTTCGATTCCCGCGCGGCGACCCGGCAGGCGCGGCTGGCGATTCCCGATCCCGTGTCGGCCGAATTCGGCGTCATGCGCGACTCGCTGCTGCCGCAGATGTACGGGGCGCTCGGGCGCAATGCCTCGCATCAGTTCGAGCAGGCGTTGCTGTTCGAAATCGGCAAGGTGTTCGGCAAGGTGACGGTCCCCGCGAAGGACGGGCTGCCGGCGCGCGAGCGGGCGACGGAACGGGAAATGCTCTCGCTCGGTTTCGTCGGCCCCGTCGGACGCGAGTCGCTGCGTCGCCGCGTGGCGGTTTCCGAGGAGGACGCCGTGCTGTGGATGAAGGGCGCGGTTGAGGAACTCGTCGCGCGGCTGCACGCCGGCAAGCTGGAGTTCTCGGCCGCCGACCATCCCGCGTTCGCGAAAGGCGCGGCGCTCCAGGTCCGGCTCAACGGCAGGGCGGTCGGGCTTCTGGGCGCGGTTTCCGCGAAGCTCCGCCATCCGTTCCGGCTGACGGCGCAGATGGTGCTCTGCGAACTGGAGCTGAAGGGGCTGCTCAAGAACTTCGATGCCGTCGGCAAGGTCTCGGCCGTGCCGCAGTTCCCGTCCGTCCGGCGTGATATCGCGCTCCGGGCGGCGAAGGGCGTGACGCATGAGACGATTGCCGGGGTGATTCGGCAGAACGGCGGCAGGGAACTGGTCAGGGTCGATCTCTTCGACGTCTTCGGGGAGTCGCGCGCCTATGCGCTCGAATTCCGCAGCACGGAGAAGACCCTGACCGACGAGGAGGTCGGCAAGTCCTTCCGGCGCATCGTCGAGGCGCTGAGGGCGACGGCCGGAGTTGAGGTGAGGGAGAGTTGATTTCGAGGCGTGGATCCTGGGCTGCACGCGGATTCAGCAGACGTTTCTTCGACCGACATTTGAATATGGGGCGTCAGCCCCAAATTGGAACGACGGGTTCCGGGGAGTCTGTGTTACGGCAGCGTGGGATCTTTTTCGAGGAAGATCCGACAGGCGGAGGAAGATGACGTTGCATGCGAACGTTCGGGCGTTGCTTTTCGCAGCTGTGATTCTGGCTGCGGGGGGCGCATTTGCGTTTTCTGCGGTTCCCAAGGCAAGCGGCAAGGCGCTCGGCGTGACGCGCGGCAAGTCGTTTTCCAGCGGCCTCGTCTTTGTCAACGGCAAGTATCTCGAGCCGCCGTATGTCGTCGAACGCTGGGGAACCGGCATCCGCATCAACGGGACGCCCGTGTCGGGCCAGATTGTCGACTGGAACAGCTTTCTCCGGACGCAGCAGGGGGTGAAGGTGGTTCGCTCGGCGGAAGAGCCGACCCCGCCGCCGGATGCGGCCGCCGTCGCGCCCGCCCCCGAACCGGCGGAAAGCGCGAACGACGACGAGGCGATTTCGCTGGACGACCTTTTCGACGACGATCCCAAGCCGGCGAAGTCCGGGTCGTCCGGCCGCAGCGGCCTTTCGTCCGTGCGCAAGCCGGTGGTCAGCGTCGCCCGTCCCCGCCCGACCGTCGAGTATGCGCTGGAGGGCGAGTTCGTGCCGAACGAGGCCTCGAAGGCCCTGCTGGCCAAGGTCAACGACGCCCGCACGGAGATCGACCGCATCCTGCGGGCGGGCGGTTTCGTCTTCTTCGGCGATTCCTATTCGCGCGTGGTCGGGGACAGCCGCACGCTGATGAAAATGCTCGAAGTCCTGCCGGGCCTGCTGCAGAACTCCGCCAGTCTGGAAGCCTTCCGCGCCGGCGTCCGCTCGGCGAGTCTCATCTATCTCAGCGAACCCATCTGCGAGGATCTCTATCGCAACCGGCTCGACTACCGCAAGCTCAGGGCGCGGCAACGGCGGCTTGAGCAGAGCCGCCAGTGGGATCAGGCGCTGGAGGGCATAGGCGACTCTCTCTTCTGACGCGGAGCGCAGGCGGACGCCGCTCGACCGGCTTCTGCCGACGGCGAACCGCGGTCAATTGCAAGCGTTGTCGGGGCTGTGCTATAATACCGCGCATGACTAACGACATTCTGAATCGGACGGTCGAGGGGCTGAGACGGCGTGGTTTCGAAGCCGAGCTTGTCGCCACGAAGGCAGCGGCGCTGGCGTGCGTCCTGAAGGCAGCCGAAGCGGCGCAGTCCGTCGGCTGGGGCGGCAGCGAGACGATCCGGGAAATCGGCGCGCGCGATGCGCTTGCGGCCGCCGGCAAGGAGATCCGCGACCATCAGCTGGAGATGGACCTTTTCCTCTTGAGCGCGAACGCGATCACTTCCGACGGCGTCATCGTCAACATCGACGGCACGGGCAATCGCGTGGCCGCGTCGATCTACGGGCCGAAGCGCGTCGTCTACGTGATCGGGCGCAACAAGATCGTCAATGGCGGGCTGCTGGAGGCGATCGCCCGTGCGAAGCGCTGCGCGTGTCCGCCGAACTGCCGCCGCCTGCACCGGAAGACGCCGTGCGCCGAACTCGGCGTCTGCGCCGACTGCGATTCGCCGGACCGCATTTGCAAGGTGACGGCGTTCTTCGACCGCGCCCCGTCGCGCACGCCGACCAAGGTCGTCCTGGTTGACGAGGACCTCGGGTATTGAGCGCTTGACGTCTGAAAACCGAAAGGCAGGGAAGGAATGAAACCGACATTGGTGGTGCTGGCGGCGGGCATGGGCTCCCGCTACGGCGGCCTGAAGCAGGTCGATCCGGTTGGCCCGTCCGGCGAGGCGATTCTCGACTATTCCGTCTTCGATGCGATTCGCGGCGGATTCGGCAAGGTGGTCTTCGTCATCCGCAGGGACTTTGACGCCGAGTTCAAGGCGAAGATCGGCAAGAAGTACGAGGGGCTCGTGTCCGTCGACTACTGCTATCAGGACCTGAACGACCTGCCCGCGCCGTACGTGTTTCCCGCCGGGCGCACGAAGCCGTGGGGTACTGCGCATGCCGTCCGTGCCGCACGCGAGGTGGTGAAGGAGCCGTTCGCCGTCATCAATGCGGACGACTTCTATGGCCGGGACGCGTTTGCGAAACTGGGCGCGTATCTCTCGACGGTCGACGCCGCCTCGCTTCACTTCGCCATGGCTGCCTACCGGCTGGACCTGACGCTTTCCGAGCACGGGTCGGTGGCGCGCGGCATCTGCGACGTGTCGGGCGACGGATTGCTCCGGGGGGTCACCGAGATGACGAAGCTCGTCCGGGCCGGCGATAGGGCGGAGAATCAGGAGGATCCCGCCGCGCCGGTCGGGGTCCCGCTGGACGCGCGGGTCTCGATGAACTGCTGGGGCTTTACGCCGCAGCTCTTTGTCGAGCTTGAAGTGCGCTTTGCCAGCTTCCTGGCCGCGCGCGGCACGGAGCTGAAGAGCGAATGGTACATCCCGTTTGTCGTCGACGAACTCATCCGGGAGGGCAAGGCGGACTGCCGGGTCCTGCCGACCGATTCGAACTGGTTCGGCGTCACCTATCGCGAGGACAAGCCGTATGTGATGGCCGAAATCAAGAAGCTCGTGGATGCCGGGGAATATCCGGGCGACCTGCTTGCTCGCTGAAATCATAGACTTCCTCTGGCCTCGGACTTGCGAGGTCTGCGGACGCCCGGCCGATCGGCCCGGGCGTCACGTTTGTTCGGCCTGCCTTAATCGCCTGCCGTTTGCGCCGACGGACGGCTGTTGCCGCCGGTGCGGACGCGCGGCGGAGAAGCTTGACGGCGAATTCCTGTGCGAGGAATGCCGGACCGTTCGGCCCGCCTTCGACCGTGTGGCCAGCGCGCTGCACTTCGACGTCGAGGCCCGAGAGGCGATCAACGCCTTTAAGTTCCGTGCGCACCTTTGGCTGCGGGACGATCTTGTCGATTGGCTGGAGGCCGTTGTCCGTGCACGGTTCAAGGTCGGCGAAATCGACCTCGTCTTGCCGATGCCCTCGACGTTCTGGCATCGCTTCGACCGGGGCTACAACCAGTGCGCCTATCTCGCGCGGACGCTGGCAAGGCGGCTGGAACGCCCGTGCGCCGAGTCCGTCCTGCGGCGCGTCGGCCGCCCGCGTCGGCAGGGCGGGCTGTCGGAAGCCGACCGCCGCGCGAACGTGGTCGGCACCTTTGCCGTTCGCCGGCCCGGACTGATTGCCGGGAAGACCGTGATGGTCGTCGATGACATCATGACGACCGGCTCGACCCTGTCCGAATGTGCCGCGACGCTGAAATCCGCCGGCGCCGGGCGCGTCTGGTGCGCGACCGTCGCCAGAACCTGGCGGGGCTGACCTTATGCCAGTTCGGCGGAGCGACGGGCGGCGGCGGCGAGCGTCCGGGCGACGATCCGCTTGAAGGCCGGCTGGTCCAGCTGGCACATTCCGGCCGCAGTCGTGCCGCCCTTGGTGCAGACGCCGTCGATGAACCGGCGCAGATCCATGCCGCTTTCGCGCAGGAACTTTGCCGTGCCGTACATCGTCTGCTCGGCCAGGAGCCGCGCCACGGCTGGCTTTAGGCCGAGCGCCACGCCGCCCTCCGCCATCGCCTCTTCCATGTAGGCGAAATAGGCGGGCCCCGAGCCGCTCAGCGCCGTCACGGTGTCAAAGTCCTTTTCCTTCAGCCTGACCGTCGCACCGGCGCCGCCGAGAATCTTCTCGACGGCTGCCGTCGCGGCTTTCGGCGTTCTCGGCCCCGGACAGATCGCGCACATTCCGGCCTTGGCGCGGAGCGCGAGGTTCGGCATCACCCGAATCGTCCGGACTTTCGTGCCGAACGCCGCGCGAAGCCTGGCCAGCGTCTTGCCGGCGACGATGGAGACCAGCGTCTTGTCGGCCGTGAGCAGGGGCTTCGTTTCCGCAGCGACGGCATCCACGTCTTGCGGCCGGACGGCGAGAAAGATCAGGTCCGCCGCCTGCACGACCTCGGCCAGACTGCCCGTCGTCTTCACGCCGTAGCGCTCCGTCAGCTCCGCCGCGCGCGCCGGAACCTTCTCCGCCATGATCACGCCCTGCTTGTCGTCAATCGCCGAGAGGATGCCCTCTGCCATCTTGCCTGCACCGAGAAACCCGATTTTCATGCTGTTCTTCCTTTTGTCAGTAGGCTGATCGTTTCGCTGGCCAGGCACATCCCGAACGTGGCCGTCACCGGCATGAGACTGCCTTTTGCAATCGTCTGGCCGCACGCGTGCCCGGCCATGCGGATCGGCGTCTCCGCGGACCACACGCAGGAGAACCGTCGCCGGGGAAACCGGTGCTCCCGTTTGAACCGCTGCCGGAGCGCCCGCGCCAGTCCGTCGCCCGTCACCTGCTCGAAACGCGTGATCCTGACTTGCGTCGGATCGGTGCGCAGCGCCGCGCCCATCGAACTGACCAGGGGAATGGCGGCGTCCGTGGCGCCGAGTATCAGCCTGGCCTTGCACGCGACGGAATCGATGGCGTCGACAATGGCGCTGATGCGCCCCAGCCGCCCGAGCGCCTCGGGATGTTCGAACGCTTCGATGCGCCCGGTCACGTCGCAGTCGGGGCTGATGTCGCGCAGCCGCTCCGCCATCACGTCCACCTTGGGGCGTCCGACGGTCTTCGCCGTTGCCGGGCATTGCCGGTTGACGTTGCTTGCGGCGACGCAGTCGTTGTCCATGAGCGTGATCGTCCCCACGCCCGTGCGCACGAGCGCCTCCGCGCACCAGCTGCCGACGCCGCCGACGCCGACCACCAGCACGTGCGCCGCCGCCAGCCGCTCCATCGCCTCCGCGCCCAACAGCGCTTCCGCCCGCGAGAACAGCTCCGCTCCGGTCGCCGATTCCGGTTCCTGCCCCGATGCCGTCATGGTTTCAGGTACAGTCGGCAGTGGCAAAGCCCATGGTAGGACGGATCGCCGAGCTGCCCCTTGAATTCGTCGCAGGGACAGAAGAACTCGGGGGACTTCGGCAGCCGGCAAGGACAATACCCGCCCTTGCGGACAAGCCCCTGGCGGACGACCTGGACGACCTTCTCGTCCGGATTCAGCGTGACGCCGTTGTCCTCGAACAGCTTGCGAATGGCTGTCGACGATTCTGGCGTGCGCGGATAGGCCTTGAAGGTGCAGAGCTTCCGGAGCGCGTCGATTTCCTTCCAGCGCGGCAGTCCCTCGACCGAATCTTCGCCGATGATGAAGTAAAGTTCGGCGCCCGGATTCTCCGCGGCGATCTCGCGAACCGTGTCAATGGTGTAGGAGACGCCGCCGCGCGAGACTTCGCGCAGGTCAACCACGGTTTTCTCCAGCTCGCGGAAGGCGGCTTGGACGAGCGCGATGCGGTCCCAGACCGCCGGGTGTTCGGACTTGAAGGGCGAGACGTTGGCCGGCAGGACGATGAGCCGGTCAAGGGAAAGGTCGTCGATGGCCCGGCGGGCGATGCCGACGTGTCCGAGGTGTACGGGATCGAAACTGCCGCCGTAAAGTCCGATTTTCATGACGCCATTATATCATAAGTCCGCCGCTCCGGTGACGACCGCCCGGCCTGTCCGCAGACCATTATCGGCAGGCGCGGCTCCGGTTGCCTGCTTCACGCCAAGCTGAAAAAATGGTAAAATGCGCGTCGATGCATTGGATAATCACGTATAGAAACAAAAGCGGTTCGCAGGAGCAGCTGTCGCTCGAGGCCGAATCGCGCGAGGCGGTGTTCAAGGAGCTCGCCCGGCGCGGGATTTCGGCCATTCGCGTCGAACCGGCGAACGGCAAGGTGAAGCTGCGTAAGGCTTCGCCGGAAAGCGGCGGCAAGCCGTCCGGCGTGGCCAGGGGCGTGCTTGCCGGCGTGATCGTCGTCGCCGCCGCCGTGGCCGCCTGGTTCTTCCTGACCAGGGGAATGGGCCGCGGGGAACGGGGAACGGAACGGGGGCGGAAACCCGCCAGAATCGCCGAGGCCACGCCGGCGCCCGCGCCCCAACCGAAGGCCGAAACGCCTCCGCCCAAGACGGCCGAGGAGGAGCTTCCGCCCCACCTTCGCCGCGTCAAGGACATCAGCTGCACCACCAACCAGTTCGGGCAGATTGTCGAGCGCTACCAGACCGCCGACGGCAAGACCCACAAGCTTATCCGTCCGTCGCGTCCGCCGCTGTTCAGCCATGCCACGGACGACCTTCTCTCGATGGCGCTCGCCCAGTCCGGCGGCGGCGCCATGCCGCCCCTGCCGCTGGGCGGCGACATGGACGCGGAGTTCCTGAAGTCGCTGGACGAACCGATCGTCATCGACAAGAACGCTCCGCCCGAAATCCAGGAACGCCAGCGCATCGTGCAGCAGGCCCGCATCGAGGTGAAGGCGCTCATGGATCAGGGGCTGCACTTCCGCGACATCCTGGCGGACCACGAAAAGCTCTTCAACGACAACGCCGAAATCCGCGCCGAGGCGATCGCCGAGGCCCGCAAGATCCGCGACGAGGGCGACACCGAGGGGACGGCGCAATTTGTCGATGCGATGAACGCGGCCTTCCAGTCAATGGGCATCGACCCGATTGAAATGCCGAAATCGAGGGAAGAGCGCATGGAGGCGCGGCGAGCCCGTCGCGCCGAACGCGAAGCCAGGAGGAACCAACCATGAAGCAACTGATGTTCGTCGCCACCGTCGCCTTGTGTGCGACCCTCGCCATCGCGGAGGAGACCGCCGCGCCCGCAACGCCAACGCCCGCGCCCGCCGCGCCTGCAACGCCCGCGACTTCCGCCGCGCCGACGGCCGAAGCGAAGCGCCAGCGCCGCCGCGCCACCGCCGAGGAGATCAAGGCCCGTCGCGCCGCCCGCATCGCGGCGGAGGGCGGACTGGTCTCCGCGCCCGTGCAGGGCCGCGCCGTCCGCATCCTCAACAAGACGGACAAGGTGACGATTCCGGAGCTCGAAGCGATGACCGCCGAGATTACCCAGCTGCTCGGTTTCGTCGTGGAGGTCGTGGATTCCGACCAGGCGACGACGCAGCGCACGGGATGCCTTGTCACGCTCGCGGAGCAGAACGGAGCGCCGACGATTCTCGTCGCGCCCGAGGAACCGTGGGCTTCGATCAACGTGAAGAACCTGATGAAGGACAACCCGACGCCCGAAGTCCTCAAGACGCGCATCCGCAAGGAACTCTGGCGCGCGTTTGCCTTTGCGATGGGCGCATCGAACTCGCAGATGCAGCCGTGCCTGATGCGTCCGATCTTCTCGCTGAAGGATCTCGACGCCGAAAAGGTGGCCATTCTCTCGCCCTCGCCGCTGATGGGCATTTCGCAGACCGCCGAACGGCTCAACTTCGCGACCGCGCGCCGCGTCACCTACAAGACGGCCGTCGCCGAGGGCTGGGCGCCTGCGCCTACGAACGACGTGCAACGCGCGATTTGCGAGAAGGTCAAGGCGGAGCAGAGCGAGAAACCCTCCAACCCGCTGAAGATTCGCCCTGGTGACAAGCCGGCGAAGTGATGCGGTATCACTACTATTACCAGACGAAAGACAATCGAACCCTTGACGACTGGATAGTCGCCAGGGATCGTCCCGATGCATACGCGCAGTTGCGCAAGCGGGGCATAAAGCCGTACCGCCTCGACGGACGCAACCCCCTCGCCTGGAAGCGCTGGACGGCCATCGGCGTGCTTGCCGCCGTGGTCGTCGTTCTCGCCGCGGCGCTGGCGCTCGAAAGCGGCGGCGGCGCTCCGGTCGCGGCGGAGCGTTCGCAGCTCTACGGCGACCCCGCGACGCTCCAGAACCTTTCCGCGAACGGCTGGCGCGACGTCTTCCGGAACGAGGGCGATGCGTTTCTCGCCCGCCACGCGATTCCGGGCGCTCCTTGTCTCTGCACGGCCGCGAGCTCCGCAATCGAGATTTCCGCAACTCCGCTGAGGCTTTCCCCTGAAGACCCGCCGGAACTCGCGAAGATGAAGCGGATGGTCAACTGCATGAAGCAGGAGCTTGCGGAGTACCTCGCGGCCGGCGGCGCACTCGCCGACTACATGGCGCTTTGCTGCCAGCGCCAGCGCACCGAGCGCGACATCATTCTCGACACCAATCGCGATTTTGACAAGTTGCGCCGCAAGCTCGCCAATCCTGAAGATGCGGACGATGCCGCTCAGGAATGGAAGCGTAAGAACGATTTGCTTCGTTCGATGGGGCTGCCCACGGTCATCATGCCGCTTGAAATTTCCGGCGAACGCTAAATAGCGGTTTTGCCGCAGGATGGCGTCATTATTGCACGCCATCTTGCTTTTCGCCGGACTTCGGGGCAGTCCACGCCGAAATCAGCTCGGATATCGTCGGCTATTCGACTGGAGATCTCACTGGCGGTAAGTTCAATATGACTGGCGTCATGTTCAGCAACGTTGACGGCTCCGACATCGACCTCAACGACATGTCGTTCCCCGGAGTGACGGGTAGTGATTTTGATGCCACCTCCGATACTATCCTCGTTTGGAAGCCTGCCACTTCCGGCTACACCACCTATTGGTACTACTATGAGGATGGTGCTGCGGAAGAAGAAATCGGCTGGTATGGACTTCTCGACGAAGAAACCACGCTTGCCGCCGGCACGGCGTTCTGGTACAAGGCCAAGGCGGGTTCGGGGAAGCAGATGACCCAGTCGGGCGCCTTAGTGCCTGATGCTGATGTCACGTTCGACCTTACGGGGGGTAAGTTCAACATGGCGATCAACCCCTATCCCACGGCAATTGATCTCAATGATACTGCAACCGTCGAATTCGCGGGGGTGACTGGTAGCGATTTTGATGCCACTTCCGATACCATCCTCGTTTGGAAGCCTGCCACTTCCGGCTACACCACCTATTGGTACTACTATGAGGACGGCGCTGCGGAAGAAGAAATCGGCTGGTATGGACTTCTCGACGAAGAAACCACGCTTCCTGCCGGAACCGCTTTCTGGTACAAGGCGAAAGCGGGCGACGGCAAGAAGATTACCTTCAAAAAGACCTACTAACTTATTTTTCGTGCGGCGCATGGTGTGCCGTGCCTAAAACCACAACATCCTCCTGCGCCCTCCAAGGCGGAGGGGGAATAAAAGGAAAACAATAATGAAGAAACTACTAATTGCGCTGGCGACAGTCGCGTTGGCGGCTGGCGTTCAAGCGGCGTCGTTCAATTGGAATACATCCAACAGGTTCACCGACAGCACGGGCACGGTTATTACGACCACGGATGGTTATGCTGCCGCGCTCAATGGCGGTAGCATCGTGCTCGTCCTGCTCGGGGACGGAACCTATGATGGGGCGAAGACGGTCATCGCCGGGCAGACGGCGCCAATCATCAAGACGACCAACCCGGCCAGCACGAAGGGTCGTCTGAATGCGACTTTTGAATTTGTGTACGATGATACCGAGGGTGCAGTAAATGTCTTGAACAGTGGCGACATCCTCGGAGTCATGTTCCAGGATAGCGAAGGCAACCTCAGCCAGCTCGTCTATGCTTCCGACATGACCACGACCGTGGATGACACCTACACCATCAGCGGCTTGACCGATGATTCGTGGGCTGGCGCGAACTTCGTCTTCGCCTCCGGTGGCGACTTCACGATAGCCGCCGTCCCCGAACCGACCTCGGGCCTCCTGCTTCTCCTCGGCATGGCGGGTCTGGCCCTCCGCCGCAAACGCGCGTAATCGAGCCTAACGACAAGACAACAAGGGAGCCGCCACCTTCACGGGTGACGGCTTTCTTTTTGTTACACTTCTTTGCTGCGCGATCATCTTGGCCCGGGAAAAATGTGCTGTTGGCCAGCGTTGCACCAAACTTCGATATTCCTTACTATTGGCTGCCCGCAATAAGCGCACGGGCGCAAGGCGCCAGAACACAGGGCTTCTCGTACCGGCGGGTGCCGATGGGCGGCATCGCGGACGCAGTGCAGTCGATGTGCAGCTTAAAGCCGCTATCCTTTGACCCAAATGGCGATTATATGGTATAATGCCATTGTTTATCAATACGGGAGCAACATATGATAACTACATTGAGAATAGACGACGATTTGAAGCGCGAATGCGAGACTGTGCTTGAGGACTTGGGATTGAGCATGTCGGGCGCCGTCACGCTCTTCTTGAAGCAGGTCGTAAAGCAAAGGGCGATACCGTTTATCATATCATGCGACAGGGTGCCAAG
The DNA here is from genome assembly GCA_051884805.1 of Kiritimatiellia bacterium. Classification (GTDB taxonomy): domain Bacteria; phylum Verrucomicrobiota; class Kiritimatiellia; order RFP12; family UBA1067; genus UBA1067. Next base: position 559 of record JBJEWA010000018.1, on the reverse strand, counting down.
CGCGAACTACATTGGCTTGCGCACGTCAAGTCTCCGCGAGCGGGGCAATGTCGCCAGCCGCCTTGCCGCAGAGATGCGCGAAGCGAGCGACTGCGAATGGTCGATGGACGAAATTGATGCCGAGATCAAGGCGTCGCGCCAATCTCGCCGCAAAACCCGTTAGGCGTTTGCGCCATGTATGCGGTTATCGACACCAACGTTATCGTGGCCTCCCTGAAAACTCGCCACCACGATTCGGCGACCGCCCGCGTCATGGATGCGGTCTATTCCGGGCAAGTGAAGCCGCTGGTGAACGACGAGATATTGGCGGAATACAAGGAGGTCTTGAATCGTCCGCGCCTGAAACTCGATTCCGTCAAGTGCAATTATCTAGTCGCCCTTATTGCCGATTTGGCTGAACGGCTCTCCCCAGTTTCCTCCGGGGCGACCATGCTGGACGAGGACGACAGGATATTCTTTGAAATAGCGCTTGCCGGGCAGAAGATTGCAGACACGCGCCTGGTGACCGGCAACGCGAAACACTATCCGCCGGCCGATTTTGTGGTCAGCCCCGCCGAGT
>JBJEWA010000017.1:0-4658 GCA_051884805.1 Kiritimatiellia bacterium | reverse complement strand
GCGGGGCGTGGGGACCGCCACCGGTGAGCCGTGGGGCCCCCCCCCCGCTGTTCAGTGACGCATTACCGCAATTTTGCGTTGAGGGTTGACAAAAAAAAAAAAAAAAAAAGTTATAATCTTGGCAACTTAGGGTGCGTGTGCCGCCGCGGCATGGCCGCCCCATATCACAAACGGAAAGGAAAGGGATCTGTATGTCCATATTGTCCGAGGTCGGGCGGGGGTTCGGGACGTCGTTCCGGCGGGCGGGACTGGCGGGCGCGCTGCTGGCCGCGGCCCAGGTGGTCGCCGACGACGAGGTGACGAAGACCTGGGCGCTTGAACTGCCGGAGGAATCCGGCATCACCAACAACGCCCCGGTGATGATTACGGACGGAAACTACCGCCTGAAGTGCTGGATCGTCAGCGCGGAAACGAAACGCCTGGGCATCGGCGCCCCGAGCGTGAAGGACGACGACGATGCGGCGGGCCTGGCGCTGGAGAAAGACGCCGATGGGGCCTACGTCGGCAGCGGCGACCTTGATTTGCGCGGCGCGATCACCGTCGACGGCGCGGCGAGCGGCTGGACGATCACCACGATCGGACGGTACGCCTTCTCGGCGGTCGTCGCGGCGCCGTTCGACGTCTGCACGCTGCCCGTCACGCTGCTGTCCATGAGCGAGAACACGTTCCAGTCCTGCGGCTCCAAGTCGGGATTCTCGACGTTCCGGCTGCACGCGCCGGACATGACGGGCGATCTGCCGAACAACACGTTTCTGGTTTCCCGTGCGCCGACGCGTCTCGACCTCAAGATTCCGAAAGTGACCTGTCTGGGCGGCTACTGGAAGCGTGGGGGCTACGTCGACTTCCTGAAGGACACGGACGTCTCCGACTGGGACCTCTCTTCCGTCCGGCTGATCTCCACGGCCGGCCACATGGGCAAGACCTCGCCCGGCTGGCTTCTCCGCTGGTCGAAATTCCGCGGCACGATGCGTCTGCCGTCGCTCAAATGGCTCACGCCCCGGACGTTCGAGAGCTGCCCCAATCTGAACGCGCTGGAGATCGGCCGGAACGGCACGCTGGAATACGTGGGATACCATGCCGTGAGCAACGCCCCCGCCCTGGGGTCGGTAGTGATCGGCGGCGCGGTGGGCGGCTTCACCGTCTCGACCAACGGCTTCTACGGCGCGGGGCTGACCAACGTGACGTTTCTCACGACGGCGCCGGTCTACGAGGAGCCGGATTCCATCATCTTCGGCACGGAGGAGACGCCCGCCTTGCAAATCGCCTTCCACATCCCGTTGCCCGGCGCGCGGAGCTGGGATGCCACATGGCGCCGGTTCGCGCTCGCGGCGCGTCCGGCGACGGATGCCGAGCGCGCCGATTTCGAGCGGCGCTTCGGCGCCTACGCCGTCCAGGGGCTGGTCGGCATCGTGCCGCCGGCGGTTTTCCGCACGGCGCGGGAGCAGTGGCTCGTGTGCGGCCATTCGCCGCTGCTCCGCCATACGGTCGATGTTTCGGTGATGGATCCGCGCTTCACCGCCGATTCCGTCGCCGTCTCGCCCGCTCCGGACGCGGACGGCCGTTATGCCGCCGGCACGCGGATCACGGTCACGTCCAGATTCGACGCGGATTCCGCCCAATTCCGCAAGTGGCGCGGCACCGTCTCGGACGAAGACGCGCCGCAGAACCCGCTCACGCTCACGGTGGACCGCGATCTCACGCTCGCCGCGCACGTCCATCACGACTGGACTTTCGCGCCGGACGATCCTGACGCCGCGTTCGCCACCGGAATGTGCGGGACGGTCTCGAACGCCGTCTGGACGTTGGGCGTCGTGGTCTTGAATGCCTCCCATGGACTGATCGCCTACGGAACGGGTTCCGACGGCAGCGCCTGGAGGGATCGCGGCGAGGGTCTGCTGGATCTGAACGGGCGCGTCCGCTGGCCGCAGGCGGAAGGTTCCGTCCAGACGCTCACGGTCGCGGGCTACAGCGGGCTTTCGTTCAAGATCAATTCCAAGTACCTTCCCCAGGAGCGGTTCCCCCGCATGATCGTCCTCCCCGAGGATCTGGGCGTGTCCTTCAGCCAGGCCTTCCGCTGCGAGGCAGGCCTCTCCCTGTCCCCGACGAACCTCGTAGTCGAGGACAGCCGGCTGACGGGAGATCTTATGGTCGACATGATCGGCAGCTACGTCTTGACGGGAGGGCGGTTTGTGCTGCCGAAGGTCACCAGTATCTTCTCCAACTACGCGTTCGCCATGGGCGACACGGTGGACGTGTCGGACTGGCGTTTCGACGCGGTGACGAACGTCGTCGGCGAAAAGGCCGGGACGTGGGGCGTCTTCAGGGGCATCTTCGCCAACACCAAGTATTGCGGCACGCTCCATCTGCCGATGCTGGCGGACGTGCAGACGAACGCCTTCCGCGCCGCCGTCAACCTCGACGCCTGCGAACTCGGATTGAACACGGTCGTGCGGAAGATCGGCGACAAGGCGTTCAACGGCTGCACGAGCCTCGCGCGGCTGCGTCTGCGCGCCGGCCGGACGCTGTCCGTGGGCGAGGAGGCGTTCACGGACACGGCGAAACTGAAGTTCATCGAGTTCACCTACGAGGCGACGGCGGATCCGACGGCGGTGGACCGCATCCTGGCCGGCACGACGGCCGCCGTCGCGGATTCCGCCGAGCCGCCGGTGATCCACGCCTCGCGCGCGATGGGGTGGCGGCGGGATCGCATTCCGAACATCCAGACGCCGACGGCGGAGGAACTGGCGGCGCGTCCGCCCTACGTGCCGTCCGACGGGCGTCTCCTCGGCGTGTGGCAGACGGCGGACGGCGTGCGCAAGGCGTGGGTCGTCCACCAGGCCTCCGCCGACGATCCGAAAGGCTCGATCGTCATTTTGCGCTAGGGGCCGGTCGCCGACATTGAAGCAAAAGAATGAGGGGACAGGCCCTCTGCGATGCGGCGGAAATTGGCGGGTGAGTGGAGATTTCCGCTGCTTATCGCTTTGAGGGGCGGATACGGGTCACAGCCCTTTGACATAGCAAAAGGAAATGAGGGGGCGACCCTCTGCGAGGAGAATGAGGGGACAGGCCCTCTGCGATGTATCCTTTTCGGCGGTGCCGGTCACCCTCGCGAGGAAATGAGGGGACAGGCCCTCTGAGAATGAGGGGACAGGCCCTCTGCGATGTATCCTTTTCGGCGGTGCCGGTCACCCTCGCGAGGAAATGAGGGGACAGGCCCTCTGAGAATGAGGGGACAGGCCCTCTGCGATGCGGCGAAAATTGACGGTTGAGCGGCGATTTCCGCTGCTTATCGCTTTGAGAGGCGGATAAGGGTCACCGCCCTTTAACATAGCAAAAAGAAATGAGGGAGCGGCCCACTGAGATGTTTCTGTTTAGGCGCGATCTGTCTTTCGGACTCTCCGGCCGCAAGGCCGAATTCGATGCGGCACCGTTTCGTGCCGTCCATGTGCTTCTTTCCCTTTGTCATTTGTCGTTTTCCTTGGTTTGCCCCGGCGGGATTGCCGGAGTGGACAGATGATACCCCAAACGGGCATGGCGGTTTAAATGCGACGGGCCGCCCCCATGGGGGCGTTGGATGGTTCTGCTCCTCCAGCCGAACGATCTTTTCTCCGTTCCAGTCCATGGCAGAGTGAATGCAACCCCCTATGGTACGGGCAGACTTAATGCGACCAACCGAAACGGCAAAGTAAATGCAACCCCCGCTTCGCTAAGGGGTTGCATTTACTTTGTCTTGTGACCGAAATTAATCACCATGCCGTAAGCTCGACGCCAAGCGCGAAAATATAGTATAATGCGTACAAGTTGATTTTCCGCCGGGCGGGTTTGTGCCCTGCTCGGCGACCGCGCAACGCGGAGTTGATCTTTCAAATGAGCGGGTGGGCACAAGACGCCCGCAACCGGCCCTAAGGTAGGGCGGCGAGTCCCCTCGCCGCCGCATCGCCAAGGGCAGAACCTCGGGGAGCTGCTGCATCAACGAGCAGCCGAACGAGGAGCCAGCAACCCCACAAGGGCCTGGCGCGTACGCAATCTTGCGTATTTGGCTTTGTGCGAAAACGACCAATCTTCAGTCAAAAGCCGGATATGTGAGATGCGCTACGTGGTACTCACGTGGCGTGTCTTCTATTCGTTTGTTTTTGACAAGGCGCTTGGTCGTGCCTCGCACAGAACATCGATGTGAAGGCACGCCACCTTCTTTTTCAATTTCCAATCAACGTAAATTCAAGGAGGAATCAATGTCGTGGTGTATCGTATCCGTCTATCCTGCCGCAAGCGCCAGGATTGATGACTTCCCTTTTTATGTGGGGCGTGATCCGGAAAATCGCACGAACTGTTTGGCCTTGCCCAACCGGACGGTTTCCCGGAACCAATTCGTGCTCGAGAGGCGCTTGCGCGGATTGGTGTACCGGAATCTCAGCCGTAACGCTCCTGCGACACTTGATGGCGCTGTCGTCGTCGGCGAGAGAAAACTCGACCCCAGCGCGATCCACGTCGTACGCATGGGTGAGGCCTTCGCGATAATCGGCACCAACGCCGACGCCGTGGAGCAGATGGCGATGCAACTTGCCTCCGAATTGTATTTCGCGAATGACGGCAGTGAAGAATATTGTCGATTGAAGAAGTAAGTGGGCAGTGGCGGCGGTAGGTCGGTGAAGGCCGCT
>JBJEWA010000016.1:0-21420 GCA_051884805.1 Kiritimatiellia bacterium | reverse complement strand
AAATCAGGTGGTTTGCCGTGGCTGTCACGCGAAGAGGGGTTTTGCAATTACCTCAAAGGAGTGATGATGAAAACCAGCAAAATGGTTGGCAATAAGGCTTCGTTCTCGACCCTAGGGGGGGGGGTAAGATAGCGCGCTTGGTCGGCGTGGTCGTTGCCCTGTTGGGCGGAAACGCCCTCCACGCCGAGGATTATACGGTTTCGATACCTGCCGGAGAAACCTGGACATGGGCCCAGACGGAAGAAATACTCGGAACCGATACCGATGGCAAAAGATTGATCAAAACCGGCGAGGGTGTTTTATCCCCGGGCGAGGATTTGTCCGCCAAAGGTTTTACCGAACTTAGAATCGATGAAGGCGTGTATGAAGCGAGCGCGCTGAATCAATTGCCGGTCGCCGGTTCCGTCGCGACGATTACCATAGCATCAGGCTCGACGTTGCGTTTCGGGTTTCCGATGAACCAGACGACCACGACGATCAATGTGACCGTTGGCGGCGACGGCGCGGCGGATGAAGGCGGTGCCGTCGTCTTTACGGCAGACTCCGGCATAGGCGCCAAGAACGGTCCCAATTGGACGCTGACCGCCGATACGGTGTTTTACGCCCAGGGCGAACGGCGGAAATTGGATTTCAGCTGCAATGCATACAGTCCGAGCGAGTCCCACAATATGTTTCACATGAACGGACACGCGCTCCGCTTCAAGGGCGACGCCTCGACCAACAACGGCAGCGAAGGTCCCTTTATCCGGTTCCGTTCAGGCCCGACCTTCACCTCGCCGGGCGAGATCGTTTTCGACAATTGCCGCTTCTCCCGCTACAATGCCGGCGGCACCCGGGTCTGGATCAGCGCCTCCAACAAGGCGGCCGGGACGATTCCGCGCATCCGGCTGGTCAACGGGGCAAGCTGCAATTTCGGCTGCACCGCCGACACCCATTGGCTGGCGAACGTGGCGGAGATCGAGGCGGAAGCCGATACCGAAATCGGGTATAACGGAGTTTCCGTTTCCGACAAGCCGGGGAAGTTCACGATCAACAGCCTGGTCGGTGCGCCAAAGCTTCTGAGCGGACAGGAGGCATATATCAAGCGCTACGTTGCCCGGGCTGCGGATTTGCACGCCGGCAAGATGCTGGTTGCCGAAACCAGTCTGTATTTCGCCGATGACGCTTCGATTTCAATCGACGACGGTTCCGCGCTGGAGCAGGGCGTCGCCGTCACGGTCGCAACCGGAGCGTCGCCGGTCGTCGGCACCGTCGTTCCCGGCGACGACATCGCCAATCCGGCCTGGCGGCTGAACGTCGCGCTTGCGGACAATGCGGTCAGCCTTGTCCGCGACAGCGAATACGCGATTTCGCAGGACGAGTTCCCGGTCTTCGTGCCGGCCGGCCGGACCTATACCTGGGCGAAGGCGACCGAGGGGCTTGAAACGTCGTCGGCGGCGGGCAAGAAACTGGTCAAGCTCGGGCGCGGCGATTTCTACGACACCGACGGCGAGGTGTCGGCGGCAGGATGCACGGAACTCGTAGTCGCCAACGGAATCTACAGCGCCAACAGCCAAGCCGGCCTGCCAATCGACGGAACGGTCATGAAGGTCACGGTGGAAGCAGGCGCCACGTTCAGGGCCATGACGTCCTTGAACGCACTTACGGACGCTTCCCATTCGTTCGATTTCCATTTGGCCGGCGAGGGGCATCGCGCGGGCGGCCTGGATTTGGGCGCCTTCTGCTTCAGGGCCGAAAGCGATGCCGCCAATCAATGGTGCCGGTGGACTTTCACCGGCGATACGCTGATCACGCTGGCAGCCAAGTGTGCGAATTTCAGCACCGACTCTCTCATGCGCAACGACAACTGGAACCTCTGGTACATGAACGGGCATCGTCTGACGTTGCGTTGCATCAGCGACAGCGATCCGAAGGGCTTGTTCCGCTTCCGGTCGGGACCGACCATCTACAACCCGGGCATCATCACGCTCGACAATGCGTGCTTCTCCCAGTATGCCGACTCCAAGATGAAGACGGTCGACGGACTTATCCCCGAATTCAGAACGGTGAACGGGGCGATGATCAACTTCGCCAACGGCAATCCGAACGGTGGACACCTCGACCAGTGCGTCGATTGCTTCGATTTCGGTCCGGGGACCCTGATTGACGCCATCACGCCCTATTACCCGAAATATTCTCCCGATCCCGCCGGCGACACCGTCATCGGGAAAATGATCGGTTCGGTCACGGTCTCATCGGCGCAGAAACTGACGATCAGGAGCGGTTGGACGGTTCGCAAGGCCGATTTGCTTGCCAGTCCGCCGTCCATTCTCGAAGCCGAGGCCGGTTTGGCGTTCGAGCGCGGCTGCACCGTGGATGCTGACGATGTCGAAGGGCTGAACCTGCGGGACGGCGTGACGATCGCGAAATGCCCCACGGGAATGCTGTCGGGATGCCCGAAGCGAACCCAAGGTGCGCCAATCGCTCCGGCCGTCGAACAGGACGCGGAGTATGATTACGTCAAGCTTTGGTCGAAGCGCGGCATGACGGTGTTCGTGCGCTGACCGGCATTGGAACTGCGAGGAGTCGATCATGAGCGGCAAGTTCACGGCGGTTTTGCTGGCGTTTGGTGCATTGACGTGCGTCGCGGATCCCCGCGGCGCCGTCGAGTTCGCGGTCGAGCGTCCGGACGGCGGGAAGACGGTGGCCGTCGCGGATTACGGCATCGTTCCTTCCGCGCCCGACAACACCCTGGCGCTCAACCGGCTGCTGGGCGCCTGCCGGACCAATGGCGTCAGGCGCGTGGTTTTCGGGCAAGGGACGTACCGGTTCGTATCCAACGGCGCCATCCGGCTGGACGGACTCGAAAACTTCATCTTCGATGGCGCGGGCGCCGAGTTCGTCTTCTTTCGCCGTCAGGACGTCAATTTCAGCATCAGGGGCTGCAAGCGCATCGAGCTAAGGGATTTTTCCATCGACTGGGATTGGGAAAGGGATCCGTTGGGGTCGCTGGTCGAAGTGGCGGCGGTAGACGGCGAGCATATCGACTTCCGGTTTGTCCATTACGAGGATTTTCCGCGAAAAGACGTGCGCGTGGCGTATACGAGCCCGTGGGACGAGACGACTTCGTCGGTCGGGGTCGAAGGCAAGGGCTGCGGACGCGGCTTTGACATGAGCTGGGGCGGCAAGCGACCCAACCACAAGAAGGAGTGGCTGTCCGGCAACGTGCTGCGCATCTGGATCAGGAACGTCGGCAAGGAATTCGGCGTCGGCGACAAATATCGCATGCAGCACTACTATTACGATCTCGGCAACATGGACTTCTCCGGCAATGCCGACGTCTTCATGGAGAAGGTCTGGGTCAAGAGCTGCGTCGGGCATGCGTTTCTGTTCACGAAGGACAGGCGGGTCCATTTTCGAAAGGTGGCGATTCGCGCACCGGAGGACGATCCCAGGCGGGTCATCACCTGCACGGCGGACCATCTGCACATTACCCGGTCGCATGGGTATTTCAAGTTCGAGGCCTGCGAGTTCTCCCGTGGCGCCGACGACTGCATCAATGCGCACGACAATACGGCGGTCGCAAGGGAGCGCCCGGACGACTACACGCTCAGAGCGCGAAGCGTCGGCAAGGACTTCTTCGCGGTTGGCGATCCGATCGAGGTGATGAACGGCGATTTCTCGAAAACCGGGTTTGTCGCGCCCGTCGAGGCAATCCGCCCCGCGGGCGACGGCAAAGGCGGCGTGGACCTTGTCTTCGGACGCAAAGTCCCCGGCTTCAAGACGGGAGAATTCGTGCTGTTCGACCGGCGATACGACACCCGCAACATAATCGTCCGGGATTCGTATTTTCACGACAACCGCGCCAGAGGCGTAATCGTGCAGTGTCCGGACGTGACGATCGAACGCTGCCGCTTCTTCCATCATGAATCGGAGGCGATGAAAATCACCTCCGGCTGGACGGACAAACTTTGGTGCGAAGGCTATGGCGTGACCAACCTCGTGGTTCGGGACTGCACCTTCGAGAAGGCGAATTCGGCGGGAAGGAAAGGGCAGACGCTGTTCATCGGCACCTATCGCAAGGTGCCGTCATATGATCGCGTCGATACGACCGGCGAACCGTTTTTGCGCGACATCCTTTTCGAAAACAACAGGTTTATCGACACCTACGGTCCGCTGGCGCTGGCCGGAAGCTGCACGAATTGCGTATTCCGCCGCAACTGCGTCGTCCAGCAAACGCCGGTCAGGGAGCCGTCCCCCGAACGCGGCCAGCTGAAGGTGCTGCCGGGCGCCGACGTCCGGGAGGAATGAGCGCCGGGCGGTCGCACCGCCGAAGCACCCGACGGTTTGCTATAATAGCGCGCACAACGGCACGCGGCAAAGGGCTTTGCCGGCGGCAAGGGGCGGCTTCGCCCGAGATGGCCGAGGATTGCGGCGCGGCAAGGGAAAGGACGGTTCATGAATAGGGCGAAGATGGTCGGGGGCGTTTTGCTGATGGTGACGGCGGGCTGTTGCTCGTTGCGGCATTCCGAGGAGGTGCAGGGCGTGCTCGGGCCATACGTGGAACGCGGGGAGATTGCGGGCGTCGTGAGCGTGCTGTCGGACCCGGACTATCGGGAGACCTGGGACTGCTTCGGCTGGGCGGACGTCGAGAACCGCGTGCCGATGCGGCCGGACACGGTCTTTGCGATCTTCTCGATGACCAAGACGTTCACCGGCTGTGCGATCATGGTCGCGGTCGATCGCGGCATACTCCGGATGGACGATCCCGTCGCCAAGTATCTGCCGGAGTTCCAGCGGCTGGAGAACAAGATCACGATTCGCGACTGCATGTGCCACGTCACCGGCATTCAGGGCGGGGAAGTCTCGATGATCCACACCAGCGTACCCGTCCGCGAGCAGGCGCGTTCGCTCGCCCTGAACGGGAAGTGCGTGCGCGGGGTGGGCGAGAAGTTCGCCTACGGGAACATCTCCATCGCAACGGCGGCGGCCTGTCTCGAAGTCGCCGCTGGCGTCCCCTACGAACAGTTCCTGCGCGAGAACGTGCTGGAGCCGCTCGGCATGGACGACACCCGGTTCACGCCGACGCCGGATATGCTGCGCCGGCTCGTCAAGGCCTATACGACGAAGGGCGGACCGTGCCGCCCCGCCGCCGACCGGTGCTGCGGACAGCTGCAGTTCCCCGTCGGCCACAAGATCTATCCGATGCCGGCGGCGGGGCTGTATTCGACGCCGGCGGACATGATCCGCTTTTCGCAGATGCTGGCGCATCACGGCGAATGGAAGGGCCGGGTCATCGTCTCGCGCAAGACGTTTGACGAAATCTGGGCCAGGAAGCAGACGCCCGAGCACGTTGCGGAACCCTATACGGTCGGCAGCTGGCTTTACGGCGAATGGTTCGGGCACGAGGGCGCCATGCGCACGGACCAGCGCGCGAACCTGAAGACCGGGCATTCGCGCGTCTTCTTCATTCAGACGGAGAACGCCGCCGGTCCGGCGTTTTTCGCGGCGAAGATTGCGTGGAACCGGGCCTGCGACCGCGCTCAGGGAATGGCGGTCCCGATCGCCGACGAGCTTATCCGGTCGCACGAGAACGACCGGAAGACGGCCGGGCGGCAGTACATGAAGTAGCGGCGGCGGTCGCGTCGCGTCAGCCGGGCGCAGTCCGCATTTCGGTTTTCGAACAGCTTCGGTAACTGGTCCGGGACCGAACAACCCCCATTGACATACCCTACGGGGGTATGGTATACTGTGCGCCAGTTCGACCCGGAGAAGGGCGCTTCGGCGCGGGCGCGGGTCGGTTGGAAGGGAGGGGAGAGAGATGCAACTTTCGTCGTTGAAGCGGGCAGCGGAGGCCCGGAGCGGGTCCGTCGGGGGAACGGAGGTCGTCAAGCAGCTGCTGGGCTTCCTGCTGGTCAAGACGGCGGCCGTGCGGCAGGGGGTCAAGCCCGCCGAACTGCTGCTCGTGCGCCATTGCTACGCCGGCGTCAGTCCGGAGGGGCAGCGCGTCTGCCTCTACCGGAGCGACATCTACGGGATTCTCGGGCTGGACTATGTTGAACTGAAGGTTGCGGCGGGCAGTTCGCTCGTGCTCTTCTACCATCCCGCCGCCCTGGCCGCGACGCTCGCCGAGCGGCGGAACCGCCGCTGGCTGGCGCGGCTGGGCTATCCGGACGCGACCGGCGCGTCGCTCCCGCAGATGCTCGGGCAGCTTGTCCGGCGGGCGGCGGCGGGCGACATTCCCCACGAGGTCGGCGTGTTCATCGGCTATCCGCTGAAGGACGTGGCGGGCTTCATGCGGCGGCTTCCGTCCACGCCCGTCCACCGTGGCGCGTGGCGCGTCTATGGCGACGCCCGGGAGTCGCTGGCGCGGATGCGGCGCTACGCCTCGGCGGAAGCGGCGGCGCGGACGGCGCTCCAGTCCGCCCGGGGCGTGGACGATTTCATCAGCAGGATTTCCCTGAAAAGGGCAGGATAAAACGAAAGGAGAACGAAGAAATGGACAAGGTACACGTCATCTACGGCAGCACCACCGGCATGACCGAGGCGGTCGCCACCAAGATCGCCGGGGCGCTGGGCGCGACGGCCATCAACGTCATCGCCGCCGACGCGGCCGCGTGCGACGCGGAACTGCTCGTGCTCGGCTCCTCCACGTGGGGCGTGGGCGACCTGCAGGACGACTGGGCGGAGAAGCTGGACGGCATCAAGGCCAACTTCGCCGGCAAGAAGGTGGCGGTGTTCGGCCTCGGCGATTCCGTCGGCTTCGCGGACTCCTACTGCGTGGCGGCGGAGACGATTGCGAACGCGGCCAAGGACGCCGGCGCGACGCTGGTGGGCGAGATCCTCAGGATCGACGACACCAACGAGGCCGACCAGACCGACGACAAGGTCGCCGCGTGGGTGGAGACGGTGAAGGCTGCGCTTTGAGGGGGGCGGAATGAAAGCGGCAGTTGTCTATTCGACGCTCACCGGCAACACGAAAAAGGTCGCCGAGGCGATCTGCGGCGGGCTGGGCGACGGCGCGGAGCTGTTCGACGTGAAAGACGCCCCGGCGTCCCTCGACGGCTACGACCTCGTGGCCGCCGGCTTCTGGGTGGATCGGGGGCATCCCGACCAGCAGGCGATGGATTTCATGAAGCGCGTCGCGGGCAAGAAGGTCTTTTCCTTCTTCACGCTGGGCGCGAATCCGGCGAGCGCGCACGCCTGGAAATGCGCCTACACGGCGGCGTCCTTTTACGGTGCGGGCTGCGAGCAGATTGGCGTCTGGTTCTGCCAGGGCGCCATCGACCCGAAGCTCATCGAGCGGATGCGGAAGCTGCCGCCGACGCCCGGCAATCCCCATGCCGCCACGCCGGAAGCGGAGGCGCGCTGGGCCGCTGCCGCCAGCCACCCCGACGCCGCCGACCTCGCGTCCGCGACCGAGGCGGCCAAGGCGGTGCGGCAGATCGTCACGGGCGAAGACCCGCAGGCGGAACTCAAGGCCAAGCTGGCCGCGCAGGGGATGAAGTGAAAGCCGACAAGTCCATACTCGAAGCTCCCGCCGTGCAGAAGCTCAAGGCGCGTCTCAACACGCTCCTGGACGAATATCTGCTGCACGACGGCTGGGGGCATCTTGAAATGGACATGCGCATTTTGACGCGCCACCAGAAGGAAGTCGTGATTCGCGCGGGGCGCGAATACCGCTTCGTTGTGGATTTCCAGAACCATCCGGCCGCAGGAAACGCGGCGGGCATTTCGAACGCTGTCCCCTTAGGGAAGGGAAGCGAAGCATAAGGCAAACAACGCCCGGCGGCTTTCTTCGCCGCACGGGAATCATGAACGAGGCGGGTGGGCCGCCCAAAGGAAAGGAACCAAAACAAGCAAAGGAAAAAACCAAATGTCTGCACAGACAATGAAGAACAGGAAGCGGTCGGGTTTCACCCTGATCGAACTGCTGGTGGTCGTCGCCATCATCGCCGTCATCGGCGCGGGCGTGGCCGTGACCTACAACCGTCTCGACGAGCGCGCGAAGACCGCCATGGAAATCAGCGACGTGGGGACGCTCTCCAAGGCGATCGCGCACTGGTCGTTCCTGCACAACTGGGCGCTGCCGGACGGGCTGGACGCGCTCATCGACACCGAATACCGCCTCTACTCCCAGATGCCGGCGGGATCGCTGCAGAACATCGACGACTGCAACGGCGCGCGCGGCCTCTACGCGCAGTCGGGCTACACGTTCAAGGCGGCGGAGGTGAACGACGACGTCGCTGACGCGCTCGCCAACGGCGGCATCTCGCTCGTCTATCTGCACGACGCGACGCGCACGCCCGCGAACGACTCCACGTTCACCACGGGCACGATGGAATCCGACGTCGATACCAGCACGACGGCGGCGACCGTCGGCTCGGACGACACCGACGCCCGGGCGCTCGCGCAGGCGCAGATCGATGCCCGCGCCACCGTCGCCGCCTGGGACTTCGCGAACGACGGCCCGTATACGCTCACCTACACCGACGCCGACGGAAACGAGGCGACGGTGAACTACGCCAGCGCCGCCGCGTTCAGCCAGGCGGCCGTCAACGCCGAGACGATTGTCGCCGCGCGCCAGACCTGCCGCAAGCTCGCGTTCATCTGGTCCGACGGCTCCGACGGCTCCGGCGCGCAGATGATGGGCATGGACATGCCGATGAACCTCACGAAGGAAATCATCTCCAACTGCGGCCTGACCCCGGCGCAGGTCGCCAAGCCCACGCAAACCGCCGCCGACGCGATTGCGGACGGACGCTCCTACTGGCTCATCGCCTTCGGCCTCGGTCGCTTCGCCACGATCTACACCGGCAACGGCGCCCGCGTCGATACGCCCGTCTGCTCGAAGCGCTACAACGACGAGACGATCTACAGCCGCTACATCGTGGTCGTGAAGGTGCCGACCGACGCCTACGATTCGATGAACAACCCCAGCGGTCTTCGTCCGCAGGTGGCGTGCGTCCTCAGTCCGCAGGGCCTGTCCGCCGCCTCGCTTTCCGATTCCTACCGCAACGACGTGAAGGCCACCGAGAACTGACCTTCGCCGCATTGCGTCGCAGTTCCCCCGCCGGGCGCGTCTCGGCGGCGGGAGCCTTCCGAACGCAGGCATCGGAAAATGAGAAACCGGCGGAACAGCGCCTTTACGCTTGTCGAACTGCTCGTGACGGTGGCGATTGTCGCCGTCATCGGCGCGGGCGTGGCGGCCTATTACGGGCGTGAGGTGGTGGACGGCGCCAGACGCCAGCTGACCCTGCACGAAATGGGGCAGATCCGCGATGCCTTCCAGCGGTTCTACGCCGACAACGCGGGCCAGCTGCTGGACGGACTGACCGTCGCCGACAGTGCAACGACGCTGCCGGACGCCTTTGCCTCCGCGTCGCGGTTCGTCGCGCCTGATGCGCAGACGTATTCCGTCCCGAGCGCCGACGATCCACAGCGGCTCTACGGAATGTTCGAGTTCTTCGAGCGCTACGGACTTTGGCCGCTGTTCCAGCCGTCGGTGGACGACCTGACGGGCGGAGAGCGCAACGTGCAGCTTTTCCAGACGACGGACGCAAGCGGCAAATACGCGTTCAAGTCGCCCTCGGTCACGTCCGGCGAGGGCTGGCGCGGCCCCTATCTCATGACCGCCGAGCGCGTCGATTGCATTCCGCACGCCGCGGACGCCTATTTGCTGGAGGCGACCGTCGTGAAGGCGACGGGCAGGAAACGCCTCAGCAACGGGGCAAATGTCGCCGACAGCGAGGTGCGCTTTCCGCAGCCCGCCACGAAATACAACGACCACAACGGCGGTTTCTACCGCGTCATCTACTTCGAGCATTGTCCGGACGACAGCGCGGGCCAGCCGATCTACCGTCGGCTGCTGCTGATGGCGGCGGAAACGCCGACCGCCTGCGATACCGAGGCGGAAATCGCCCGGTTTCGCGGCAACCGCCGCTACGGCGGGAGCGATGCCGCGCCGCCGCTTGACGCGGCGACGGGCGCGATTACGGCGTATGACGCCGCGCACCGCGTATTCTTCCTCGAACTGCTCAACTTCGACACGGTGTACCGATGAACGCGAACGCCAGATCCGGAATGACCCTGATCGAGCTGCTGGTTGTCCTGGCGATTCTCGCCAGCCTGGCGGTGAGCGTGGTCGTCTCGTCGTCGGGAATGGCCGACCGGGCGCGCGTGGAGCGGACGCGTCGGCAGGGCGAGGCGATGCGGGAGGCGCTTGAACGCGCCGACGGGCTCAGCATCGTTTCCGACTTGGGGCCGCTCTTCGATACGGAGACGGTGGACGACGCCGCGCGCGATGCCCGGAACCTCGCGCTGCTCGGCTATCTGTTCTGTCCGTCGAATGTCTTCGATCTCGTCGTGGGCGAAGATGCGGAGGAGCCGCACGATACGGGTTTCAAGGTGGTGCCGGCCTACGCGCTGCAGACCTGCGAGCTGCTGCCGACGAATTTCATCGCCCAGGCCGGGCTTGCTGCCGGGCTGGAAGCGCGCTTCGCCGCGGTGACGAACGGCCTCGGCGGGGTGTCGCTCGGCTGCGGCTGGCGCGGGCCGTACTGCCGCGAGCGGGTGCGCGAGGCGGACGGCCGGTTGCGCGACGGCTTTGGCGGCCGGTGGGAATGCGCCGTCACCGCGACCGACTGCCAGCTGATCAGCCGGGGACAGGACCGCGCGGAAGACGGAACCGAGGCGGCCAAGAACTGGAAGGAGCAGGATCAGCGCTTCGAGGTGCGGACGGGAAGCGGGCTGGTCACGCTGGCCGTATCGCTCGACGAGAACGGCGTGGAGGGCGGCTCGGCCATCAGCAACCTGTACGTGTTCGCATACGCGCCCAAGCTGACGATCGACGACACGGCGGACGACAGGGCTTCCGTCGAGATCGAGACGGTCTGCCACCGGTTTCCGAACACGTCGTCCGCCAGCGTCGGCGGGTTGAGCATGGGCGAGCGCGTGTTTTTCGTCGTCGGCGAAGACGCCGCCAACCGGTTCTATGCCGCGCGGCCGCAACGGACGATCCTCCGGCCCGGCGTGAACGAACTGCTCAAACTGAAAATCGTCCAAAGGAGCGAATGAACCCGAAGCACGCCAAAGGCCGCTTCGATGCGGTGATGATACACGACGGGCAGGCCTGGCAGCTCCTGTCCGGCGACGGTCTGCGCGAAGCGTCGGCGCCCGTCCCCGGTCCGGCGAACCGGCTGCCGCCGACGCTCGTCGAGCTGGCCGTCCGGGCGCAATGCCGCCGCGTCCGGTTCCTGCTGGCGGGCGATGTGCACCGGATGGAGGGGGCGATTCCGCGCGGCATGGCGCTTGCCCAGGCGAACGCCGTCATTCGCGCCTCGATTGCCGAGACGACGGGCGTGGAGGCGGACGGACTGCTCGTGGCGGGCCTTTCGCTGGTCTGGGGGAACGTGCGCAAGCCGTTTACGCTCGCGGGCAAGTTCGACGGCGACCTGGCGGAGGATCTGCACGTGACGCTGGCCGAGGCGGGAATCGGGTGCGCCGGATTCGCCTCGCTTGAAATGGCGTTGCTGGCGGTGTGGAAAAACGCATTGGAGGGCAACGGCGCGTTGCCGCGCGACCGGAGCGGACGCGGCGAGACGCGTCCCTCCCGGGCGGCTTCGCTCGTCATCGTGGGCATGGGGCAGTCGTTCGTCGTGCCGGCCCCGCGCGGGACGAACCCCGGTCCGCAGACGGTCGCGTGCGGCTGGCGGCATTTTACGGCGGACGCCGCCAACTGGCTCGCCCGTTTTCAGCGGGCGGCGGTCGGAATCGACAAGGGCAGTCCGCTGTGCATTTTGGCGCTGGCGTCGCGCGGGACGCCGGCGGCGGAATCCGTCGCCGCGACGCTGCGCACGGCGGGTTACGCCGAGGCAAGCGCAGCCAGCGCCGACGAATGGCTGTGCGCCGCCGCCCGGGTGGCGTTGCTCGCCCAGGCCAACCGTACGCAGGGCGTGGCCGTGCCGGTGGCCAGTCCCTACGAGCCGCGCCAGCGGTTTTCGCCCGCCTGGCTGGTGGCCGTGGCGCTGGCGATCCTCGCCCTGCCGACCGGGTTCCGGTGGGCGTGCGAGTGGCAGACCGAACGGGAATGTCGCCGGCTGGCGGCGGAAGCGACGCCGTTCCGTCCCCTGGAGGAGCGGATCAAAAAGACGAAAAAGGCCCTCGCCGCCGCGGAGGCGGAACATACGGGCGAACAGGCGGCGCAGCGGGCGCGCCTCGCCGCCCGGCGGCCACTGGTGGCGTTCATCGACGTGGCCTACTACTTCTGCAAGTATGCGGGCGCGAGCCTGACGCTCGACGCCATCGAGCAGCGAGGCGACCGGATCGAGGTGCGCGGCACCTTCTCGGATCCGGAGGACGGCGTGCGCCTGAACAAGGGCATGCTCGAATACGCCCGGCGAAAACACATCGAAGTCGTGAATAACGAGTTTGTCCATGCGGCCGATGGCGATGCGGCCTTCGCCAGCCGGTTCACCATCGCGCTGGACTGCGCCAAGGTCGGGGAATGAGCAGGGGAAAATGGGCAAGGCAGGATTCAGAATGGACACGGGGAATGGAGTGAACCGATGATGAACTGGACGGATTCCATCCGCCATCCCAACTCGTGGCACTGGCTCGCGGCGGTGGCGGCGCTGGCCGCTGTCGGTTCCTGCTTCGTGCCGAAGTACGGCTGGCGGGATGCGCTGGCGTATCGCAAGACGACGCTGGCGCCGCGTGTCACAGCCGCGCAGGCGACCGTGGACGCCCTCAAGGCGCTGGACGCGGCAGAGGCGCAGGCCGCCGACCGGCAGTCCGCAGCCCTCAGGGCACGGACGGCGCAACTCCGGCAGGACTTCGCGGCCTACGGCCTCGATCCCCTCCCGGCGGGCGACGACGCCGTATTCGCCGCGCAAAGCCGCATCTCGGAGGCACTGGCCAAGCGCCGCATCCGGATCGTCTCGAACGAGGCGGGCAAGGCCAAGGCGGTCGGGACGGAAGCGCAGGGCCAGGCCAGGGGCGCGGGCGCGGCGCGTACCCGCGCATCCGGCAAAACCGCAGGAGGGACAGGGCCCCGTGCGCCCGCAGCGCCCGCGCCGTCCGCGCCGCCCGCGCCGCCGCGCGTCCCGCTCCCGTTCCGCACTTCGGAAATCGGCTATCGGGCCGTCGGCGACTTTCGGGACGTGTTCATGTTCTTTGTCGCCGAGACGCACCTGAAGCCCAACTACGCCTTCAGGGACATCGCCGTCAAGCGCGGCGCGGACGGCATGGACGTCTCCTTCACGCTCCGGGTGCAGCACCGATGAACGCCGCCGTCGATACTTCCCGCGTCCGGCCGTCCCACGCCGTGCTCAAGCTCCTGCCCGCGAAGACGGCGCGCGCCATCGGCGCCCTGCCGCTCGCGTCCGAGGGCGACGTCGTGACGGTCTGCCTCGCGGACGCCACGGACTTCGCCGCCGTCGAGCGCGTGGAGGCGCTGCTGCCGGGCCGCCAGGTCGTGTTCGTCGAGGCGCAGGACCCCGGCGATTTCCGCCGGGCGCTGCGCGAGAACTACCCCGATGCCGCCCTGACGGGCGATCTGGAGCGGCCCGAAAATCTCTTCGCGCACGTGCTGCGCCGCGCACTCGCGCGCAATGCGTCCGACATCCATGTCTGTCCCGCCGAGACGGAGACGCTGGTGCGCCTGCGGGTGGACGGACGGCTTGTCACGGACCTCGCCGTCACGTCCGCCGCCGCCGGCGAGTTCGTCTCGTACCTCAAGGTGCTGGCCAGCCTCGACATCGCGGAGAAGCGCGCGCCGCAGGATGGCAACATCGACACGGAGGTGAACGGACTCGCCGTGAGCCTGCGCGTGGCGACCGTGCCGACGATCCACGGCGAACACGTCACGCTGCGCATCCTCTCGCAGACGCGGGCGACGAAATCGCTGGACACGCTCGACAACCTTGGTTTCCATCCGCGCCAGCGGCGGCTCTTCGAGGAGGCGCTGGCGCTGCCGGACGGCGTGGTGATCCTCTCCGGCCCCACGGGGAGCGGCAAGACCACGACGCTCTACGCAGCCCTGCGCCGTCTCGCCCAGCCGGACGACCTCCATCTGGTGAGCATTGAAGACCCGGTGGAGAAGCCCGTCGCGGGCGTCACGCAGATCAAGGTGGATTCGCGCCAGGAGCGCGTCAGCTTCGACAAGGCCCTGCGCAGCGTGCTGCGCCACGATCCGGATGTGGTGATGATCGGCGAAATCCGCGACGGCGAGACGGCGACGACCGCCCTGCGCTCCGCGCTCACCGGGCATCTCGTGCTGACGACGCTGCACACGAACTCGGCGCCGGGAATCCTCACGCGCCTCGTCGATCTGGGCGTGCCGCCCTATCTCGTGGCCTCGACGCTGCGCCTCGCCGTGGCGCAGCGTCTGCTGCGCCGCCCCTGCCGCGAGTGCATGACGTGGGCGACGGCGGACGCGGAGACCTGCCGGAAATGCGGCTGGGACGAGGCGCAGCCGCCGCGAATCCCGAAGGTGCGCGGCTGCGCCTACTGCGGGAACACCGGCTATTCCGGGCGGACGGCGATCTACGAGATGCTGCCGGTCGGCGACGCCGTGCGCCGGCTGCTGCTCCAGGGCGAAAGCGAGGGCGACATCTGCAGGTGGCTCGGGGAGTCCGCGCCGGACCTCACTTTGCGCGGCGACGCGCTCGCGAAAGTGCTGGAGGGCGAGACGACGCTGGAAGAGTATCGCGCCACGGTGGCGGAGGAGCTGTGCATCTGATGGCGATTTCCTTCGAGAACTACGCGCAGCCGTCGCAACGCCGCCGACCGCGCAACGCCGCCGAACGGTTCTTCGCGCGGTTGCTCATCGGCAAAGGCGCGGTCGAGCAGACTTTCCTGCAGCTCGTCATTCTGCTGAAGGGCGACGTGCCGGTCGTGTCGGCGCTCGAGACGTGCGCGGAACTCGCGGGCAGCGACCTCAAGGCGGCGCTGGGCGAGACGGCGGAACTCGTGCGCGGCGGCCTGCCGCTCGCCAAGGCGCTGCGGAAGTCGCTGCCGTGGATTGGCGGGCTGTTCATCGGTCTGGTGGAGGTAGGCGAGGCGAACGGCTCCCTGCCGCAGATGTTCGCCTACGCCGCGAAGATCATGCGGCAGCGGCGGACGATGCGCAACCAGATCGTCCGGGCGATGACCTATCCCGTGCTGGTCGTCGTGATGGGGCTGGGCGTCGGCTACTACATCAGCACCGTGGCGATTCCGAAGATCATCGCCGTGATGGGCAATCCCGACGACCTCCCGCCGATCACGCAATCCCTCCTCACGACCAGCGACTTCCTCCAGGCGCACGGCGCGTGGCTGCTCCTTGCGCCCGCGCTGGCCGTCGCGGGGTGGATGGCGCTCCGGCGGACGCCGGGCGTCGGCATTGTCCTCGACCGGGTGGCGCTCCAGGTGCCGGTCTTCGGCAAGGTGGGCCGGTTCTCGGCGAATGCGCTCTTCAACCACACGCTGTCCATGCTCGTCAAAAGCGGCATTTCCGTGGTGGACGCCCTGGCGCTGGTGCGCGAGACGCTGGCGAACGGCTGGTACCGGCGGCAGCTCGCCGCCGTCCGGCGGAAGGTGGTCGGCGGACGGATGTTCTCCGACGCCCTGCGCGAAACGGCCATGCGGCGGCTCTCACCGCTCACGCCCGCGCTCGTCCGGGTCGGCGAGAACTCCGGCAACATGGACGAGGGGCTGAACTACGTGGGCGACTACTACGGCGACGCCCTGGAACGCCGGCTCGACCTCATCGGCAAGCTCGTGGAGCCGGCCCTGATCGTCATCGTCGGCGGCATGGTCGCGTATGTCTACATCGCCTTCTTCATGGGGATAGCCGCCATGAACGTGGCGGCGAGGTAGGGATGAAAGGCAAAATGGAAAGGGCAGATCGCAGCATGAAAATCTTCAAGTCAAACGGTACGCGCTTCGCGGCGCTCGTCGCGTGCCTGGCGCTGGCCGGCGCGGCGGCCGGGGGCGAGGGCGCGGCCACGAATGGCGTGCCGCCCGCGCTGCTCCGGCCCGTCACGCTCCGGGATCCGGACGGCAACGCGGAAGTCGATCTGGTCGATCCGTTCCGCCGGCGCGGCGACGGCGACGAGGGCGGTGCGTCCGCCGCGACGGGCGAAGACGGCCTCATGCGCACGACGATGGGCGAGATCTCCAGCGAGTTCCGCATCCTTGCGATTACGATTCCGCAGGACACCAATACGCCCCGCGCCGCCCTGATCCAGTTCTACCATGCGGACGAGCCGATCCTGGTCCACGAAGGCGATCTCGTGCGCGTGGACCGTCCCGGCGCGAACGGGCGCGGTCGCACGGGGCGGGCCGCGCTCCTGCGCGGCCGGGCGGGCCAGAACGGGAGGAGCGCGTCATCGCGCGGACCCGGCGGCCGGACGGTTCCGGCGCGGACGGCGGCGGTGGCGGCGAAACCGACCTCTCAAGACGCCGAGCTCGAAGAGCAGCTGCGCAAGTTCGTGTTCTACGTGAACGTGAAGCACATCGAGCCGATGTTCATCGAGGTCTATCACAACAAGAAGCGTCCGGACGAGACGATCCGGCTGAATTGGTAATGGCCGGCGAGCGAAAGGAAATGAAATTGAACAGTAGCAAACCGAAGCTGGCGGCCGTCTGTCGCCTGTCGTTAGCCCTGTGCCTGGCGCTGGGCGGGCGGCCGTCGGCGGCCGCCGAACCGGGCGGGGCGGAAGCGCGCGCTGCCGCCAACCCGGTCCTCGCCTCCTTCATGCTGCGCGACGCGCCCATCGAATACGTGATGAGCATCCTCGGCGAGACGTGGGGGCGGCACATCGTCGTCAACGATTCGGCCAAGCCGGTCAGGGTGCGGACCTTTCTCAAGAACATCGACTGTCTCGCCGCGCTCAAGGCCGTCTGCCACGGCCACGGCCTCTGGTACCGCGAGGACCCCGACAGCGGCATCATCTACATCGTGACGCTCGACGAATTCACCCAAGGCGACGCGTTCAGCGAAAAGAAGTTCGTCGAGGTGGTCACGCTCACCTATCCGCGCTGCGAGGACATCGCCGCCGCCATCCAGGAGGCGTACCGCGACATGGTGATCTACATGGCGCCCGACCAGGACGACGACGATGACATCGGCGACATCTCGCGCGCGCTCGAGCGCATGGACGAACTTGCGGACCGCTCGACGATCCTCGAAGGGAACGGCAGCTCCACGCGCGCTTCGTCGCGCTCCTCCGGGCGCGGCCGCACCTCGTCCAGACGCAGCAGCCAGAGCCAGCGCGGGATGGAGAACGTGCTGCGGTACTACGACGACATCGAACGCATCGGCCCGCGCAACACCCAGGTCGAGTTCATGCCGAAGGCGGCGCCGTCCCCGGCGGGCGAGGTGCGGCGGGACGATGCGCCGCGGACGCTTCGCCCCAGCATGGTGTTCGCCTCGATCGTCAGGCGCTCCAATTCGATCGTCCTGCGCTCGTCCGACCGCGAGATGCTGAACCAGATCCGGGAGACGATCCGGCAACTCGACATCCCGCGCGCGCAGGTGCTGCTGGAAGTGCGCATCCTGCAGCTGGACGTCTCCGACGCGCAAGACCGCGAGCTCGGCTTCCTGCTGAACGGCAGCAGCCACACCTACGGCAGCTTCGAGGGCGGATTCAGCAAGAGCCTGTCGGTGCGCGACATCGCCTACAACGTGACCGGTTCGTACACGGACGGCGACTACACCCACACGCTGTCGAGCGGCACGACCCGGGACGAGCTGGGCGCCTTGAGCATCGCGGAATCCGCGCTCTATCCGAACCATTCCGTGTTCCAGCTGCTGAACAAGCACTATTCGCTGCGGCTCAACCTGCTCGACTCGAAGGGCAAGGTGCGGGCGCTCGCCACGCCGAGCCTCCTGGTCGCCGACTACGAGGCGTCGCGCATCTTCCTCGGCACGACGCGCTACGTGCAGACGGGGTTCACCGCCGGCACGTCGCTCATCAGCGGCACGGGCACCGGGTCGCAGTCGGCGACGACGGCCGACTTCGAGGAGCGGAACATCGGCACCGCGCTGGTCATCACTCCGAAGGTGCATGCCGACGGCACCGTGACGCTCCGCATCATGCAGGAGAACTCGACCGCGCAGGAGGAGCGGGCCGTCAGCACGTCGGCGGGGACGTTCTACGAGACGCCCATCAAGCGCGAGACGATCACCTCTTCCATCGTCGCGAAGGACGGCGAGACCATCGCGCTCGGCGGCCTCATGCAGCACGAGGAGAGCGACACGCTCTACAAGATTCCGTGGCTCGGCGACATTCCCTACTTCGGCGCGCTCTTCCGCCACACGGCGCACAGCGCGAGCGACTACGAGCTGGTGGTGCTGATCAAGCCGACGGTCGTCCTCACGCCCGGCGCGGCCGGCCGGGCGTCGCGCGGCTTCCTGCGCGACAACCTCCAGGACCGGCGCAACCTGCACGAGGCGATGGACCGGACGCGCGAGCAGCGTCGCGCCAACGCGGACAAGGCGCTCGCGACGCCCGATTCCGAAGGCACCAACTCGCTCGTCAACGCGGCGCTGGACTTTGAATGGCTGCCGACGCGGGAGCGCGCGGGAAAGCGGGAATCCCATGACTGATCCCGTCCTCGATCCGCTTTTCGCCCTGATGGTCGCCGCCGACGCGACCGACCTGCACTGGTTCGACGGCGGCGCGCTCGCGCTCCGCGTCCACGGTTCTCTGCGGCGCGTCGCCGCTCCGCCGGAACTCGCCGCAATGCCGTTCGAGGCGCTGACCGCGCGGCTCGTCGGCGACGCGGGGCTGGAGGCGCTGCGCCGCGTCCGCGAATACGACGGCGCGGATACGGCGCCCGGCAACCGCCGCATCCGCATCAACGCCTACTGGAAGCTGGACCGTCTCGCCTGGGCGATCCGGCTGCTGCCCAACCGCTTCTTCGCGTTCGAGGAACTGGGGCTGCCCATCCCGCTGCTTGAGGAGATCTGCGCCCTGCGCCAGGGGCTCGTCCTCGTGACGGGCGCGACGGGGAGCGGCAAGACGACCACCCTCGCCAGCATCCTCCACCGCATCAACCAGACGCGGAGCGAACATCTCTTCACCATCGAGGATCCCGTGGAATACGTCCACGAATCCGACCGGTGCCTCGTCTCCCAACGCGAGGTCGGACACGACACGGCGAGTTTCCGCAACGCCCTCCGGAGCATCCTGCGCGAAGATCCCGACGTCGTGCTGCTGGGCGAAATGCGCGACCGCACGTCGATGGACGCCGCCCTCACCCTCGCCGAGACGGGGCATCTCACCTTCGCGACCCTGCACACGAGCGGCGCGGCGGAATCCGTCTCGCGCATAGTCAGCGCGTTCGACGCGATGGAGCAGCAGCAGGTGCGCGAACGTCTCGCGGCGAACCTCAAGGTGGTCGTCACGCAGCAGCTCGTGCCCTGGACGGATCGCTCGGGGCGGTCGCTCTGCGCCGAGATCATGACTTCCACGAAGGCCATCCAGTCCTCGATCCGCGACCAGAAGGAGCGTCAGCTCGCCTCGCTGATCGAACTCGGCGGCGAGCAGGGGATGGTGACGCTGAACGGCTCGCTCATGGAACTGGTCCGCCGCCGCCGCATCACGCGGGCGGAGGCCATGCGCTACTCGAACGATCCCGACGCGCTGGCGCGAATGTGAAACGCAAGGTGCAATTCGACCGAAAGGAGTGAAACGATGAATCCGTTTATGCTGCCGACCGACCGCGCGGAACTGCTGCAGAGGCTTGCCGCGAAGACCTCGTCGCACGGCCAGATGATGATGGGCATGATGAAGGGCGCTGGCGACAGCCCCCGCTCGGCCGAGGCGATCTGGAAGTCGCTCCGCCCGGCGCGCGTTCCGCCCCTCGTCATCTACGTCCACATTCCGTTCTGCGTGAGCCGCTGTTCGTTCTGCGGCTTCTACCGCAATCGCGCGGACGAGGCGGCGATCGAGGAGTACGTGCGGCGGCTGCTCGTCGAAATGGACCGCGTGGCGGACGATGGTGCGTTCACGGCCAAGCCGGTGGACGTGGTGTATTTCGGCGGCGGCACGCCGACGGCGCTCACGGCGGACCAGCTGCGGCGCACGGCCGGCAAGCTCCGCGAACGCTTCCGCCTCGCCGAGGACTGCGAGTTCACCGTCGAGGGCCGGCTGTTCGCGTTCGACGACGACCGCGTCCGCGCCTGTCTCGACTCGGGCGTCAACCGCTTTTCGTTCGGCATCCAGAGCTTCGAGACGGAACTGCGGCGGAGCCTCGGCCGCCGGCTTTCCCGGGAGGAGACGCTGGGGCGCCTCGCCCGCATCAAGGAAATCGGCGGCGACCGCGTCGCGCTCGTCGCCGACCTCATCTACGGCCTGCCCGGCCAGACGCAGGCAGCCTGGATGGAGCAGAACGTAAAGACCGTGCAGCGGGAATCCGCCCTCGACGCGGTTGACCTCTATTCGCTGAAGGTCGTGCCGGGAATGCCGCTCGCCGAGCGGCTCGCTCGGGAAGGCAACTGGAGCGAGGAGGAGCGCCTCGCCCGCCATGCGGAGGCGAGCGACTGGCTGGCCGCACAGGGCTGGACGCAGCTTTCCACTACGCACTGGGGGCGCAATTCGCTCGAACGCAACCGCTACAATACCTACGCGAAGACCGGCGTCGACATGGTGCCGTTCGGCTGCGGCGCAGGCGGCTTCATCGGCGACTGGAGCATCATGCAGGAAAGTTCGCTCGCGCGCTATCTGCAGGCGGTCGACGAAGGCCGCAAGCCCATCGCCCAGATCGTCGCCAATCCGCCCGCGCGGCGCGACGCGATCCGCTTCACCCGCATGACCGATCTCGGCTGGTTCGACCCCGGCGAAATCCCCGAGACCGACTTCGCGCCCATCCTCGACAACTGGACCGCCGCCGGCGTGTGGCGGCCGCAGGATGGACGCTACCGCCTCACGCGGCTCGGGGAATACTGCCAGCCGAAGCTCAACTCGCTGCTCATCGGCTTCCACCTGGCGGCGCATGCGAGCGCGTGGGACAAACTGAAGTTCGCGGGCGGAATGCTCGCCAGGAGGATCAGGCCATGAAGAAGTTCTACTGGGACACGGAATCGCTCGTGGTGGTCGGACTGTTCACCGCGCTCGCGAAGGTGGTTTCGCTCCTGATCGCGCTGCTCGGCGGCGGGATGAACCCGCTCACCCTCTTCCTCAAGAACGGCGTGGCGACCGCGCTGCTCGTCGTGATGGTGGCGCGTGTCCGCCGGTTCGGCGTCCTCGCGCTCTATGTCCTCGTGGGGCAGGTCGTCTCGTTCCTGATCGCGGGCGGGGGAATGTCGGTGCTGCTGCCGGGCTTCCTCGTCGCCGCGCTGTTGAGCGATGCGCTGATCGCGGCCTGCGGCGGCTACCGGCGCATCGGCGCCGTGCTGGCGGGCGTGGCCGCATACGACCTGCTCGGACGCGCGCTTTCGCTGGGGTATTCGCT
>JBJEWA010000015.1:0-21637 GCA_051884805.1 Kiritimatiellia bacterium | reverse complement strand
ATGTAAAAAAAAAAAAAAAAAAAAAAAAAAAAAGATAACGTAAATCAGCAATCCTATCTTCAAAGTTTTGCCGGGGATTTTCGAGTGTGCGTGCTGTTGGATGGTGAGATCGTACCTCCTATGATTACAGAATATACGAGATTGATTGATTCTATGCGATAGTGAGGCGATGCGGGGCCTCCGTGAGGGGATACAGGGTCTGACCCTGCGATGTGCCCGTGCCACGGCTTGGACCCGCCCCGGCGTGGGGTCACGCCGGGTAAGGGCTGGGCGCCCGTTGCGCTGGATAGCAAAGTACCCGCAGCGCCCTCGCTGCGTGGAGAGGTAACCGCCGCCGTGTGGATTCCGCACGGCCTAAGATTTCCGCAGATGATTCTCAAAACTTCACCACAAGCCCCAGGCGCTAAGGTGAGATCGACCGCTATCCGTCGCCGCAGTCCGGGCGGAAATGCTATAATGGCGGCGATGAACGTCAACGCGAAACGAGCAGCCGCGGCGAGCGACCGCCTGTACAGTCTGGACGTCCTGCGCGGGATGGACATGTTCCTCCTGTCGGTCGTCGGCGTCATCGTCATGCAGGCGCATGCGGTCTGGGGGCTGCCTGAGGGCGTCGTCGCCCAGTTCAGCCACCCGTGGGGCGGGTTCGCCCTCTGGGACCTCATCATGCCGCTGTTCATCTTCATGAGCGGCGCGGCCGTGCCGCTGGCCTCGCGGCGGCGACTGACGGCCGAGGGTGCGCCGACTGCGGCCTACTGGCGGCATCTCCTGTCGCGGTTCGCCCTGCTCTGGCTGCTCGGGATGGTCGTCCAGGGGCGGCTGCTGACGCTGGATGTGATGCAGATCTCGCCATACAACAACACGCTGCAGACGATTGCCGTCGGCTCCGCCGTCGCCTCCCTGGCGTATCTCCTGAAGCCGAAGTGGATCCGGCCCTGCCTGGCCGTCGCCCTGCTGGCCGGCTACGGAATCGTCATGGCGTTCGGCGGCGATTACTCTCGGGAGGGCAATGCGGCGATGCTCGCGGAGCTGAAGATCCTGCGGGCGCTGGTGCCGGCAGGCTCCCTCGCGCTCGATACGCACGGGTACACCTGGTTCCTGACCACGCCGGTCTTTGCGGCGTTCGGCCTCGCCGGCTGCTGCTCGACGGAGCTCCTGCTGGCGGGCGGCGCGAAAGCGCGCAAGGCCGCCGTCCTGCTGGCGACCGGTGCGCTCGTCTGGGGGACCGGCTGGCTGCTTGGCCTGCGGATTCCGTCCGTCAAGCAGTTCTTCTCGGTCTCGTTCTCCGCCCAGGCGGCAGGCTGGTGCATGATGGCGTTTGCGGCGCTCTACTGGGTCAACGACGTGCTGATGCTCCGTCGCGGCATGGGCCTGTTCCTCGCGTTCGGCCGGCATTCGCTCGCCGCCTATCTCGGGTACACCGTCCTCCGGCCCGTCTACCTCGCGGCGGCCCAGATCGCGACCGGCGGCTTGGCGCAGCTCTTCGGCGCCGCCGTCGCCAACTTCGCCGCGCCGACGTGCGCCGCGCTCATCCTGACGGCCGTCATCCTCCGGCTGGACGCGTCCGGCCGGGCCGGCCGCAACTAGTTCCTGCCACCTCCGGGAGAATACGCTCATGAACATGAGGACATGGCTGAAACCGTCGTTGCTGTCGCTCTGCCGCGAGCCGCGGCTGCGGTCCGGAAAGCGGGCGGAACCGGCGGGGGGCCGGGCGCCTGCCAGGGGGGATGCATGCGCAACCGGAAGCGAATCCTGATTGCCGGCGGAGCGGGGGCGATGCTGGGCCTGTTCGTCGCGGGCGGATTCCTTCCGCTCCGCGCGTGGGGAACCGGCACGCAGTACCTCATCGTCACGACCGAGGCGCTTGCGCCCGGCTTTGCCGATCTCGCCGACTTTCGCTCGTCGCCGGCAGGCGGTGCGCTGACGGTCAGGGTGGCGACCGTCGAGGAGATTCACGCCACCAGGTCCGAGACGACGCCCGAAGCGCGCATCCGCGGCGCGATAGCGGCCGAATATGCGTCCGGCGACCTCCGGTGGGTCGTTCTCGGCGCACGTGCGGATGCGATTGCGCCGGTCATGGTCTGGACGCCCGTCGAGGGCATCGCCAACAACTGGACGAAGAGCCGCGGCACGCCGTCCGACTGGTATTACGCCTGTCTCGACGGCGACTGGACGGCGACGGAGACCGGGCTTTACGGGTACAGTGATTTCGCCGGACTCGATCTCGTGCCCGAAGTCGCCGTCGGGCGCATTCCGGCCGCCACCGCCGAGGGCGTGCGCGACTACGTCCGGCGCCTGCGGCGGTGCACGTCGCGCGCGTCGTCCCACGCGCTCAGGGCCGACCATGTGCTGCTGCACGGCCTCCAGCTCGGTCCCAGCGCCCCGACCGACACCGGCAAGATGACCACGCTGTCGGACGGGTATCCGTGGATCGGCGAGGCGGGGCATCCCGACGGCACGACCGATTCGGAGCTGTGGCTCCGGAACATCCATCTCTCGCGCATCCTCGCGAACCGTCCTGCGGCGACGCTCGACCTCTGCTTTCCCAACGCCTGCGGCGATCCGACGACGCGCAGCTCGTTCACCTCGGAGCTTTCGACCGACCGTCCCGCCGACCTCTACCGCTATCTTGCCGAGCGGCCGGAGTTCGTGGCGATGTCCTCGCACGGCCTGCCTGCGGGGGTCGGCCGGCTCTCTCCCGGTTCGGCGCTGGTGCCGGGGTGCGCCTGGGGCGTGCTCTATTCGGTCGGCTGCAATACGGCCCAGTTCGATGCGCTTTCGCTGGCCGACAACGGCAGCGCGACCGGCATGGCGCCGCCGGAGGAGGGGGCGTTCGCCGGCGTCTGGCAGGCCTGTTCGCTGGCCGAGCATCTGGTGCCGGGCGTCGGCGAGTCGGGCGGGCTGGTATACATCGCCTCGACGCGCGAGGGCTTTCGCGTCGATGGCGCGGGCGGCATCGGCGCGTATTCGTACGCGCTGCTCGCCGACTTCGCCGAGCGCTGGGCGCGCGGCGGCGCGACGCTGGGCGAGCTGTTCGCGGACCACAAGTCGGAGTTTCGCGAACGGGCGCTTGCCGCGATGGACTGGCGCTCGCTTTTCGTCGGCCTGACCTACTTCGGCGATCCCGCCATCCGTCCGCTCCGCGAGGCGGACGGTGCCGGGCGCGCCATCCGCTTTGCGACGCCGCAGGGGGAGGAGACGGTCGAGGTCGCGCCGGGCCTGACGTTCGACGAGGCGGCGCCCTGCGTCGCCGTCGCCGGCGAAAGGCTGATCGGCTGGCGCGACGGCGCCGGCCGGCTCCATGCGGGCGGAGACCTGATCGGCTGGGGCGAGGAGGCGTCGTCCTACACGGCCGTCTTCCGCGCCGCCACGGCCGAGGAGACCGCCCCGCCGCCGACCGCCGACCCGGCGCTGGGGCGGCTGGCGTTTGACGACGGCGGCGCCCAGGTCGCCGTCAGGGGACAGGCGTTCGCGCCCACGAGCCAGACGACGCCCGCGCGGCTCGACCTGGCGGCATCGGCGGACGTCCGGATGATCGGCTGCCATCTGCGTTTCGAGGCCGGTTTCGAAAACGACGAGGACCGCGGCGTCGTGCTGGCCCTGGAGACGGCGGAACACCGGCTCGAGTTCCGCCGCCGGTTCGATCTGGGGCTTACGCTGGCGCTGGACGGGGAAGCCTGCGGCGCGTTCCGACTGCCGCTCTCGGTCTATCAGGCGCTGGCGGTGCGCCTGTCGGCGGACGGGGTTGAAGTGGCGCTGGCAGGGCGCACGGTCGCGACGGTCGCCGTGCCCTGGACGGCCGCCACCACCGTCTGGTTCGGCGGCGCTTCGGCGGCGGGCGGCTATGGCTGGCTGGCGGCCGGAACGCTCTACCTCGACGAGGCCGTGGCCTTCGCCGCGCCGGACGGACTGTCGGCGGCCGCGGCTTCGCGGCTGGTCGCCGCCCATCCGGGCGCGGTCTTGCTCTGGCGGACGATGCCCGCCACGGGGGTGTGCGCAACCGCCTGCGCCTTTCCCGAACCGGCGGTGCTGGTGCTGGACGGCGCCGGCCGTCTTGTGCCCGCGTCCGGGACGATCCTGCCGACGGTCGAAGCGAAGCCGTTTCCGGCGCTTGAGTTGCCGGCGGACGGCTTCGTCTGGACGACCTGGAGCAATCTGGATGCGGACGGCCTCGGTTCGCTGGTGTGGGATGCGTCGCCGGCCTCGCCGCCGCGCGAGGAACTCGTGCCGGCGGCGGCGACTGCGCTTTCGGTCACGTCGATTCTGCCGCAGGCGGACGGTTCGGCCGTGCTGACCGCCCGCCTGTCGTCGGCGATCGGCGTGGCGTTTGGCGGGTCCGCCGCCTTTTCGGTCGCCGATCCGCGCACGGGCGCGACGGCACGGCCGGCGGAGACCGTCCTTGCGGGGGCCGAAGCGCGGATCGTGCTGCCGCCGGACCCGGCGACGGTGCGGCTCTTCCGCCTGCGTCTCGAATGATGCGGCCGAACCGCCAGGTGGCCATGGCGGGGCAGCCGACGGTCGGGCAATCTGAATCTAATCGAAAACTTACCATTTGCTAACACAGGAAGCGCATAATACGGGCGGTTGAACGAATATGCTGTTTTTATATTTAGCTTTTGCTGTTTTTTGTGCGGGGGAAATGCTATACTCGTCCTGCGGCCGGACGGGGGTTGCACGCGGACGGGTCTTTCGCGCGCATGCCGGGCGGTTTGGAACCGCCGGTACGGCCGGTAATGGAAACGGAAGGGAAACATGATACGATTGTCGCGCTTCGTCCGCTCTGGCTGCAACCGCAAGAAAAGGGGAGACTACGCGATGACCAACGCAGTTCCGGTTGCCGCTTGGGCTTTTCTGGTGGCTTCATGGGGATGGGGGCGAGCCTTGGCGGGCGAAGCCGTGCCGGACGGAAAGACCTACATTGACGCGTCCACCCAGAACAAATATGTCGCGACGGACTCGAACGGTGCGGAGATCGCCGTCACCAACGGGGCCGATGCCGTCATTACGGCGGTGTACAACGGCAACTGCCGCTTCGAGCCGTGCAACATGACCTATTCGTCGCTGACGTTCGCGGCCGAACGTCGGCGGGACTTCTGGACGGACAACCATTACGTGAACATTGGCGCCGGCGGCATTTCGTTCCTGACCAACAGCGTCTTCTCGACGGGGCGTTCGAGCGAGACGAGCCGGAACCTCACCCTGACGGCCGACCAGACCTGGTCGGGCATGGACCACGAGATGACGGACCGCCCCGTCCTCTCCGTCGGCCATCCGTTCTACCAGGAATACTACCGGATGGGGCTTGGCGTCTCGGACGAGGTCCATGCGCTGACAATCGAGAAGTTCATCGACGTCTGGTTCACCGGGCAGAACTCCGCCCTCGGCGAAGTCGATCTGACGGTCAGGGCGCCGGCGCGGCTCTACCTGGCGCGCGAGCGTTGGCTCGGTACAGTGTCGACGGTGCTGGACGCGCGGCTGGCGGCGCGGTCGCTGACGCTTGCAGGGGACGGCGACTGCCTCCTGCTGGGCCAGCCGCCGACCGCCCGATGGAAGGGCAGTTCCGTCAGCATCTGCGCGGCGCTGGACTCCGTCCACTACGCGCCCGTCCTGAAGCTGCAGGGCGGCGCGGACCTGGCGGCGGGTTCGGAGTGCGTCTTCGCCGTGCCGGAGGTATCCGTCTCCGGCACGGCGGCGGACGTGAGCGCGTGGACGGGCCCGTTCGTCGTCACGCAGGCCCTCACGTCGGTGGCGCTTTCCGGCGGCGTCACGCTGGATCTCTCCGCAGCCGAACTTTCGGAGGCGGGCGTCGCGGCCTCGCTGGCGTTCACGGGTTCGGGCACGGTGCGGCTCGCGCCCGCGACTTTCGCGCTGACGGGGGCGCTGTCCCTGGCTGCTGGCGTGACGCTGGAAGCCGTCGGGCCGGGCGACTTCGGGCGGGCGACGCTGGTCGGTGCGGGCGACATCCGGCTCGATCCGGGCGCGGACGGCGTGGTCGTCGTCGGCGATCTCGCGCAGGCGACGGGGTCGCTGACGCTCGTGAGCGGCACGGCCATTCTCGTCGGCGGGCGCGGCGGCCTCCCGACCGTGACGGTGGCGGAAGGCGCGAACCTGCTCGAAAGCGGCGGTCTGGTGGTGACGGACATCGTGCGCCCCGAGGCGGAGCTGACGGTCCGGGAGGGCGAGACGCTGCAGGTCTACGGCTCGGGGCTGACCGCGCAGACGCGGCTGACGCTGGACGGCGGCGCGGTCGCGTTCCACCGGAACGCGACCATCGCCTCGCCGGTCGATGTGCGGCAGGCGTCGGTCGTCGGGGCGGACGCCTCGGTGACGGGCGAAATCTCCGGCTCCGTGCAGTGCGCGATCACCAACGGCACCGGGTTCGTGGTCAGGGGCCTGGGTTGCCACGTCTTCTCGGGCGGCTTCGAGTGCGGAGTGCCCGACGGCGACTGGCGATCGCTGGCGCGGACCAACAGCTTTCTCGCCTACGGTGGCGATGTGATCCTGAAGACCGGCCGCTACTTCTTCGGCAACGGGATGCTGTACGTCGGCATCGAAGACTCGAGTTGGGACATCCAGAAATCCGGGCTGCCGCCGTACTGCTGCCGCCGTCTGACGATCGGCGAGGGGGCGGAGGTCGGTTTCGCCGAGTGGTCGAACTCCTCGGGGGCTGCGCGTCCGTGCATCTACGTCCGCGCCCCGAAGGATTCGGCCGAGTATCAGCAGGAGGTCACGTTCGAGATCGCGGCGGGCGGCAAGCTCACGATCCCGCGGAACCACCGGTTTGACGCCGGCAACAACCAGTCGAAGGCGACGGTCGAGCTGACGGGCGGAACGCTGACGATGAACGCTGATTCGCGGCTTTTCCTCGGCACCGGCTACTACTCGACCGGCACCCTCGTGCTGCGGGACGGCGTGCTGACGCTGGCGCGACCGTTGCGGCCGGATTCGAAGCTCGACGTCGCGCGCGTCCTGTGGCACGGCGGCACGATCCGGCTCGGCCCGGCGTTTGCGTCCGACCGGACGCTGCTTGAGGGCTACGGAGGCGGGGCGGAGACTCCGCTGAAGGCGTCCTGCCAGATCCTCGGCGACGCCTGCGTGCTCGATCTCGGCGACTGCGCGGGCGCTGCGGTGACGAACACGCCGGCCGGCTTCGACCGCGGCGAGTGGATCGGCGCGGGTGCGCTGACCGTGCGGGGCGGTGCGCTCTGCCGGGAGCTGGTCGCGAACGCCTTTCCGGCCGGAATCCGGCTGACGCTCGAAAACGGGGCGCGGGTGCGGTTGCCGGCGTCGGCGCGCGTCTACGACCCGGCAAAGAGCAACTTCGCGTGGGTGGCGCCCTACCCGGAATCGAACTTCTCCTCGACCGACGGCTGGCTCGTGCCGGCGGACACGCTGGCGCTCGCCGAGTTCAGCCCCGGCGCGCCGGACGTCGCCCTCGTCGCGGAAAGTTCCGCCCTGACGCTGACGGTCGGGACGGTGCGCGTGCCGTCCGGCGGCTGGTGGAACAACGCGGCGCCGTGCTTCGCGTCGCTCGGCGGGCGCTGGTCGTTCACGAACTTCGTCTTCGCGGCCGGGGCGGAGTGGAACGTGACGCGCGATTCGACGGGCGGGAACGTGCTGCGCGTGCCGGGCGACCTGACGCTGCCGACGGCGCCGGAGACGCTCGTCCTCTCGCGTTCGTCGTCCGTGCCGTTTGGCGAACGCGTCCTCGCGCAGGCGGACGGGACGGTCACGGGCGGCCCGGCGGTCGAGAAGAACGGCAGCTTCCCCTACGAACTTATGGTCGATGCCGCGAGCCGGCGCGTGCGCCTGAGCTGCGCGGGCGGAGTCCTGGTCGTCCGTTAGCGCGGACTGCCGGTCCTGGCCGAGCGGGAAAACCCAAGATGAGGATAGGATGAAAGGAAGACGATGAAGACGCTCGTTTCGATGCTGGTGCTGGCGGCGGGACTGACGGCGGCGGCCGATGGCGGCAACCGCTGGCTGCGCTACGGCGGATCGTGCGCGAACGCCAAGGAGCTCGCGCGCTGCAAGACCTTCGTCGACCGCGCCGCGCAAGCCGGGATGAACGGCATGACCCTCCACGGTCTCGACGACCTCTGGCGCTGGAGCGAGTCGGCGAAGCGCTGCCTGCGCGAACTGAAGGCCTATGCGGACGCGCGGGGCGTCCGGCTCGTCCCCCACGGCTGGTCGGTCGGCTACGGCATCCTGACGGGCGCCATGCCGGAGCTCGTGGAGACGACCGCGTTCCGGGACATGCCGTTTGTTGCCGAGGGCGGGCGCATCGTCCCGTGCAAGGGCGGAATCGTGCTCGACAACGGCTCGCTGGCGGACTTCGATCGCGCGAAGAACACCTTCCGCGGCTGGTCCGCCGACCATCCGGGGCTGCTTTCCTTCGTCGATACGAACGTCGGCCATGCGGGCAAGGCGTCCGTCCGCTTCGAGCCGGGGCCGGAGAAGGACAAACATGGCCACGCGCGCTTTTTCCGCCATGTCGAGCTCACGCCCGGACGTCGCTATCGCTTCTCGGGATGGGTGAAGGGGACTGGCCTTGAGGGGCGTTATCGTCCGATTGAACTTAAGGTCTATCCGGACGGCGGCGGTCTCGGCGGCGAGACGCCGTTCGGCACCGGGCGCACGTTCAAGGCGGGCGACGACGGTTGGTATCGGCTGTCCGCCGATTTCTGCACCGGCGACGCCGGGGGGGCGCAGCTCTTCTTCGGGTCGTGGGCGGGGAAGAGCCTTCAGGGCGCCAGGTTCTGGCTGTCGGACCTCTCGCTGGAGGAGATCGGCGTGACGGAACTCTCGCGCCGCGAGACGGCGCCGCGCACGCTGCGCAGCGCCGCGACAGGCCGGATCTACGAGGAGGGGCGCGACTGGACGCTCGCGAAGACGAAGCGCGGCGAGGAAGTCCGCATGGACCTGCCCGTCGGCAGCCGCATCGCCGACGGCGAACGCCTGCTGTTCGGCGGCTACATGGTCTCGCGCGCGGGCACTAAGCTCCAGATCTCGACGTGCATGAGCGATCCCCGCCTGTATGCCGCGCTGGAGAAGTCCGCCCAGGCGATCGAGGAAATCCTCCATCCCGGCGTCTGGTTCCTCTCGCTCGACGAAATCAGGAACGGCGGCACGTGCGAGCTCTGTTCGCAGCGGAAGACGGACATGGCGCACATCCTCGGCGACTGCGTGACGAAGATGCGCGACATCATCAGGTCGGTCGATCCGCAGGCGGAGATCTTCGCCTGGAGCGATATGTTCGACCCCTGGCACAATGCCAAGGAGAGGGTCGGTGGCTGCCGGGGATCGTTCGTCGGCGTGGCGGACCTCATTCCGGCGGACGTGGGGATGATGTTCTGGCATGGCGGCATCCTCGACCGGTCGGTGCCGTACTTCGCCGGGCGGAAGCACGCGTTCATGGGCAGCATCTGCTGCGACGCACCGGACGCGGAACGGGTGCGAAAGACCGTCCGGAACTGGCGGGAAAAGCTTTCGCCCCATCCCGGGCTGCGGGGCTTCATGTACACGACGTGGATTGACAACTACGACCATATCGACCTGTTCGTGTCGGAACTGAAGTAGGCGCGGCGATTTTTGGTATAATAGCGGGCAAATGTCGGAACAAGCGAACGAAGGCCCCGTGAAAGTACCCAGACTGGCGATGGTCCTGACGGCCATCGCGTGGTTCTGGACGGCGTATGAGTGCGATACGATCGGAATCGACGTCTTTGACCTGCTGTTGAAGCGCTTTCCCGGCCAGGTCTGGATTATGGCGGCCGTCCTCACGTATTTGACGATCATCTGGATGCCGAAGAACCTGCTGACCCGCTCGATCATGGGGCTGTTCATGCTCTTGCCGGCCGAGCTCTTCAAGCTGACGCGTCCGATCCTGCCGGAGAGCGGCTTCGCTCCGGTGCAGGCGGTCGTCGCGCTCGCCTATCTGCTGGCTGTCGTCGGCATGTACGGGATGTTCTATCCCTGGCGGATCGAAGCGGCGGTGAAGTGGATCGGCCGATGCAAGAAGTCCTGACGATTCTGCTGACGGTGCTGGGCGGGCTGGGAATCTTCCTGCTCGGCATGAAGCATCTTTCCGAGGGCCTTCAGGCGGCGGCCGGCAACGGCCTCAGGAAGTTCATGTCGCACGCCACGAGCCACCGGCTGGTCGGCGTCGGCACGGGCGTGTTCTCGACGATCATCGTCCAGTCCTCCTCGATCATCACGGTCATGCTCGTCGGCTTCGTCTCGACGGCGCTGATGACGCTGCCGCAGGCTTTCGCGGTGCTGATCGGCGCGAACATCGGCACGACGGCGACGATCTGGATCATCGCCTACGCGCCGAATCCGCAGATGCTCGGCTTCGTCGGGCTGGCCTTCGGCGGAATCATGTACTTCTTCTGCCGGGGCGAACGCGTCCACCACCTCGGCCTGACGATCATCGGCCTCGGCCTCGTCTTCCTCGGCCTTTACTTCATGTCGAAGGGCGTCGCGCCGATCAAGCAGAATCCGGATTTCGCGGGGCTGTTCACGAAGATGTCGGCCGACACGATGCTCGACGTCCTTTCGGTGGCGGGGCTGGCGACGCTGCTGACGGCGGTCATCCAGTCGTCGGCGGCGACGATCGCCATCGCCATGGCCATGGCGACGCAGGGGCTGATCGCGTACGAGGTGGCGGTCGCCGTGCTTTTCGGCGCGAACGTCGGCACGACGGCCACCGGCTGGATCGCCGCCATCGGGGGCACGGCGGACGCGAAGCGGACGGCGCTGGCGCACACGCTGTCGAACGTCCTCGGCTCGCTGGCGCTCATCTGGTTCTTTCCGCTGTTCGTCGCGGCCGGCAAGGCGCTGTTCCCGAACTGGGGCACGGCCGAGACGATGCTGGTCAGCGGCCGGCCCGTCCAGGCCTTCACCCACATGATGGCGCCGATTGCCGTCACCGACACGATCTTCGCGATCTGCCGCGGCGTGATCTTCTTCCCGATCGCGCGGCCGTTCTGCCGGCTGATCGAGCGCCTGGTCAGGCAGCCCGAGAACGAGAAGCCGCACCTGTCGGCGCTGAAGATCGGCGCGCGCATCTCGCCGGTCATCGCCTGCGACCAGGCGCTGAGCGAGATCGACTTCATGAAGGCGTCGAACCTCGAGCTCTTCGACTGCGCCCGCAAGGTGCTGACCGGCGAGGCGAGCGAGGCCGACGAGCGGCACATCATCCACCGCGAGGACATTCTGGACAACGTGCAGAAGGAAGTGACGGAGTTCCTCGGCTCGATCATGTCCAAGCGCCTGTCGTGGGACGTCGCCGAGCGGGCGCGCCGGCTCCTGCGCCTGACGGACGAGCTGGAGTCCGTCTCCGACGAATGCGCCCAGGTGCTGAAGGTCGTGCGGCGCCTGCGCAAGCACAAGCAGCGGATTTCGGAGGTCTCGGGAGCCGTCCTGCTCGACGTGCACGACCGGGTCGCGGCCTTCGCCCGCACGGTGACGCCGCTGATCCGCTCGCCGCGGGAGCCGTTCGAACTGGAGGCCCTGCAGCGGGAGTCCGCCGCGCTGCACGACCATATTCGCGACTGCCGCCGCATTCAGCTTGGCCGCGTCGGGCCGGAGGACCCGGGGTCGTCCGTGCGCGTTCTGGGCGAGCTGGACATCATCAACGCCTACGAGCGCATCCGCGCCTACTATCTCAACTGCGCCGAGACGCTTGCGGGCGGAAAGAGGTGAGGGCATGGCGAAGCGGCATCTGATCGGCATCGGCGGCGTCGGCATGAGCGCGCTGGCGACGGCGCTCGTCCGTCTCGGCGACACGGTGACCGGCGCGGACCGGACGCTCGGCACGCCCAATATCTGCTTTCTCGAATCGCTGGGCGTCCGGGTCTTTCCCGACGACGGCAGCGGGGTGGACGGCGCGACGGACGAGGTCATCGTCTCGACGGCGATCGAGGCGACGAACGCCGGCCTGCGGAAGGCGAAGGAACTCGGCATTCCGGTGACGCACCGCGCGACGGCGCTGGCGCGGACGCTGCAAGACTACAAACTCGTGGCCGTTGCGGGCACTTGCGGCAAGTCGACGGTGACGGCGATGCTCGGCCATGTCCTCGCCGCATGCGGCCTCGATCCGATCTGCGTCAACGGCGCGAACGTGCCGGGCTGGGAGGGGGCGGTGCGCTTCGGCCGGGGCGAGTATGCCGTCGCCGAGGTGGACGAAAGCGACAAGTCGCTGGTGGCGTTCCGGCCCTACGCGGCAATCGTCACGAACGCCTCCGCCGATCACTATTCGAAGGCGGAGATGGACGCGGTCTTCGAC
The DNA here is from genome assembly GCA_051884805.1 of Kiritimatiellia bacterium. Classification (GTDB taxonomy): domain Bacteria; phylum Verrucomicrobiota; class Kiritimatiellia; order RFP12; family UBA1067; genus UBA1067. The sequence continues at coordinate 9,354 of JBJEWA010000015.1, read as the reverse complement.
GCCTTTGTCCGGGACTGTTCGGGGCCGGTGATCGACGGGCGGGCCGGAGGGAACGCGGCTTGCGGCGCGGAAGGCGAGGGGGACGAGTGGGTGACGCCGATGCCGGGGCGGCACAACCGGCAGAACGCCGCCTTGGCCGCCCGGATGGCGCTGGCGCTCGGCTGCGCCGCCGCCGACGTCCGGCGGGCGCTCCTGTCGTTTTGCGGCGTCGAGCGCCGGCTGCAGCGCATCGTCCCGCCGGCCGGCCGCCCGTCCGGATCCGCGGCTCCCGTCGTCTTCGACGACTACGCGCACAATCCGGAGAAGCTGCGGGCGATGTGGACGACGCTGGCGGAGCGGTACCCGCAGGGAGTCTGCGCCATCTGGCGGCCGCACGGCTATGCGCCGCTGCGCAAGCTGATGGACGCGCTGGCGGCGATGTTCGTCGAGACGATCCGTCCGCAGGACGCGCTGCTCTTGCTGCCGGTGTACGATGCGGGGGGAACGACCGACCGCTCCGTCAACTCCGGCGAGCTGGCGGCGAAGGTGTGCGGCGGCGGCAGGCGGTGCGTGCTCGTCGCCGGTCCGGACGCCGCCTACGACTGGTGCGCCGCGCGGCGGAATGACTTCGGCGCCTTGGTGACGTGCGGGGCGCGGGACCCGGGGCTGCCGGCCCTGGCGAAGCGCCTGAGCGAAATGTAGACGAACCGGGGGGAGACGGAGATGCCTTTGTCTTTTGGCGCGATCATCCACTGGCAGTTCTGGGAACTGTTCATGGCGAAGTGGTTCTGGTGCGGCTGCGGCGGCTGGATCGTCGCGTCGGTGATCAAGATGCTCATTGCCGCCTGGAAGACGCACGAGTTCGACTTCGTCTATCTGGTCTCGACCGGCGGCATGCCTTCGAGCCATTCCGCGACCGTATCCGGCCTGGCTTTCGGCATCGGCTACACGGAGGGCTTCGGGACGCCGGTGACGACGCTGGCAATGGCCTTTGCCGTCATCACGATGCTCGACGCCGCCACCGTCCGCCATGCGGCCGGCGAACACGCCAAGGTCCTGAATTCCATCGTGCGGGACCTGAAGGAACTCAAGTTCAAGCCGGCGCAGCGGTTCCGGGAGCTGCTGGGGCATACGCGCGGCGAAGTGCTCTGGGGCATGGTCGTCGGCATCGTCTGGGCGACGGCCGTCTGTCTGGTCTGGAGGTGAGGTGAAGGTCGCGCAGCTTCTTCCGGCGATGGAGCAAGGCGGGGTCGAGACGGTGGTCTGCGACCTGAACCGCGTACTCGTCCGGGCGGGCTGGTCTTCCGTCGTCGTCTCCGGCGGCGGGCGTCTCGCCGGGCGCATCGAGCGGGACGGCGGCCGGCATCTGACGCTGGAGCTCAAGTCGAAGAACCCGCTGACCTATCCGTGGCGCGTGCTGAAGCTGCGCCGCCTGCTGCGGCAGGAGCGCCCCGATCTCGTCTGCGTCCATTCGCGCGTCCCCGCCTGGCTCTACGTCGGCGTCCGCGGCCTTGAGGCGCTGGCGGGGGCGTGCGGGCGCCCGTCCGCGCGGGCCTTCAGCCTTTCCGCCGTGCCCTGGATCACCTATGCGCACGGGGCGAACTCGGTCTCCCGCTATTCCGCGGTCATGACGCGCGGCGACCTGGTCGTCGTCCCGTCGCGCTTCCTGGCGGACTACCTGAAGGCGAACTACGGCCTTGCCGAGACGAAGCTGCGCATCGTGCCGAACGCTGTCGACGCCGACCGGTTCGATCCCGCGCGCCTGGACGGGGAGTTCATGGCCGAACGGCGCCGCGAATGGGGCATCCGGACCGGCGACCACGTCCTGATGGCCGTCGGGCGGATCACGAAGGTGAAGGGGCTTGACGACCTGATCCGGCGGTTCGCGCAGGCAGCCGGCGGTCCGGAGCCGGCGTCGCCGCAGAAGCTCGTGATCGTCGGCGGGGCGGACCGGCGGCACCGGGGCTATCTCGAATCGCTCCGGGCCCTCGTGCGGTCGCTGGGCCTCGACCGCCCGTCCGGAACGCGGGCCGTCGTCTTCGCCGGTCCCCAGGAGAAGATTCCGGAATGCCTGGCCATCGCCGACGAGATCGTCTCGGCGAACACGACGAAGCCGGAGACGTTCGGCCTTTCCGTCGTCGAGGCCTATGCGATGAACCGGCCCGTCCGCGCCCGGCGGTTCGGCGGCGTGGGCGAGGTGATGGCGGCCGTCGAGCAGTCCGGCTGCGCTTCCCTGCGGGAGGCCGTGCTGCGGCTTTACGGCCTCGACCGCTATGCCGGGCAGACGCTTGCCGTTTATCGCGAAGCGCTGGATATGGTATAATCCCGTCGCATGATTCACTTCAACAGACCTCACATGACCGGCATGGAGACGGAGTACATCCGTCAGGCGGTCGAGGGCGGCAAGATCTCCGGCAACGGCGAGTTCACGCACCGCTGCCAGGACTTCTTCGAGCGCCGCTACGGTTTCGGGAAATGCCTGCTGACGACGTCCGGCACGGATGCGCTGGAGATGGCGGCGCTGCTTTCCGGCGTCGGCCCGGGCGACGAGGTGATCGTGCCGTCCTATACCTTCGTCTCGACGGCGCTGGCGTTCGTCCGCTGCGGCGCGAAGGTCGTCTTCGCCGACAGCCGGGCGGACGAGCCGAATCTGGACGCGGCGAAGGTCGAGGCCCTGATCACGCCGCGCACGAAGGTGATCGTGCCCGTCCATTACGCCGGCTGCGCCTGCGACATGGGGGCGATCATGGAGATCGCCGGGAGGCACGGCCTGCTGGTCGTCGAAGACGCGGCGCAGGCGATCGACTCCTTCTATCTCGGCCAGGGGTCCGCCCGTCCCCTCGGCTCCATCGGTCACTTCGGTTGCTTCTCGTTCCATGAGACGAAGAACGTCATCTCGGGCGAGGGCGGCATGCTGACGGTCAACGACGACCGGTTTGCCCGCCGGGCCGAAATCATCTGGGAGAAGGGCACGAACCGCGCCGAATTCTTCCGCGGCGAGGTCAACCGGTACGGCTGGGTGGACGTCGGCAGCTCCTTCCTGCCGACGGAAGTCGTCTCGGCGTTCCTATGGGCGCAGCTCGAGCATCTGGATGAGATCCAGGCGGAGCGCCAGCGCCTGTGGGACCGCTACCGGGAGGAGCTGACGGCCGTGCGGCGCGAGACGGGGAACGCGTTTGCCCTGCCCAGGATCCCCGACTGGACGACGAACAACGCGCATATGTTCTACCTGCTGTTCCCCGACTTGGCGAGGCGGACGGACTTCATCGCGAAGATGCGGGCGCAGGACGTCCTGACGGTCTTCCACTATCTGCCGCTCCATTCGTCGGCGTACTACCGGGACCGGCACGACGGGCGGGAGCTGCCGAACTGCGACCGGTACGCCGACACCCTCGTGCGCCTGCCGCTCTACTGCGGCCTCGGTCCGGACCAGGACCGGGTCATTGCCGCCGTCAGGAGGGCGCTGGCTTGAGGGACGTTGCGTTTTCCTGCGATGACGCAGGCGCGAAGTTCCTTTGCGTGACCGTGTGGTCGCTGCTGGCGCACTATCGCGGGGCGGAGCCGCTCCGCATCAACGTCTTCACCGGCTTCGGCGGACACAGCGACGCGAACCGGGCGAAGCTGCAGGCCGTCGTGGACGGCTTCGCCCGGCAGCGGGGCGACCGGCCGGCGGGCGCCCACGTCCTCCGATACCATGACGTCGAGCCGTTCGTCCGGCCGTATGCGGACCTGATCCTGAACCGCGAGCGGTCGCGCTGGAACGTCTTCACGTGGACGCCGATCTTCACGCCGCTCGTGCTGGCCGACGCGACGGGCAACGTCGCCCACTTCGACATCGACATGCTCTTCAACGACGACGTGTCGAAGCTGCTGGAGCACGATCTCGGCGACAGCCTGATCGGCGCGGTCGCCGAATACGGCCGGGGCGACCCCGTCATCACCGAGGCCGTGTGGGGCAAAGGCATCCTGCCGCCGGAGACCGACCGCTACTTCAACACGGGAACGATTGTCTTCAACGCGGAGAAGTGCCGCGCCGAGCGGACCTGGGAGAAGATCCTCGACTGGTACCGCGCGCACTATGACGTCGCCGACCGCATCGAGCAGGACGCCTGGAACGCGCTCTACCACGACCGGACGCAGCTGCTGCCGCTGCGGTGGAACTTCCACGACCGCCTGATCCGGCGCTATGCGCGGTGGGATCCGGGGGCGGCCCGCTGGCAGGGCAATCCGCCGCAGGCGTGCCTGATGGCGGCGCTCGATCCGGCGATTCTCCATTTCTGGGGTCCGAAGAAGCCGTGGAAGCCGTGCCACCGGCCCTATCGCAGGCTCTATCACGCGGCGATGAGGGCCGTCGGGCAGGAACCGCCGTCCGACGGGCCGCTGGCGTTCCTGCACGACTGGCGAACGGCCGCCGACCTGCGGAAGATCGGGGACCGCCTGAAGGATCTGACCGTTCCGGGCTGGCGGGCGAAGTGCCGGCGCGCCCGGCTCCGGCGCTGGCGGCGGCTCGTGTCCGTGCCGTTCGAGTGGCTGGCGATCGCGCTGGCGCTGCCGGTGCTGGCGCTGTCGCCCCGGAGCGTGATGTTCGCGCTCTGCGACGTCGCTTCGGCCGTGATGTACCGCTTCGACCGCCGCGGGCGGCGGCGCGCGCTCGAAAACCTGCGGATCGTCCGCGGGACCTGCACGGGGCTGGAGGGCACGTTCGACTTCGACCCGGACCGCGCCGGCTATGACCCGACGCGGGCGGAGCGGCTGGTCATCCGCCGCTCCTACCGCAACATGGCGCGTTCGGTCGGGTACGCCTTCTGGACGTGTGTGCTGGCGCGGCGGCGCTGCGCGGCGACGGGCGTCATGGGCGAACGCGTGCGGCGGTTCCTGGCGGAGCACCGGCCGGCCGTGACCGTCTCGGGCCATCTCGGGTGCTGGGAGATCCTGTCGCAGCAGGCGCTGCTCGAAGGCCACCGGATGATGTCCGTCGCGAAGGCCGTGGGAACGCGCGGCATGACGGCGCTCCTGATGCGGGCGCGGCAGTCGATCGGGCAGGAGATCGTGCCGGCCGACGGCGCCTTCAAGCCGCTGATGCAGGGCCTCCGGGACGGGAAGTCGCTCGGGCTCCTGGTTGACCAGAGCGTCTCCGCGAAGAAGGGCGGCGTCTGGATCCGCTTCTTCGGTCGCCCGATGGCCGTCTCGGCGGCGCCGGCGTTCTTTGCCGCAAAGGCCAGGGTCCCGGTCGTCGTCGCCTGGTCACGTCCGCTCAAGGACGGGCGGTACCGCTGCGAGTTCGTGGCGGAGCATACGGCGGAAGAGGCGCGGGACATCCGGGGCCTGACGCAGGCCATTGCGGACGAGCTGGGGCGCGTCATCCGCCGCCACCCGTCCTGCTGGATCCTGAACTACAACTATTTCAGCAACGTTCCCGGATCGGACCGCTCCGTCGGCAGGATCCGGCCAGCAAAAGACAATCTTCCGGCAATCTTCCGGTAAGGTTCGCTTGCTATACTTCAGGACGTGCCCGCCGGTGGCGGGGCGAACCGAGGATTCGACCTAACGTGCGATGCTAACGATGGAGTGTCTCGTACAGTTCTTTGCCTGGCTGATGGACTGGTGCCATTCGTGGTGCCCGAACTATTGGGCGGACATTGTCATCTTCACCCTGCTGACGAAGGTCCTGCAGTTTCCGGTCTCGCTCTGGTGCCAGGTGAATTCGCTCAAGATGGTGCGGCTGATGCCGGAGGCGAACCGGATCAGGATGAACCACTACGGCGACCGGGACGCGATTGGCGAGGCGACGGCGGCGCTGTTCAGGCGCGAGCGCTACCATCCGCTCCTGTCGCTCGTTCCGCTGGGCATCCAGCTCGTGATCCTGATGGCGTTCGTCCAGGTCATCTACGGGATCGGCGACCGGCTGACGGTGCCGGGCGCGGCGAAGCCCCTGATCGCCTGCGTGCCGTGGACGGACGGTGGCCTCGCGTGGCTCATGCCGCCCTTCGCCGGCGCGGCGGCCTGGCTGCTCGGCCGGTCGCAGAACGTCTTCAATCCGCTGCAGCACGAGCAGACGCGCGCGCAGCAGCTGGTCACGAACGGCATCTCCATCGGCATCTCCCTGTTTCTCGGCTGCTTCGTGGCGGCGGGCGTGGGGCTTTACTGGGCCACGAGCAACCTCTGCTCGATCGTCGTGCAGTGGGCGGAGAACTGGTGCGTCCCGCCGAAGCGGCGCGTGAACTATCCGGAACTGCGCCGTTCGCAGGCGGAGCTCCGGCGGTTCGAGGCCGGTCTCAAGGCGCGCGGCCGCGTCTCGCCGGAAGACCGCCGGCGCGAGAAGGAGGACTACCGGCGCTTCTTCCGGGTCGCCAACAAGCACGTCGTCTTCTACGCCGAGGGCGGCGGCTACTACCGCTATTTCCAGCCGGTCGTCGAATGGCTGCTGGCGCATACCAACCTGACGGTCCACTACGTCACGAACGACCCCGGTGACGGCGTCTTCCGCCTGACCGACGGCGACGGCGACCGGTCCTCCCGCGGCCGCATCCGCGCCTACTACATCGGCCCGACGAAGATCATTCCGCTGATGATGAAGATGGATGCGGACATGGTGGTGATGACGACGCCGGACCTGAACACCTACCACATCCGGCGCAGCTACGTGCGCAAGGACGTCGAATACGTCTATGTCGATCACGGGCCGACCTCGGTGCATATGTGCTACCGCAAGGGGGCATTCGACCACTTCGACACGATCATGTGCAACGGTCCGTTCCAGGTCGCCGAACACCGGGCGACGGAAGCCCTCTACCGCCTCCGGCCGAAAAGGCTGGTCGAGAGCGGCTATCCGCTGCTGGACACGCTGGCGCGGAGCGGGGAAGCGCGCCGGCAGGCGTCCGGTCCAGTCCGGATCATGGTCGCGAACTCGCATCAGCCGGACAACGTCTTCGACCTCTGCCTCGACGAGCTGGTCGAAGCGCTGGCCGCGTCGGCGCCGGACCGGGGGCCGGTCACCGTCGTGCTCCGCCCCCATCCGCAGTACGTCCGGCGCTATCCGGCCCGCTGGCAGGCGATCCGGGAGCGGCTGGGGGCGGCGGACGGTCCGTGCCGCCCTCCGGCTTCCGGTTCCCGGCCCCGCATCGTCTTCGAAGACGACTTCTCGCTGCCGTCGACGATGGACCGCTCCGATGTCCTGGTGACCGACTGGTCGGGCATCGCCTACGAGTTCGCGTACCGGACGCGGCGGCCGACGCTGTTCGTCGATACGCCGATGAAGGTCGTCAATCCGGAATGGCGGCGGCTCGGCATCGTGCCCACCGACATCTCGTTCCGCAACGAGGTCGGCGTGTCGGTCCGCCCGCCGTGCGCGGAGGGACCGCGCGTGGACGAAGCCGGGCGGTTTGCCCGAGACGTGCGCGCGGCGATTGCGGATATGCTCTCTGCCCCCGACCGGTTTGCCGCCGGCATCGATCGCCTGTTCGCGACCCGCTTCTTCAATCCCGGCCATGCGGGCGCAGCCGTCGGCAAGTACGTGCTGGAGACGCTGATTGCCAAACAGAAGGAAAAAACACCATGCTGATCGCCTACATCGACCCTTCCGTAATGTCCTACACCGTCCAGGCCGTCGCCGGCGCGGCCATCGCCCTCGGCGTCGTCTTCGGCGTCGTCTGGCGCAAGGTGAAGCGGGGAGCCGACAAGGTCCTCAAGCGCGACGAGAACGCCGGCAAGGAGGTGGAAGCAGATGTCCGGGCCGTCTAAATCGGCCTTCCGCTTCCCCGACCTGCTGGTGGCGGCCGCCGTCGCCGCGTATGCCGGGCTCGTGCTGCCGCTGCAGACCTTCGTCCCCAACGCGTCGAACTTCGACTTCGGGACGGCGGCGCTGATGCCGGAACTGCTGCTGGCGACGGGCGCCGTCTTCGTCGTGGCCTATGGGCTGCTGTGGCTCTCGCGGCGGTTCCTGCGGGGCTATCTGCTGCCGGTGCTGGTCGTCGTCCTGACGCTCGCCTACCTGAACGCCGGCGTCCTTTCGCTGGGGATTCCGGAACTCAGCGGCGAACTGCCGGAGGCGCTCGACGGGCTTTCCCGGCGGCTCTGGGATTCGGCCCTGGCGGCGCTGCTCCTGCTGGTGGCGGTTGCGACCTTCCGCCGGACGCGGGCCTGGCTGCACTGGGTGGCGGCCGGCGTGCTCGTCCTGGGCGTCGCCTCGCTGCTCGACCTGCGGACGGACGACCGCGCCACGCAGGCGACGACGGGCGACTCGTTCGCGTCCGTCGCCGCGCTGGTTGACGGCCTCGCCTATTCGCCGACGCGCAACGTGCTGATGCTGGTGCTGGACGCGATGCCCGGCACGGCGGGCGTCCGCGTCCTAGAGAACGACGCGGCCCTGCGGGAGCGCTTCCCCGGCTTCACCTGCTACCGCCAGAACGTCGGCATGCACGACCGCACGGAGCGCGCGGTGCCGGGGCTGTTCACGGGTGAATACTACGACGCCGCGCAGAACCCCGGCGCCTACATGATGACGTCGCTGGGGACGAACTCGTTCCTGCGGACCTACCAGGCGCACGGCGACGCCGTCTACTCGATGCTGGACTTCTTCACCTACGGCTTCACCACCGAGCCGGTGGCGGCCCGGCCCGAGGCCGGGACGGAGCGGCCGACGCGGCCGCTGCTGCTCCGGCCGGCGCGGGAGATCCCGCACCTGCCGCTGGCGAACGTGGTCCTCTTCCGCCTGCTGCCGTTCGCCGCGAAGGGGCCGTTCCTCCGGCACGACCTCCACAGCCAGCGGGTGGGCGCGAACTTCGCGGCGACCTCGTTTGAGCACGTCCTCTATCCGCTGCTTGCCACGCGTCCGGTGCGGGACGACGGCCGCCAGGTCTTCGCGAAGTTCCACACGCACGGCGCCCACCCGCCCTACTGCTTCGAGCTGGACGGCTCGCGGGCGCGGCCCCGGAAGGACGACCTCGCGACCGTTCATCTGGCGTCGTCGAACGTGCTCGTCCACGCGAGCCGGCTGATGGACGCCCTGCGCCGGCGCGGACTCTACGACCAGTCGTTCGTCGTGATCTGCGCCGACCACGGCCGGCTGCTCGCCGATCCGTTTCCGGGGAACCTGCGCGCGTCGGCGTTCCTGATGGTCAAGCCGGAGGGCGCGACGGCGCCGTTCGCCTTCAGCGACGCGCAGACCGGCCACCAGCAGCTCGGCGCGCTGATGAAGGCCGTCTGCGGCAGGTCGCTTTCGCCGGCGGAGGTGACGGCGACGCTGACGTCGCCGACGCGCCTGTATCGCGAGTACGATCGCCGCTCCGGGACGTGCCGGGACTGGGTCTACCAGGCGGACGGGACCGTGCTCGGCCCGCGCTGACGTTCCGACGAAATCGGCTGGCCGCTCCGTGC
>JBJEWA010000014.1:0-4930 GCA_051884805.1 Kiritimatiellia bacterium | reverse complement strand
GGGGGGGGGGGGGGGGGGGGGGGGGGGGGGGGGGGGGGGGGGGGGGGGGGGTGGGCAACCGGGAAGAGCGGCACGAGCGTGTCGTCAGCAAGACGACACGGCGGGGCCGCAATTCATGGCCGCTGGAATATCACCACGGCACCGCCCTCGTCGCAGAGACGGATTTTCAGCGTATCGCCGCTGCGGCATTGTCGCTTCTCGATCCGGATGGCGTTGGGGTCCTGCGGCGTTCTGGCCAGGTCGTCGGCGTAAATTGTCGCCGCGTACGGCCGGTCGCCGAGCTGGTCGAGCGGCACTTCCACTTCGCGTCCGTTCACCGTAAACGCGGCGAAGCAGAACGACCCGTCATAGGCTTCCCGCATCACCCCGTAATACTCGCCGAGTTTGCTCTCGCGCAGGACGACGGTATTCTTCCAGACGGTCGGCAAGTTCCGCAGCGCCTCGACGCCAGGCTGGTCGCGATAGTTGCACGGCCAGTCGCAGAGGGTGACGAGCGGCGAATCGTACGCGAAGCAAAGCGCGAGCGCATGGGCGCGGGTGCCGACTTCCTCGGGGAAGATGCGCACATTGTTCCCGGCGGTCTGTTCGCGGAGGTACTGCGGCACGAAATCTTGCGAATACACCGCCTTGAAGCCACCCGGCGTATAATCCGCCGGACCGGTCAGAAAGCGTGTGAACGGCAACGTCGCCATGTGCCGCGGCGTAATCCAGCCGTAGTACTTGTTCATCTCGTTGCCGCGAATGCCCTCGCGCGTAATCTGATTGGGCCAGGTCCGGTTCATGCCGGTCGGATGGTATGCCGCGTGGAAATTGACCATCAAGCGGTGCTTGGCCGCCGCGCGCACGATTTTCTCGTACCAATTGACCATCCACTGATCTTCACGACCCATGAAGTCGATCTTGACGCCCTTCACGCCCCAGCGCTCGAATTTGGCGAAGGTCTCCTCGAGTCCGTTCAAGGGATTGTCGATGACGTCCCACCAGAACCAGAGCCAGATGCCGACGCCCTGCTCCTTGGCGTGAGCGAGAATCCGCGGCAAATCATACCCCGCGCGCGGATCCAGCTTCACCGCATCGCCCTTGACCGGCCGCCCGTACCAGCCGGCGTCAATCGTGTGGTACGGCCAGCCCATCTCCGCGGCGAAATCGATTTGGCGCAGCGTATCGTCGGTTTCGGGAAACACGGCGACGCCCGCGTGGTCCGCCCACCAGTCCCAGCCGGTCGCGCCCGGCTTGACCCAGCTGAAGTCGCCCTCCGGCGGCGGATTGAGCGCCATGATCACATCGGTGCCGTCCAGCAGCGCCACCTCGTTCTCGGCGATCAGCAGGACGCGCCATGGCGACCAACGCCGCGCCTTGCCCCGGACCGCCACGCGCGGTTCGTCACGCGTGACCGCCAGCTCGGCAGCCAACGTCGAAACCTGCCGCCGGATGTCGCTGGAGCGCACCGTGCGAAAGGCAAGCGCCGCCCAGTCGGTCAAGTCCGCCTCGCAAAGCGCCACGCGGCAATCAGGCCGGGCCTCGACCAGCACCGGCACCGTCGCCACGCCGTTGCGCGACAGGGCCGAGAGCTTCAGGCGATAGAATCCGCCCTCTTCCGAACCCGTGCCGCCGAAGAGATACTTGCCCCAGGCGTCATGAAACGACAAGACGCCGTCGACTTCGCCGCGGAAAGCCCAAGTCGTCAGCTCCTGCTCGATCGCGTAGGCATCCTCGCCCGGCAATACGTAGCGCCAGGCGATGGCATTGTCGTAGGCGCGGCAGACGAGTTCGAGCTTTTCTCCGTTCTGCGCCGTCGCCGCGACCTTCACCTCGTTGCCGACGACGGATACCTTCTCCTTTTTGTAGAGCGGAGTCGCGAATTCGTCGGCGACGCGGCGCTCCGCACCGGCGACAACGGTCCAGTTGGTCGCAAGGGGCTTGCCCGCGAACTTCAGCCCGAGGCGCGACGAGCCGTCAAGCAGCGTCTGGCCGCCACGCGTGACGGCCCAAGTCAGATGTTCCCCGCCGCGAATGCTCACCGTATTGACCTGGCCGGGACTCGTCAGCGAAACCTCGCCGGCGTCCGCCCGGAGCCAAGCCGCGCAAAGTAGGATCAAAAGACCAAGCTTCATGTCCGTCGCCCTCATTTCGCCTTCCGAACGATTTCATAGAGCATACGCGCTTCCTCCGGCCCCTTCACGTCCGCAAAGAAGCAGAGACAGCCGTTCTTCACGACGCTGTCCACCTTGCCGGTGCGAACGCCGCGCAGATCGAGTCCGTAGACCTCGTAGTCGTCGCTCTGGTCGAGCTTCAGGGCGATGGCCGCCTTGGCGCGGCGGACGAGCAGTTGCCGCGTTTGGGTGCCCCAGGAAATCAGCGTCGAGCGCCTTTCGTCGGCGAAGACGGTGCCGTCCGGGATGCTGTCGGTCAGGTGGGTCAGGACCATGCGATCGGAAGACGCGAGCGGCTTGCCGTCGGAACTGCTGACCCAGATAGTCGCCAGCTCGCTGCCGACGTCGAACTTGAGCAGCCCGGCGGTGAGCTTGCCGTTCGGGACGAAACCGCCGCAGGTGCGCTCCGTCGCCACCATGAAACTGCCGCGCTCGCGGTCCACGCAGACGGACTTGTTGGCCTTCAATTCCCACAACGGCTTGTCGCTGGCGAGGACTTCGTCAAGCGTGCGGGACGGCATCCCCGGCGGCACGTCCACCGCGCAGCCGACGCGCGTCTGCCACGCGGCATCGACCCACTTCGGCGCGATCGGCACGACGCCGCCCTTGGTCTTGTTTACCACCGCGTCCGTCAGCTGCACCGCCATCGCGTCCGCAAGCGGCTTCAGGTCGCCGCGGAGGAACAGGCAGACCATCGCCCGATCGGACAGCCGGTTGATGGCGTCGGCGACGAGACTGAAGGAATCCGGGTTCAGCAGCGTCTCGCGCGTGAACCATTCGTTGCCGGTATACTCGAAACGGTAAAGCGCACTCCAATCCTGCAGCGCCGCAATCGAGCCGACCACCATGCCGCCCATGCCGCGATGCTTCCCGGGCGCACAGAAGTTCCATTCCGTCACCGCGAACGGCTGGTTGAGATTGCGCATGAACGCCATCGTCAGGAACTGCGGTTTATCGTACTGGAGGGGATTGGTGTTCCGGAAGGTGGTGATGCCCTTCCAGTTGCGCCCGAGAAAATGGGGATGGTCGATGTAGAAATGGGTGTCGGTATAGTCATACGTCGCTTCGCGCATCGCCATGAACCGGGCGTTGTAGCCGCCGGCGTTCTGCTCGGTAATGAGCTGCTTCATGCCGATTTCCTTGAACAGGGCGCGGCAGCGCGCGATGAGCCTGCGCTCCATGTCGGCGGTGAACTTGACGAAGACGGCGTCCTCGCCGCCGTGAATTTGCGCGGCGTCGTCGCTGATCCCGGGCGCGAAGGCGGGGTCCCTGTCGCGCTCGCCCTGCAGCCATTCGCGCCATGCCTGCTTGAACTCCGCCGTATTGTGCGCGCTGAGCCAGATGCACCCGATGTCGTTCTCGTTCAGCACCGAAACGAACGGCAGGCCGGGTTCGTCCTTGTAGGCGCGGCCCGTGTAGGGGTTGACGTGGTTCATGAACAGCCGCACGAAGCGGGCGAAGTCCTCGAACGCCGGCTCGTAGAGCGCCACCAGCGCCTTGTAGGTCTGCATCGGCACTTCGCCGTCGCGGTCGATGCCGATGGCGCGCCAATTGACCGGACGCGACACGAAGAGATCCGTCGTGACGTAAATGCCCTTCTCGATCGCCTTGGCGATCAGATAGTCGAGCCGGTCGAGCGCCCACTTTTTGAACTGCATCGAGTCGGAATCCTTGTCGACGAAGCACTTTTCGTAATGGTGGATCCGCATCGTATTGTAGCCGGTGCGGACAAAGCGCTCGACGACTTCATCGGCGAGGTTGTGGACGGGGATGGCGCCCGAATGGCACATGTTGGCGCCGTAGAAACGCTGAACGCGCCCCGGCAGCTTCTCGAAGACGAAATGCGACCGGTCTCGCTTGAGCCAGCCGTGTTTGCCGGCGGGCGCGTCGAAGATGCCCGATTCCGACAAGTCGAGCGCGCTGCCCTTCTCGATCAGCTTGAAATTGGTGATCGGCAGCCACTTGTCGTCGCGGGTTATCGTGCAAATCTTGCCGGCCTTCACCGCGATCTCGCCGGGCAGCGTCACGCTCAGGCTGAAGTCGCGCCGGTCGCCCTTCACGATTTTTGCCGTTTCGCCAAGCGCGGAAATGCGAATCGAGAAGTTCGGCCCCCACTGGCGGTTGTCCTGGACGTATACGTTCATCGTCTCCGGGAAGTCGAAGCGCAATTCCTCCGGCGTTCCGGCGGCAACGGTCACGCTTTTCAAGTCGGCCGAGTAGACGCCGTAGGGCTTGTCGCGATCGTAATCAACGGGAATCGTCGCCGTCGAGCCGTCCGAACCGGCAATCGACGCGCCCGCATACTTGATCGGCAGCTCCACCGCAATGAAAACGCCGGCCGACTCGTAGTCCTCGCGGCCTTCCAGCGCGACGGAGTAGCCGAACGCGTTCTTCCCTTTCGCCGCGACCTTCACCGTGCCGTAGGCGAAACGGACGTCGTCTTTGGAAAAGAAATAGACTTTGGTTTCGCCCTCGAGAAGGCCGCCGGCCTCGAGATCCACGTTGCCCGTGGAATTGCCGCCCCAGTCTTTCTTGGGAATGGACAACTGCATCGACGGGCCGTTCTCGCCAACGACGAGCTTGCCGTTCACATCCATGTTCACCGGCGTCGCGGCAAACAACGCGCTGCCCAACAGTGCCGACAAAAGCAATACCTCTATCTTCATCAACCTATCCTTTTTCGCCCTCGAACCAGCTGGCCGTCCAAGGTCGGACCAGTATACCGAGGTAATTGCAAAACCCCTCTTCGCGTGACAGCCACGGCAAACCACCTGATT
>JBJEWA010000013.1:0-22679 GCA_051884805.1 Kiritimatiellia bacterium | reverse complement strand
CGCCAGCCGCGCCAGCGCTCAACGCACCGCCCCCAAAATGCAGCTTTGACGGCGCAGATTCCCCTTCCTGATCATCACATCCCCTGGCATCCGGACCGCTCTTTCCTTAGAGCGCATCCGGCTCACAGGCCCAGCAGCCGCGCGGCGTTGCCGCCGAAGAGCGCCTCCCAGTCCGCCGGTTCGCGCACCGACTTGACCCAGGCCATCGTCTCGGGGTAGTGCGCCCACGGGAAGTCCGTCGCGAACAGGATCCGGTCGCGCGGCCAGCTCCGCAACAGCCGCATTTGCTCGTCGTAATGCGAGTTCTGCACCAACGCGGAGGTGTCAATGTACGCGCCAAGCTCCAGCAGTTCGTCCGTCGCGTGCGGCGGATAGCCCGCGCAGCCGCCGAGATGGGCGGCGATGAACACGAGCCCCGGCACGTTCCGGAGCAGCGTCGCCGTCTCGCGCGGCCCGCACGCATCGAGACGCGCCCAGTAGCCGAGGTCGCGCCCGCAGTGGCACTGCACGACCAGCCCCAGCTCCGCGATCTTGCGGAAAAGCGGCCAGACGGACGGATCGTCGAGCGAGAAGCCCTGGTAGTACGGATGGAACTTGACGCCCCGGATGCCGGCGCGGACGATCTCGTCCAGATGCCGCGACCACTCCGGGTCGGACGGATGCACGGAGGCGAACGGGATGATCATCCGCTGCGCACGCGCCCCCGCCTCGCCGGAGAGGATGCGGACCGCGCGGCGCAGGATGACCTCGAACTGGCCGGGCTTCGTGGCGATCGGACACATCACCGCCTTGTCCACCCCGGCCGCCTCCAGGTGGTCGAGATGATTCCCGAGCGTGCCGTCTCCCGACGGCGTCAGCCGCCCTTCGAGCACGCGGCACATCCCGTCCATCGCCCGCCGGGCGACGGACGGCGCGAAGTCATGCGAATGGACGTCGATGATCATGGGCCTCAGGCGTCGGGCCAGAGCGACGCCGCCAGCTCCCGCAGCTTGTACTTCTGGATCTTCTGCGAGGCCGTCATCGGGAAGATGTCGAGGAAATGCACGTACTTCGGGATCTTGAACCAGCTGATCTTGTCCTTGCAGAAGACCGCGACGTCATGCTCCGAGATCTCCGCCCCGTCGGAGCGGATGATGAAGGCCGCCGGCTGCTCGCCGTACTTCTTCGAGGGGCAGCCGACCACCGCGACGTCCTTCACCCCGGGCATCGTCCCGAGGAAGTCCTCGACCTCCTTCGGCGAGATGTTCTCGCCGCCGCGGATGATGAGGTCCTTCAGCCGCCCGGTGATGTAGTAGTAGCCGTCCGCATCCATCCGGCCGATGTCGCCGGAGTGGAGCCAGCCGTTGGCGTCGATGCACTTCGCCGTCTGCTCGGGCATCTTGTAGTAGCCCTTCATCGTGTTGAACCCGCGGCAGCAGATCTCGCCGTCCTGCCCGACCGGCGCGAGGTCGCCCGTCTCGGGGTCGATGATCGCGACCTCGATGCCGGGCAGCGCCTGGCCGATCGTCTGGCACTTGCGCGCCGTGGACGTCTCGAAATACCGCGTCATCGTCATCACGGGACCCGCCTCCGTCAGCCCGTACGGGTTCGTGATCTCGCGCATGAACATCTTCGTCTGCGCCTGCTCCATGCGGTGCGTCGGACACGCCGAGCCGGACATGATGCCCGTGCGCAGCGAGCGGAAGTCGAAGCGGTCGAAGAGCGGATGGTCGAGCATCGCGATGTACATCGTCGGCACGCCGTACGTCGCCGTGCACTTCTCCCGCTCGATCGACGTCATCACCTGCACGGGGTCGAACTTCTCCAGGAAGACCATCGTCGAGCCGTGGTTGACGCAGCTCATCACGCCCAGCACGCACCCGAAGCAGTGGAAGAGCGGCACCGGGATGCACACCCGGTCGCGGCAGGAGAGGTTCTGGCACGCGCCGATCCAGAAGCCGTCGTTGGCGATGTTCCGGTGGGTCAGCTGCACCCCCTTGGGGAAGCCCGTCGTGCCGGAGGTGTACTGCATGTTGACGACGTCGTCCACCTCGACCTCGGCCTGGCGCGCGAGGTACTCCTCCTGCGTCACCTCGTACGCGAGGGACTTCACCTCGTTGAGCGAGTACATTCCGCGGTGCTTCTCGCCGCCCAGGAAGAAGACGCGCTTCAGGTGCGGGTACCTGGCGCTCCGCAGCTCGCCGCGCGGGCAGGTCTTGAGCTCCGGGACCAGCTCGTTGACGACCGCCACGTAGTCGCAGTCGCGGAAGCCGCTGATGACGAAGAGGTTCTCGGTGTCGGACTGCTTCAGCGCGAAGTCCATCTCGCTCGACTTGTAGTTGGTGTTGAGCGGCAGCAGGATCGCGCCGATCTTCGCCGTCGCGAACATCAGCACCACCCAGTGCGGCACGTTCGTCGCCCAGAGCGCGACCTTCTCGCCGCGCTTGACGCCCAGCGCCATCAGCCCCTTCGCCACGCGATCGACCTCCTCGCCGAACTCGTACCAGGTCAGCCGGTAGTCGCGGTCGGCGTAGACCACGGCGTCGTTCTCGCCGCAGCGCACGATCGTCTGGTCCAGGAGCTGGCCGAGCGTGTACTCGCGGGTCACCGGCAGGTTGTGCCAGGGCAGGCCCGTCGAGACGGACTGCCTGAACGGCGGCTGCGACGGCGCCGAGCCGAACGGATCGGTCAGCCTGAACGTCTTGCTTGCTTCCATTGTCTTCTTCCCTCCTGATGTTGATTGTCGTCGCCGTCAGCCTGTCGTCGGCACCGCTCGCCCTTCCCCGTGACGCTTCCCCCTTCGCTCCCGCCGGTCAGAGAAAGCGGGGTACCCCGGCCGCAGGCACGCGGAACGAGAACAGGATCGCGTTCGTCGCATCGACGGACTCGGACAGCTCGGCGCGGCCGGACAGCGTCAGCCGCAGCACCACGGCCTCGAACTGCGAATACAGGAGCGCGGTCGCGCGATGGGCGTTCAGGGACGGGTCGTACTCCCCGCGGCGCACGGCCTCGACGACAAAGGAATGGAGAATGCGCCGAAGCCCGACCGTATGGCGCATCACGTTGTCGACGGGTATCTTCCCGCCGCGGCGGACCGTCGCGAGGAAATCGACGATCACGCACAGGAAGTCGCGGTTGTCGAACAGCAGCGCAAAGACGGCAATGCAGATCTGGCGGAGCTTGGCGTCGGCGGAGAGCCGGGAGCGCGCGATCTCGCGGTAGCGCGTCCCGACGACCGCGGTCGCCTCGTCGATCGCCTCGTTGAAGATCTGCCGCTTGTCCCGGAAATAGGTGTAGAGCAGCGTCCGGGAGATGCCGGCGGCCTCGGCGATCATCCCGAAGTTGACGTCGTCAAAGCCATGACGGGCGAAGAGACCCAGACCCACGGCCCGGATCTCCCGCTTGCGCGCCTTGTGGTTGACGGTCTTCCTGGACATTTCCCCCGTATTATATCAAAACGTGTAGGAGAGGGAGGCCGAGAGCATATGCGAATACGCGTTGTCCGTGGCGAAGTCGCGCCGCACCCCGTTGACGGTGATGCCGCGCGTGCCGGAATCCATCATCACGAGATTGTAGCCGATGTCCAGCCGCAGGGTGCGCCAGAGCCGGTAGCCCGTGCCCAGCCCGACGATGTGCCGGTCGCCGCCCGGCAGCATGGTCGTGCCCCGGTGGTCGGACGACGGGTCCATGTCGTAGACGTAGCCGCACCGGAGCGCGAGGTCCGCCAGCAGGTCGTACTCGACGCCGACCGAGCTGCGCCAGACGTTGTCCCAGCCGAGGGGAAGGTCGAAGGACGACTTCTCGCCCGTCGGCTTCCGCGCGGGAATCTTGAAGTTGATCTCGTCGACGCAGCTCCACTCGGTCCAGGTCGTCGCCAGGCCGACGTGCCAGTCGTTGCCCGGCGAGTCCCAGTTCAGGCCGGCCGTCAGCGACTGCGGCAGCGTCAGCTTCGCGCTGGCGTGGCTGTGGGTGTCGCCCCCCAGCAGGGCGTAGGGATACTGCCCGACCCGGCCGCCGATGTCGAAGTCGCCCTCGATATGGTGCTTGATCTGCGAGCGGTAGACCACGCCGAGGCTCAGCCGGCCGTACTCGGAGCTTTCGAACAGCCGGAAGGTCGTGCCGAAGTTGTAGCCGATCGAGACGTCGTCGCCCTCCAGCGTGCTGTTCAGGTCGTAGCCCGGCACCCCCCAGTACGGATGCTTCCGGTTGTAGAAGTAGATGTAGCTCGCCTTCAGGCCGGCGGCGACCGACCACCAGTCGGTGATCCGGTAGGCGAGGTTCGGGTTCAGGGTGAACTGCTCCATCGTCGTCTTCACCGTGTCGCCCGCCAGGTCCCAGCGGTCGCCGTAGCGGGTTCCCAGCCCGTCCTCGCAGTAGACGCCCAGGCCGAAGTGGAGGTCGCCCCAGACCGGCGTCGTGAAGTAGAAGTTCGGGATGCAGAAGACGCCGGGATTCATGTTCCGCTGGCTCCGCCCGTCGACCGCCACGTCCGAATAGAGCCACAGCATCGTCGCGCCGACCATGACTGACACATTCGTCATCTCCGTCATGTTGGCGGGGTTGTAGTAGACGGCAGAGGCGTCCTTCGTGGAGCCGACCAGCGCGCCGCCGAGCGCATTGCCCCGGGCCGATGCCTCATACAGGCCAAAACCGGCGCCAAACGACGCCGACAACGACAGCACGGACGCAACCAGGGCGAGCAATTTCTTCATCGCTGACACTTTCCTTTCTTTTGTCAAAGGCGCGTAGTCTATCAGAATCGCTCCGAGGCTGTCAACCGACGCAATTGTCTTATCCGCCGGTTTTTGGTACACTATCGGAGACACTACCGGAAACACGAACGCACATAAGGAACGATCCGCCCATGGACAATCCGATTTCCCAGCCCGATTTCATGCCCGTCGAGGAGCTACGCGCGCTCCAGCTGAAGAAGCTTCAGCGGCTCATTCCCTACGAATACGAGCACGTCGCCCTCTTCCGCCGCCGCTGCGACGAGCAAGGCGTCAAGCCGCGCGACCTGGTGACGCTCAAGGACCTCGGCAAGTTCCCCTTCATGAAGAAGACCGATCTCCGCGACGAGTATCCCTACGGGCTCACGGCGGCCCCGATGAGCGAGATCAACCGCTTCCACTGCTCGTCGGGCACGACCGGCAAGCCGATCTGCATCCCGCAGACCGCCGAAGACGTGCGGATCTGGACCGAGGGCGTCGCCCGCTGCCTGGCGATGTACGGCATCACCCGCGACGACATCGTCCAGGTGTCCTACGGCTACGGGCTCTTCACCGGCGGCCTGGGCGCGCACTACGGCGCGGAGGCGCTCGGCTGCGCCGTGCTCCCGACCGGCGCGGGCAACACCGAAAAGCAGATCATGCTGATGAAGGACCTCGGCGTGACGGTCATCTGCTGCACCCCGAGCTACTTCCTGCATCTCGCGACCGTCGCCGAGCAGCTGGGCGTCGACTTCCGCCGCGACACCAGGCTCAAGCACGGCGTCTTCGGCGCCGAGCCGTGGACGGACGAGATCCGCGCGAAGATCGAGCAGATCTCGGGCATCACGGCGCACGACATCTACGGGCTGACGGAAATCGCCGGCCCGGGCGTCGCCGGCAACTGTCCGCACTGCCACGGCCTGCACGTCTGGGAAGACCACTTCTACCCCGAGATCGTCGATCCCGACACGCTGGAGGTCCTGCCCGACGGCGAAGAGGGCGAGCTGGTCTTCACGACGCTGGACCGCTTCGGCACGCCGATGATCCGCTACCGCACCCGCGACCTCTCGCGCCTGCAGACGGAGCCGTGTCCATGCGGCCGCACCATGCGCATCATGGACCGCGTCCACGCCCGCAGCGACGACATGCTCATCATCCACGGCGTCAACGTCTTCCCGAGCCAGATCGAGGCGTGCCTGATGAAGGTGCCCGAAGTGGCGCCCCACTATCTCATCGAGCTTTCCTCGACCGAGACGATGGACCTCTTCGAAATCAAGGTCGAGGTCACGGCCGAGGCCTTTTCGGACACCATCGCGAACCTCGAGTCGATCCGCAAGCGCGTCGCGGCCTCGATCAAGGAGATCGTCGGCCTTTCGCCGAAGATCCATCTGGTGGCGCCGGGCACCCTGCCCCGCAGCCAGGGCAAGATCAAGCGCGTAATCGACAACCGGAAGCACTGAAGCGGCGGCGGCTGGCGCCGGGGCAACTGCTGCCGCACCCGGTTCCCCGTCTAGGACGGCCAGGCGGAGCGAGGGCGCTCACTTCGCCTTCAGGAAGCTCCGCAGCTCGTAGGGCCGCAGGTCAATCGTCCGGCGGAAGCCGCGTTCGCCCGTCGAGAGGTCCCGCGCAAACCAGAAGGGCGATTTTGCGGACTGTGCGCGGTCCGTCACGTTGACGAAGTAGAAGTAGGTGCCGTTCTTCGTCTCGCACGCCCGCCCGACGACGGTCGCGCCCTCCCGGTCGCCGTAGCCTTCTAGCTCCCGGAACGGCAGCGCCGGCAGCGCCCGGTAGGCGCGGACGAACTCGCGCGTCACCTCCTCGGAGCCGAGCGTGCCGACGGGCTGCCCGCCGGTGACGATTTCCTGCGCGTCGCCGTGGGCGACGGCCTGGGCGAACTCCTTCAGGAAGTAGCGGCCGTGATACTTCACGTCCGCGCTCTCGAACGCGCAGCCGAAGCGATGCCCGGCGACTTCCTTCGGCGGATTGGACCTCGTCTCGAAATACGTCCCCCATACGAACACCAGGTCCGCCGCGCCGCGCAGCGAACGGAGCCGGCGGAGCGCGGCGAGATACTCGGCGTCGCGTTTCGCCAGCGCGGCGTCCAGCTTGGCGAGCTGCTTGGCGTCGGACCTCCAGCCGCGGTGGAGCTCGAAACGCGGATGGGACGGCGCCACCCCCGTCGAGAAGCGGAACCCGTCCACCTGCGCCAGCGCCTCCGCGTCGATGCCGCAGTCCGCATAGGCGTTCGTCCCGAGCGGCGTCGAGACGATGACGTTCAGCTGCGGATTGTGGCGGCGGCAGCGCGCGATCAGCGCCTTCGCGAATTCCGTCACGCGGTCCGCCCGCCAGCGGAGCCACGCGGCCGCGACCGCCGGCGCCGCGTTGGTCGAGGCGAGTTCCTGCCAGCGCGCGATGTAGTCGCCCGACGACCGGGCGGGGCGCGCCAGTTCCTTCAGCCGCGCCCGCGTCCCGGCGTCGAGCCGGCGGGCCTCGGCGCTCTCGCGGACGAATGCGGCGACCGTCCAGTCGTCGTAGCCGTGGTTGAGCGACGCCCACGCGCCATAGCCCCAGCCGAAGTCGTACCAGCAGTCGCCGAACGACTTCGCGCTCCGCTCAAGCACGTCGTCATAATAGTCGAAGAAGAGCTTCCATGCGCCCGGATTCGCCGGATTGGGCTGGATGTTCCCCGCGCCGAAGCGGTGGATGTCCAGGCCCTCGCGGTCCAGCGAGGCATAGCCGCGCGCGCGATAGTCGCTATCGATGAGGCCGAGATTGTCGAAGAGCGGGGTGGAGATGAGCGCGATCTTGCCGACGAAGCCGATGCCGCCGGCCGCGAACCGGTCGACGACGAAGCCGAGCTCGCCCTGCCGGCGCGGATACATGCCGGAGCCGTTCGAACCCTCGACGGGACCGTAGGTATAGGAGTAGCGCGCAATCGAATAGTGGAAACGGTCCTGGCCGGTATAGTCGAGATACCGCATGACCTCGTCGGTAATCGCCACCGTCGAGTCGTTCGCATCGACGTTGAAGTTGTGGTAGAACGTCTGGTCCTCGTCCGAATTGCCGAAACGCCGCGCGGGCAGCCCCTCCGGCAGGTTGATCGCCAGCCGCGGCCATGGCTCGGCGAGGCGCGCGAGCCGCACGTGCGTGACCTTGGCGTCCCAGCCTTCGACGAGCGTGCGGATCTCCAGCAGCGAATGTTCTCGCGCCGGATAGACGAGATACTCCGCCGTCTGAAGCCGGCCGGAATTCGGAATCTCGTGTCCCGCCTGGATGCCGGCCTGCAGCCGGTCGCGGTTGCCGCAGCCGCCTTCCGGATACCAGTAGAGGCCGAAGGAGCGCGGCTGGTCGTCCGACCAGGTGACGGAGAGGAGGCAAGGCTTGCCGACGGCCTCCTTCGGGACGGATATGACCTGGAAACGCCGCGTGCCCCCTTCCGTCAGGTCGAAGTCGGCGTCGGAGCCGAACTCGCGGTCGAACAGCGTCTCGGCGACCTTCCACTTGTCCGTCGTCGCAGCGACCTTCGGCGCCGGCGGCGGCGCGGCGGAGAAGAAGAGCGAGCGGCGATATGCGATCGCGCCCGGCGCCTTGCGCACGAGCGTGCAGACGAGCCGGTAGTCGCCCGGCGGCAGCGTCACCGGTTCCGTCGACACCTCCAGCTTGCGGTCGACGACCAGCGCCGTCCGCTTCGTCACCTCGCCGCGGGGCTCGAAGCTGCGGTGGGTGACCCGCCACGGATTCTGCTTGTCTTCCCGCCTGACGACGATCTGCTCGATCTTCAGCTCAAGCTCGACCGTATCCTTGACCAGCTCGGCCGGCTCGACCGGGTTCGGCTTCATGTACGTGCCGCCCGGAGCGACGACGACGGTGACCGGCGTCGGGACGTCGGCGGGAACGACCGAATTGTCGAAGACGAGATCGACCGGCATCCGCTCGCGGTAGTGCGCGAGCACATCGCGGTTCGGAACGGGACGGCTGTACAGCGCCAGCCGCTCGACGCAGTTCGTGCCGCCGGAAAGCACGATC
Organism: Kiritimatiellia bacterium; assembly: GCA_051884805.1. Lineage (GTDB taxonomy): Bacteria > Verrucomicrobiota > Kiritimatiellia > RFP12 > UBA1067 > UBA1067. The sequence continues at coordinate 13,965 of JBJEWA010000013.1, read as the reverse complement.
CAGCGCGCGTCCGCCAGCCGGTTCCCGTCCATCGGCAGCGGACGGGGCGTGCCCGAATCGAAACCGGTCCGGTACGGCAGCCCGTTCAGGAAGAGCCGCGCCTGCCCCTGCTCGTTCCAGGTGAAGGCATACTGCCAGGCGTCGTCCGCGCGGGCTCCCGAGAGGGCGAAATTGCGCTCGTACGCGTTGGTCGCCGCACCGACCACGATCTGCGCCTTGACGCTGCAGGGAACGTAGCCGGCCTCGAACGCGCCCACCAGCCGCTTTTGCGCGTCGAGCAGCCGTACGCGCGCGCCGGGGTGCGCCCAGAACATGACGCCGCCGGCGGACGAGTTGAGGACTGCGCCGACGGGGATGAGCTGTTCGCCGCGAAACGGCACCTCGGCGCGTTCGAGCGTGAAGGTCGGCCGGTCGACGTAGGCCGGCTTCGGCTTCGGCGGAATGCGCGTCACCACGAGTTCCTTCAGCTCCAGCCCGTACCCGCCGTGGAAACTGAACTCCGCCGGCTGGCCGAGCGCGATGTCGCCCGCATCGATCACCGTCGCGTTCTTGCGCGAGGCGAAGGAATGCTCGCCGAAGTCGAAGGTGTAGACATGCCATTTCGCCTCCGGCCCGACGTCGAAGGACGAATCGCCGTAGGTCCGCCAGCTGCCGGTGATCGCGGCGCCGAGCGACGTGTGGACGCCGTGACTGATGCGCGGCGGCCGCATGAAATAGTTGAAAGTCGCGCCGGAGGTCGTGCGCAGCGTGATGAACTGGATCGGATCGCGGCCACTCCCCTGCTTCAGATAGCGCACCTTGAACGACAGCCGCACCGGTCCGTCGAAGGCGGGAAACTCCTTTACGTCGAAGCGGTTGTTGTCGTGCGGAAAACGGATCGACCCGCCGTCCGCCGACGGCGTGCCCTGGAAATGGCGGTGCGGGAGGAGGACGTTGCCGCCGGGCGCGAAGTTCGCCCGCCAGAGCGGCTCGACGGCGTTCGCGCCGGACAGGAGTTCGATGCCGAGCGCAACCATCAGCAGTTTTTTCATGGCGAAGATCCTTTCAGCGGACGAGGATGAGGAAGCCGGCGGGCGGCGCGACGTTCTCGTAGCAGCCGAGGTCGGGCAGGGCGCCGGGATCCTTGGCGAGCGGCGCGCCGCGCGTGACCACGCGCGGATTCCCGGCGAGATCGATCGCCTCCGGCGTCATCCAGTCCAGCCGCAGTCCGGCGTCGCGGCACGGCGACTTGCGCGCCAGCCGGTAGTCGCCGCGCTCGACGTCAACGAGCCTCGGATCGGAGGTGATCGACCGGCCCGTGGGATCGAGCAGGTCGATGCGCCACGTGTCGTTGCTCATGCCGGTGCGCGTGTTGACGAACTCGCCGATGCCCTGAAAACAGCAGTTCGAGACCGTCACGTTCTCGCGCCACACCGTCACCGTAAAGCCGAGGTTGTTCCAGCCGCGGAAGTTCAACAACCCCTTCGGCGCACCGTTGTGAGCGACCACCGTGTTGACGAACACCGGCTTGTTGCCGCTCCCGATGAACACGCCGCAATTGCGGTTGGAGACGATGGTGCAGTTTTCGATCCGGCTCGAACCCGTATAGAGCGGCTCGTCGTTGTCGGCGTAGAGGCAGTTGCGCAGCGTCGTCGAACCGTTTGAGGCGCTGAAGCCTGCAAGGTTGTTGGTGAAGACGCAATTCTCCGCCAACTCGACGGAGTCTCCGAGCGCCCGGGTGACGCCGTTGCGGAAGACGCAGTCGAACACGCGGGTGGGGCCGCCGTTGATCATGCCGCGATAGCAGCTGCCGTTGCCGTCGAAGACGCAGTTGGTCACCGTCGAATAGGACCCGGTCTGCATCGCCGCGCCCATGCGCGCCGAGCTCGCTGAGCCGTCGCCCGTCATCGTCGTCCAGTTGCCGCGAAACAGGCAGCCCTCGACCCGACAATGCGAGAGGCCGTTAGCTGCGCGGATGCCGCCGCCGGAGGCATACGTATCTACGCGGATGGCTTCGTTGTCGATGAAGGCGCAGTTGACGAACGCCGTTTCGTTGGCGGCCTCCGAGCTGGCATAGCTGCCAGATTGATACGACTGGAAAGCCGCGCCGCCGCCGTTGCCGGCCTTGCAGCGGACGATGACCGTGTTGGCGACGCGCGAGCCGGCCGTGTCGTAGTAGCCCGATTTGTACGCATCGACGAAGATTCCGTCGCCGGCACCACCGTTGCCGTCGGCCGACAGGGCATAGCAGTTGGAGATGATGCAGTCGCTGACGCCGGACGACGGTCTGCTCACGTAGACACCGCCACCCCAGGACTCCGTGAACCCGTTGCGAATGGTCAGCCCGATCAGCGCGGAGCCGGTATTGGTCATCCGGAAGACCTGATGGCCGGCGGACGGCTCATCCTCCGTCGCCCCGCCGTCGACGATCACCAGTTCCGGACAGATCCTGCCGTCGCCGTCGTCGCTGACGACGATCACGTTGTTCGTCAGTTCGATCGTCGCCGCCGGCGCATAGACGCCCGGACGCACCCGGACGACGGTCCCCGGCGCGGCGGCGGCGACAATCGCGGCGAGATCATCGCCGGACTCGACCGTCGCTTCGCGCGCATGGACGGCGTAGACCGTCTGCATTCCGTCCGCCGTCTCGACCTCGATCCGGCGCTCGACGCCGCTCGCGCCGGTTTCGTAGGCGAAGTCGGCGGACGAGACTGCGCCGGCCGCAACCGGCACCCGCAGCAGCGGCACGCGACCGCCGTAGGAGCCGCTGACGTAGTCCTTGTTGTCCCGCTCCTCGACGGCCAGCAGAATCGGGCACTCCGCGCTGACGCCCTCCAGCCGGCTGCCCGCCGATAGCGTCACCGTGCCGACGGCTCCGCCGCTGCGGCGATGCAATGTCACCTTGCTCTGACAATAGCGTTCGCCCGCGGCAACGCCGCACTTCACCCGTGCGCCGCCGTGCAGCACGGCCCGGACCGCGAGACCGCCGTCAGGGGAGTGGAGCGTGCCGCCGTTTTCGACTTCGAAACCGGTCGCCGCGCCGAGCCGCACGCTGTCCGCCAACCGCACGGTGGCGTTGGTCGGCACCAGCACGCCGCCCGGCGCCAGTTCCATCGCGTGGAACATGCCGTAGCCGTTGATGGTCAACACCCCCGGCCCCGCGATCGCGCCCGAGAACGCCACCGTCGGCAGCTCGAGCCGGCCGCCGCCCTCGCCGACGGTAATGCCGCGATTGCCCAACGGCGGATAGCTGCCGACTCTCAGCACGCCGCCGTGCGCGAGCGTGATGTGGTCCGGCCGGAAGGCCGCCGGCTCCGGCCCGAGCTGCGAAACCGGATCGTCGCTGGTCTCGGAACTATTGACAGACCACCAGACGTTCGTGCCCACGATCCGCAGTCGGCCGCAGTAGTTCGACATGGCCGCACGTGAATAGACCGAAAAATAGGCGTTCTTCGCCAAGCCGAGATTCGCGGCCCGGACTTCGAAAACGGCGTCGTCGCCGCCCACGAAGGTCGCACGGGACCCAATATCGTAGTTGTATGCGCCGGAAGCGGTGCGATCGCGCAATTCGAAGACAAACGGCTTGGCCGCCGTCGACTGGATGTGAATCTCGGTGTCCCGGATCTGCACGCTGTTGCCGCCCCTGCTGCTGATGGCCACGCCGCCGGCGACGGCCCAGAGATTGGATATCGTCAAGGGACGGAATTCGCCTACGCTCGCCCAGCCCTCGTCGCCGGTATCGGCGTTGCCGAGCGTCAGCGACCGTCCGGCGAAGACGAGCGAGCCAAAATTGGCGAACCCGTGCAGCCGGCTTTCCGGCCCGAGATCGACGAGATAGTCGGCGTCGCCGTGCGGCGCGATCCCGTCGGACCAGTTGTCGCCACGGCAGAACGAATTCTGCCCTGTCGTCGTGCTGGTGTCGGGCGCCGTCAGGTAGACGTATTCCCTGCCGCCCACCGTCTTGGTGCCCTCGGCCACGACCGTGCCCGAAAGCGCCGCCAGCGCAATCGCCACGCCGACCAGCCAAACATATCGCTTTTTCATGACCGTTCTCCCGTCTTGTTCTAGCTTGGCTTTTCGCCCGTATTCTACGCTTTCCCCGTTAGCCGACGGTTAGCTTCCCGTTAGCCGGCGGTTAAACGACAGCCTTTCAGGGCGTCCGATCGCCGTCGAACCACACCACCTCGCCGGGCTTGAGCCGATAGTCCCTGCGCGTGCCGTCCGCCAGCGTCACCGTCGCCGCCGCGTCCTTTAGTCCCCAGTTCGAGAGGAACGCGCGGCGACGCCCGTCCGGCGCCTGCCAGAATGAACTCATCACCGCTTCAGTCGCGATTTCGTGCTCCCCGAAGCGGACGGTCGCGGGCCGCGTCGACACCTGCGCAAACGGCCGCAGCATCCGGCCTTCGAGCAGCCACGGCAGGTTCGCCTTGCGCACGGCGTTCAGGTTCTTCACGAGTGCGATCAGGCGCGCCTGGTCGGAACACGGCCGGTCCCACGCAATGCCCCAGGCGGGCTGGAGCTTGCCGTCCGCGCCGAGGACGACCGAGAAAGAATCGCCCTGATGGAACGCGCTCATCCACCGGTAGCCGACGTCGGCGTCGCTGCTGATCTGATTGCCCGAAAAGTTGCTCATCCATTCGTGGAAGACGAAAGGCACGCCGGCGACGGGCTTCCCGTAACCGACGTCGGCGTTGGCGCGCGAGTCGTTGTAGAAGAGGTTCTTCACGAACGGCGTCGCCGCGCACGCCTCGCAGCCGAGCGTCATCTGCGAGCCGGATTCCGCGATTTTGGCGAAGAACCGCGCCTGCAGCTCCAGCATCGCCTTCGTCTGCCAGGCGCCCGGAACGGGCGGATGGCGGTGCTCGCGCGAATAGCACAGCAGCGCCGCGCCGCCGATGTTCTGGTCGAACCACTGGCAGTAGTCGGCGCCGAAGCGCGCGATCTTGCCGATTTCCGCGACCAGCGTGTCCTGGGACCACTTTTCCGTGAGGCACAGGTCGTAGCCGAAGCGCTGGGCGTTGCGGTGGTTGCAGATCGTCGCCTCAAGCTGGCCCTTGGGACCGCGCATCATCCAGCGTTCAAGCCCTTCCTCGCGGCACTTCCTTTCCTGCGAGTAGTCGCTGATGCAGCTCGTCTGCGTCCAGGCGCAGCCCGAGCAGTAGAGGCCCAGCAGGTCGCCGCGGGCGTGCAGCGCGTCGCGGAGCTCCGCCAGCCCCTGCTCGCCGCCGAGCGGCGGCCACACGTAGGGCGGGCACCACGGCGCCGTGCCTTCCCAGTGCATGACAAGCGCCATGATCTTCGACTCGAAAAGCCGGCCGTACCGCTCCACCGCCGGCATCACGTTGACGAAGGGATAGTAGCAGTTGGCGTGCTGCGCCTCCGGCCCGCAGTCGAGCCCCTTCCCCCGCACCGGATAGATGAGGTTGACGGGCGAGTCGTACATCCACTGCGGACGCCGCACGGGCGTTGCGAACTCCGGCAGCGTCCGGACGAAATCGCGGTAGATCTCGCACGCCTCCATCCAGCCGCCGGCGAAGAGGCGGAGGGTAAACGGCGCCGGCGCCGTCCAGACGCCGTCCTCCGCCTCGCCGCAGAACATCTGCAGCGAGAGGCGCGTCGCGCGCTCGCCGCGCCAGTCGTATTCGACGCCCATCTGCGTGTGCGTCGGGTCGTGGCAGCCGAAATAGAGGCCGCGGCCGTCGCGGTAATACGCCATGAACTGCATCTGGCAGTGGCCGGGATAGAGCGCACCCCACGCCTTGCAGCGCGGCGTATGGCCGATCGGACGGTAATCGGCCCAGACCGCGCTCTCGCGCTGCTTCAGGTCCGACACCTCGCAGCCGTCGTAGAACGGCCAGTAGAGCCGGCCGCCGGTCGAGGCGACGTACGGCTGGGGCCCGTCGAACCATTCGAGCAGCCAGCCCGCAGGCACGCACGAGACCGTCGGCGTGAAGTCGAAGCGCCCCTCCGCCAGCCCGACCTTCACCGTGACGCGCGGCCCCTCGTCGCGTGTGAAGACAAGCGTGTCGCCGACGCGCTCCAGCCGGAAGTCGGAACTGCGCAGCCGGCGCCCGTTTCCCCCGGCGTCCAGCAGCTGCAGGACGAAGAACTCGTCCGCACGCTCGAGCAGTTCGACGCCGTCCGCGCCCTTGAGCGAGAGGATCGCCCCCGACGCACCCGCAAGGCGCATCGTCGCCGCGTCGGCCCGGAACACGATGTCGTCCTGCGCGGACGCGACGCGCGCATAGCCGCTCTCCGGGACCGCGAGGCGCTGCAGTCCCTTCGCTATCCGCGCCGTGCCGGCCGGTTCGCCGAAGACGTCGAAGAGCGAGGCCGTCGCCGCCGCGTCGGCCTCGATCAGGATCGCGCCGGTCCCCGTCGCGTTGACGAGATAGACGTCGCGGTCGGCGACGCACGGGGCGGGCACGTTCGCCGCATAGACGGCGACGATGCGCTCAAGGCCGTTTTCGCCCTCGATCACGGGAAAGCCCTGCCCGGCGTGGTGCGGACGGAACGCGCCCCGGAGCAGCGCGTCCCGGTGCTCCTGGGAGAAGCGGATCCAGTGCGCCAGCAGCTTCCGGTCGTCCGCCGACAGTCCGCGCGCCAGGCGCTGCGAGCAGCGGAAGGACGAAAAGAGCGCATTGAGCGGCTGCAGCGCCGCCTCCTCGGCGCGCGTGTCCTGCGGCCACGCCAGCAGGTCGCCGTGCACGGCCGTGTCCTCGCCGGCGAGCCGGAGCCGCGCGACGTTCGCGCGGTTCGCGCAGGCGTCGCCGGGTGCGCCGCCCGCGCGCAGCACGTTGCCGTACTGGCGGAGGGCCTGCCCGTCGCCGGGCGGGCGGAATTCGATCAGCGTGTCGCGCTTCATCGCCTGCAGCCGCGTCCGGATCTCCCGCAGCAGCAGTTCGGCGCCCCGCATGAGCGAACGCGTGTCGCAGCCGTCGAAGCCGTGCTTCGCGGCGGGATCGGGCTCGCCCGTCCGGAGCGCGAATGCGTCCAGACCGTCGAAGCTGAAACCGTCCACGTCCCACTCGCGCATCGCCCGCTCGCAGGCATCCGCGAGGAAGCCGCGCACTTCGGGATAGCGCGGATCGAGCGTCGCGCCCGTCGGCGATTCGGCGAGGAACCGGCCCCGGAAACGCCCGTAGTGCTCCGACTTCGCGCCAAGCTGCGGCAGCGCGTACCGCAGCACGTACTTCATGCCGGCCTCGTGGACCTGCCGCACGTGCAGGGCCATGTTCGGGAACTGCCGTCTTTCCCGGTCGCCGTCCACGCACATGTTCGCCAGCCCCATCGCCGCGCCCGCCTTAGCCTCCTGGAGCACGGCGCCCGCGCTGACCTCCTGCCGATAGGCGCAGCCGGTCGAATAGCCGGGATCGTAGGCGGCCTCCGGCGCCGGCGTGACGTCGAGCCCGGCCGCCAGCCGCTGCCAGCGCAGCGCCTCGGGGACGGCCCGCCAGAGCGGCAGCCGGCGCGAATCGAGGCGGAAGCGGACGACGTAGTTCGTGCACGGGTCGGTGGCCTGCGTGCCGAAGGCGTACGTCGCGGCCAGAGCGCTGCCGTCGTCCTTGAACCCGAAGCCGACTTCCGTCGCCTCGACCGCCTCGGACGAGACGGCCGCCAGCCGCGAAAGTTCGTCGTCGCCAAGCGCGACGCTGACGCCGGCGTCCAGGACGAAGCCGGTCCGACGGCTACCCCCACCCTCCCCCCGGGCGGGATGAAAACGGCGGACGCCGTCCGTCGGATGCGCGAACTCGACCGTAAACCGCGGCAGGGTCGCATTGGTCGGCGACGTCGCTTCGAGCCGCCAGATTTCCACCCCCGGCTCGTCCTCGCCCTCCTTGCGGCAGGAAAACGCCCAGCCCTGCGGGTCGGCGCACGCAAGCTTCGCCGACTGGACCTTCTCGTAGCCCGGCAGGTCTTCGAGCGGACGCGCCAGCACGAGCCTGCCGACGGACGCGCCCGCCGCCACGACGACGGACGGCTTCGGGAACGCCCCCGCCGCATCGGCCTTGACGCGCGCCGTGTCGGCGCGCCCGAGTTCGACGCCGTCCACGCAGAAATGCCAGAGCGAAGTGCCGCCGCTGATGCGGAACAGCCGCAGCGTCGCGGCCTGCGGATCCTTCGCCACGCCCGGCCACGTCACCGACCGATCCGTACCGTCGATGGCGCGCCACGAAGCCGTCGCCGCGCCGTCGGCCGCCAGCGCGAAGAGGACCGGACCGCAGACGACGCCGACCGAACCGGACGGCACCGACGCCGCCACGTCCAGCCGGAAGGTGCCGGGCATGCCGGTCAGCGTCGCCAGGCCTTCGGGCGCGCCGACGTAGAAATCGCGCCACCGGCAGCCGCCCGTGCGGCACGGATACGGGGCGATGGAGAACGGCGGCACGGCGAAGACGTCGTAGGCGACCTCGCGCAGCAGCCGGTCGCGCTCGTCCTTCGCGTCCGCAAGCCGGCGCGGATCTTTGCCGAAAAGCGCCTTGTACCAGACGTAGGCCTGCAGGTAGCAGCCGCGGTCGTTGAGGTGGATGAGATCGAACCAGCCCCGTTTCGGCTGCGGGAGACGGCCGACCGGATCTTCCGCCGGATCGGCCGAGCCGAGGCGGTGGCGCAGCAGCTCCACGGCATTGCCCATCGGAATCACCTCGAAGCCGTACTTCGCCGCCAGGCCGTAGTAGTTGCTGGTGAGGTTGCGGTACATCGTGTCGCGGTCGATGCCGAACCAGCCGGCGCCGCCGGTGTAGGGATCGCAGATGCAGCGGTTGAGCTCGTTGTAGGTCCACGTCTGCTGGACCATGATCTTCGCCTGCGGAGCGTACCGGCGGATCGTCGCCACGAGCTCGTCGCCCCACGGATGGAACGAGTCGGCCCGCCAGCTCGCGGAACTGCCCTGCTGGATGGTGACGACGTCCCACCGGTCGGCGGCGAGCGCCTCGGGAATGTTCGTCCGGCTCTCGCCGATCCGCCGCCCGTTCCGGTAGCGCGGCCACTTGTACGGCCGGAAGGTCGGATCCTGCGCATAGGCGACGACGTTCGAGACGTGCCGCGACAGGACGCACCCGCCGATCATCAGGTTCGAGATGTCGAGGTCCTCCCCGTCCGCCGCCGCGATGGCCGGCAGCTGCGAGAGCACGCTCTGGGAGAAGCTGTTGCCGATCATCAGCACCTTCTTCTCGGCCCGGACGGCGGAGACGGAAAGCGCAAGCGCGGCGGCGATGGCGATGCGGCCAGCCGACGGCATCAACGGCATCAGGATACGCCTCGGTTTCATCTGCTTGGATTTTACCGAATGCTTCCGCCGACCGCAACTACCCGAATGGGTAGTCCGGTTGCTACCGGGCGATCCGGTAGACGTGCCGCGTCAGCGGCGCGAAGTCGTCGGTGAACCGCCCGTCCCGCAGCTTCAGGATGCGGTTCTCGAAGAGCACCTCGACCTCGCCGCTCCGCGGCGCGTCCGGCGGCAGCGTGAAGACGGTCCGGTCGAGCGGCTGGTCGCCGAAGTTGCAGGCGAACACGTACCACGCGCCCCGGTGGCGGCGGGTGACGAGCCGGAAACTCTCCCGACCGGCGTTCACCCCCGCGCCGCCGCAGATCTCGTCCGACAGCAGCGGCTCGCGCACCGCCTGGAGCTCGCGGTTGAAATCGACCATCGCGCGCCAGACGCCGGACGACTTCGGCATGTTCACGAACCAGGAGATGCCCGTGCCGCCGCTGCAGATCCAGCCCCAGCACTGCGCCAGCTCCTCGGCGTACGTCGGCTGGCGGCAGTGCAGGTCGTTCGTCCCCACGGCGAAGAACCAGCAGCCCTTGCCCGCTCCGTACGGCAGCATGCCGTCGATGGCGGCGACCACGGACGGCACACGTCGCCCTTCCGAGTTCGTCAGATACGTGTCGAGCATCAGCACGTCCGTCTTGAGCCCGGCGTAGCCCTTCGCGATCCCCATGCCGATGTTGTTCATCAGCACCCCCTTGTACGGGTGGCGCGCCTTCGCCCGCTCAAGCGCCGCCTGCGCGACGTCGCTCGCAATGGACAGGTCGGGTTCGTCCAGCACCATGAACGAGAAGACGTTGTCGTCGGTGAGCTGGTCCATCAGCACGTCGGTCGAAGGCTCCTTCTTGCCGAACGCATCCACCCAGATGAAGGCCCCCATGCCGAGCGCTTTCATCTGGTCGACGTAGGCGCGCATCTTCTTGAGGTAGTCGGGCCGGTTCCAGCAGGCGAAATGGACGGTGCCGAAGCCCTTGGACTTCAGGAAATCGAGGTCGCGGAAGCGTCCCGTCTCGTCGGGGGACGGAATCTGCGAGCAGAGCAGGTTCGGCGTCGACAGCGCAATCGGCCGACCGTTGTGGCGCAGCGTCCGGCGGAAGGCGTCCGCCTGCGTCGCGCCGGATTTCCACGGCCGCTTGACCACCGTCGCCGGCCACGTCCGCCCGTGCGCCTGCACGCTGACGGCGTTCGTGCCGCACGGCAGCCGCGCGAGGTCGATCGAAGTCTCCGCCAGCTCGCCCCGCTCGTTCCAGACGCGGAAGCGCGCCTTCGGTTCGTTCATGTAGTAGTCGAGGTCGGGCAGGACGAGCGTATCCCCCTTCTTGAGCGCGTAGCCGTGCAGCATGTTCTCGGCCGGCGAGAGGACCGGAGTTTCGCCGCGCCGCCCGTCCTTGGCCGGCGCGGCGGCCAGGGCCGTGCCGATCCGCACCGCGTCGTTGTCCGCCGGACGGTACGCGCTCGCCCACGCGCGCTCCGGCGCCGGGTTGGTCCCCGTCCTCAGCTCCGCCTGCAAGTCGTCGATCCACAGCACCGCGTCATGGCGCTCGGGATGGTGCACGCGCATCGACAGCGGGCGCCCCGCCCACGACTGCTTGCCGAAAGGCTTGGCGGCGACGACCTCGTAGCGCGCCCACTCCTGCGCGACCTCGACCGTCTTGCGACACGACCCGTAGTGCATCGACACCTCGATTCCGGGCCGTGACGCCTTCATCCACAGCGAGAAGACGCCGGTCATGCCTTCGATGGCGACGTTGCCGCAGGTCGGGAAGAGGCCGATGGCCGTCGAGGCGTCGTTGACCAGCACCCGCAGGGACTGCCGGCCCGAATGCTTTTCGCGCCGATCGACCGTCATCCGCCGCAGATAGACCCACTCGTAGTCGACCGCCGGGCGCCGGTTCCAGGCGAACTCGCCCCAGGAGCCGAAAAAGACCGGCAGGCCCTCCTGGTCGTACTCGAAGCCGGAATTGACGATCAGGTTGGGCGAAGACTCGCCGTCCGTCACCTCCGCGATGACGACGCGCGTCACTTCGATGTCGTTGTCCGTCGAGTGGAGCTCCGGCTGCGGCCATTCCTCGCGGCCTTCGCGGAGCGTCTTCTCCGGCATCGGCGCGGTGAAGTCGCCGCAGAACTTGCCGTTGACGAGGAAGGTATAGGCGGCCGAAACGCCCCGGCGGCGGCGGATCACCTTCAGCCGCACCGGCTTGCCGTCCTCATAGCCGTCGATCTTCAAGTACCGGCAGTAGCCGTTGCCGAGCAGGAAGGTCCCGCCGACCGCCCGGAAGGCGAAATGGCCGCCGCCCTTGAGCTCGATGCCGGCCCAGCCCTTCCCGCGGTCGTCGTTCAGCTTGCCCCAGGCCGGGCGCATCGCGATGTCGGCCTCGACGGCGCAGTCGAACGGCACCGTCCCCGTCCAGCGGAGGTTGGAGCAGTTCCTCGGCTTGCGGAGCCTGCCGTCCACCACGCTCGGCACGCCGCCCTTGCGCACGGTCCGCCAGTGGTCGGACAGGCTGTCGTGGGTCTGGAAGTAGTCCTGGAGCAACACTCGCTCGCCGGCGGTGGACGGGGTGGCCGCAAGGACGGCGAAGATGGCGGCAAAAAGGGTTTTCATGGCGTTTTGGTCCTCCGTTTACTGGTTTTTCAGCCGGTACAGATGCCGCGTCAGCGGCGCGAAGTCGTCGGCGAAGACGCCGTTCGCGAGCTTCAGGCTGCGGTTTTCGAAGAGCACTTCGACGGTGCCGTCCCGCGGCGCGCCCTCCGGCAGCGTGAAGGTCACGCCGTCGTGCCGGGCGACGTCGATGTTGCAGGCGGCGACCAGGATCTCGTCGCCGCGCCGGCGGGTGATCGTCCGCAAGTCGGAGCGGCCGACGGATGCGCGGGCCGGAGCGATCTCCTCCTCCGAGAGCAGGATCTCCTCCAGCGCGGTCGTCTCGTGCGCCACCTCGCGCATCGCCCGCCAGTTGCCGGGCGTGACCGGCGTGCCCATGAACCAGCTCAGGCCGGTGACGCCCGAGCAGATGCAGCCCCAGCACTGCGCGATCTGCTCGGCGTAGCTCGGTTCCTTGTAGTGGAGCGGCATGTTCGCGCCGATCACGAAGTAGTAGCAGGGCTTGCCCTCCCGCGCCCCCTTCTGCCACATGACGTCGGCCTGCCGGACGATTTCCTTCACCGACCGCCCCTCGGAGTTGGTGAGGTAGTCGTCGAGCATCAGCACGTCCGTCTTCAGGTCCGCATAGTTGTTCGGAATGCCCATGTTCGTGTTGTTCATCTGGACGGGATGGTACGGGAAATACGGCTTGATGCGCAGCAGCAGGTCGCGGACGTCGTCCGACTTGCGGCAAAGCTCCGGCTCGTCGGCGATGATGACCGACGAGATGTGGTTCCACCGCTGGAACTCCGCCGCGAAATGGCGGTTGGTCGCGATCACGCGCGCGACTTCGGCGGGCGCCGCGTCCGGCTTGAACTCCTCGAAGCCGGTCCACAGGAGGACGATCTGGCCGTTCTCGGCGGTGCGCCGCAGATACTCTTCGCCGTTGCGGTAGGACAGCGGGAAGTTCCGGTCGGTGTTCTGCGGGATGAGCACGTGCTGGTACTTGAAACCGTGCGCCTTGAAGAAGTCGCTCATCCCCTCCAGGAACTCCTTGGTCCACACGTGGGTGAAATGGAGGTCGCCGACGAACGGCCCCGCGTGGAAGATCGGCCGGCCGTCGTGCATCAGCGAACGCGTGAAGTGGTTCACCTGCGTCGCGCCCTTGCGGTAGGGCCGCTTGACGACCACGGCCGGCAGTCCCGCGACCGTCACCGCGTTCGTGCCGCAGGGCAGCGCGCGGATGTCGACCGCCACCGTCTCGCGCCGTCCGTCCGGCCAGGTCACGCGGAACTTCGCCTCGGGCTCGTTCATGTAGTAGTCGAGCCGCGAGAGCACGTGCGGGGCGCCGTCGCCGCCGCCGGCCGGCTTCGCCTTGAGCCGGTACTTCGCGATCACCTCCGCCGGCATCTTCACGATCGGCCAGTAGGCGAGGCGATGGAAGCCGCCGAGCGGGGAGATCGCGTTGCAGGAGCTCTCGCCGACCGGACCGTCGTTGCGGCCGATCAGGAGCGGCCAGGCGTCCCGGATCTCGCTGGAGGCGAAGTACTTGAGCGGGATGCCGTAGAGGTAGTCCGTCGAACCCGCCCGCTCGTTCGCGCGGATCTCGTGGATCCATTCGCCGCTCCACCGGACGTTGCGCCCGGCGCCCATGTCGTTGTCGCCGAAGTCGTTGAAGCCGAACTGCCAGTAGCGGCCGTCCGCGTTCGGATCGACGAGGAACTCCGTGCTCGTGCGGTGCCCGCCGTAGATTTCGCTGCTGTCGTGCCGGTAGGGACGGTCGCCGCGCGAGACGAACTTCTCGCCGTAGCAGCGGACACCGACCCAGATCGTCTCGTCGTCCAGCGCGATCCAGGCGTCGGTCGCATGGCTCGGCTTGCGGTCGTACACCCAGAATTCCGGACTCTTCCCCGCATGGGGCGTCCACGCGTCGAGGTCGATCGTGGGCTTCACGCCCGGAGGCAGGCGCTTCGCCTCGAAGCCGGGCGAACGCACCGGCGGCTTCGCCTCGAAGCGCACCTTGTCGAGGTCGGACGGACGGTAGGGCGTCGCGAACGTCTTCCCGCTCGCCAGCTCGTCCGCAGTCGGCGCGCGGTCGAGGAACTCGGCCTGCATGTCGTCCACCCACACGGTG